>CBIHKY010000145.1:0-6540 GCA_966205705.1 uncultured Alphaproteobacteria bacterium
GCTCCGCACGCGCTCCTCGACCAACGTCTCCATCGCCTTCTCGCCCACACCCTTGAGGCCGCCCAGCGCAAAGCGCACCGCTTGCCGCTCTGGGTTCTCAGGGTCCGGCTCCACCGAGAAATCGGATTCGCTGCGATTGATATCCGGCGGCAGACACACCGTGCCCATGCGCCGCATATCATCCACAAAGATGCTGAGCTTATCGGTCTGGTGGATATCGAACGCCATCGAGCCAGCGTAGAATTCCGCCGGATAATGGGTTTTCAGCCATGCCGTCTGATAAGCGAGCAGCGCATAAGCGGCAGCGTGGCTCTTGTTGAAGCCATAGCCCGCAAACTTATCGATCAAGTCGAAAAGCTCGTTGGCTTTCTTCTTCTCGATATTATTGGTCTTGCAGCCTTCCACGAAGGTGGCGCGCTGAGCGTCCATCTCCGCCTTGATCTTCTTGCCCATCGCGCGGCGGAGCAAATCTGCGCCGCCAAGCGAATAGCCCGCGAGGATCTGCGCGGCCTGCATCACCTGTTCCTGATAGACGAAAACGCCGTAAGTCTCGTTCAGCACCGGCTCGAGCAGGGCATGCGGATATTCAATCTTCTCCTCGCCATTTTTGCGGCGGCCGAAGAGGGGGATATTATCCATCGGGCCGGGCCGATAGAGCGACACGAGCGCGATAATATCGCCGAAATTGGTGGGCTTCACCGCCGAGAGCGTCTTGCGCATCCCTTCGGATTCCAGCTGGAACACGCCCACCGTGTCGCCACGCTTGAGGAGGTTATAGACCTCCGCATCATCCCAGCTCAGCGTATCGAGGTCCACAACGATGCCGCGTTTGGCGAGCAGCTGCACGGCGCGTTGCAAGACGGAGAGGGTCTTGAGACCCAAAAAGTCGAATTTAACGAGGCCCGCAGTCTCGACATATTTCATGTCGAACTGGGTCACTGGCATGTCTGATTTGGGGTCGCGATAGAGCGGCACAAGCTCGCTCAATGGCCGGTCGCCAATCACCACGCCCGCCGCGTGGGTGGAGCTGTTGCGGGGCAGGCCTTCGAGCATCAACGCCTGATCGACCAGCTTCCTGATCTGGCTGTCCGCCTTATACTCCGCGACGAATTCCGCCGAGCCGTTCATGGCGCGGTCGATCGTCCAGGGGTCGGTCGGGTGATTGGGCACGAGCTTGGCGAGCCGATCGACCTGCCCATAGCTCATCTGCAGCACGCGCCCGGTATCCTTGAGCGCAGCACGCGCCTTGAGCGTACCGAAGGTGATGATCTGCGCGACCTGATCATGGCCATATTTGGCCTGCACGTAGCGGATCACTTCGCCACGCCGCGTTTCGCAGAAATCGATGTCGAAATCCGGCATCGAGACGCGCTCGGGATTGAGGAAGCGTTCGAACAACAGGCCCAGCGCCAGCGGATCAAGGCCCGTGATCGTCAACGCCCAGGCAACGAGCGAGCCTGCGCCCGATCCACGGCCCGGACCCACGGGAATATCCTGCTGCTTTGCCCATTTGATGAAGTCGGCAACGATGAGGAAGTAGCCCGGAAACCCCATCTGGATGATGACGTTCAACTCGAAATCGAGCCGCTCGACATAGAGCTGGCGTTGCGCCGAGTCCGTCATGCCGAGCTTTTCGAGCCGATCCTCAAGCCCAGCCATCGCATCGACGCGCAATTGCGTTTCCTCGCCCGACTTGTCACCGGCAAGGCTTGGCAGGATCGGCTGACGCTTGGGCGCCATCACCGCGCAGCGCTGCGCCACGACGAGCGTGTTCGCCAGCGCCTCGGGCAGATCCTCGAACATATCGGCCATCATCTCGGCCGATTTCATCCAGCTTTGCGGCGAGCTTTTGGGCCGGTCGTCGCTTTCCACATAGCTGCTGTTTGCGATGCAGAGCAGCACATCATGCGCCGTGTGGAAGGCCGCATCCGCATAGCAGGCGGGGTTCGTTGCCACGAGCGGCAGGTTGCGGGCATATGCCAGATCGATGAGCGCTTCCTCAGCCCGCTCCATCACCACATCGCCAGCACGGGAAAGCTCGATGTAGAGCCGCCCATCGAACATCGCCTCAAGCCGGTCGAGATATGTCGCCGCCGCATCGGGCTGATCTTCGGCGATCAGCCGGGCCAGCGCGCCCTCGCCCGAGGCGGTGAGGCAGATGAGGCCTTGTGCGCGGGCACCAAGCGCCTCGAAGCTGACATGCGCCTCCGCCTCGATCGGGCGGGAGACATGCGCCATGCTCACCAGCGCGCATAAATTGCCATAGCCGACTTCGTCCTGCGCTAGCAGCACCAGCCAATCGAGTGCGAGCGGCGCATTGGCGGGGCGATCGGGCCGCGCAACGGCCAGCGTCGTGCCGATGATGGGCTGGACGCCCGCCTTGGAAGCGGCATCGGAAAAGGCCATTGCGGCATAGAGCCCGTTGCGATCCGTCAGCGCAGCAGCAGGAAAACCCAATTCCTTGGCGCGCGCAGCCAGTTGTTTCGGCGCAATCGCGCCTTCCAACAGAGTATAAGCCGAAAGATTGCGGAGAGGGACGTAAGGCGCATGCGGCATGGTGCCGTTATGGGTCGCTTCTGCCCGTGATGGAAGGCCGAAGCGCAAATTACCCACAGGCTTTTGCCCTTTTGGGGCGCGGCCACTCAACTCGCCGCGCTACCGTCTCTTGCCAGCGATAGCAGAACATGGTCAAATCGCACATCTTGAACAGGGGAAGTGGGCAAAAATGGACGTTAATCCAACGGGTAGCGGCACGCCGTCGATCGTCGATCGCGCCAAAGCAATCATCCTGCAACCAAAGGCAGCATGGCCAGTCATCGAGGCTGAGACCACGCCCAGCGGTGACATTTTCACGCGCTATGCCGTGCCGCTCGCCGCCATCGGGCCGGTCGCTCAGCTGATTGGCTCGCAGCTTTTCGGGTTCAGCGCCTTTGGCGTGACCTACCGCCCCTCGCTCGCTGGCAGTCTGTCGGCGGCGATCATCGGCTTCATCCTGTCGCTTGTCGGCATTTTCATCATCAGCTTCATCACCAACAAGCTGGCGCCCAAATTTGGCGGACAGGAAAATTCGCGCGCGGCCTTCAAGCTGGTCGTCTATTCGATGACCGCGAGCTGGCTGGCCGGCATTTTCGGCCTTATCCCTTCCCTCGCCTTTCTTGCGATCGTCGGGCTTTACTCATTCTATCTTTTCTACCTCGGCACCGGACCGCTGATGAAGGTGCCGCCAGAGAAAGCGCTGACCTACACCATCGTCACGGTGCTTTGCGTTATCGTCATATACATCATCATTGCCTCTATATCGGCAGGCGTTGGCCGTCTGGTCGGCGGCGCAAGCTATGGCAGCATGGAAGGCGGCACCGTGACCAGCTCCAATGGCGAGTCAGTCGCGATTCCGGGCATCGGCACGCTCGATACAGCCAAGCTTGAAGCTGCGACCAAGGATATGGAAAAGGCGCAAAATCATAAGGCTGTGGAGCCCGCGACCTTGCAGGCATTGCTCCCCGCTTCCATCGGCGGCTTTACGCGCAGTTCGATCAGCAGCAGCAAGGCAGGCCCGGCGAGCCATGCCGAGGCGGTTTATACGACAGGCGACAAATCGATCACACTCAAAGTCTCGGATATCGCGGCGATGGGCGCGATCGCCGGTATGGCGGGTGCGTTCGGCGTGGAGTCGAACGAGGAAAATGCGGATGGCTTTGAGCGCACGTCGACAGTCGATGGCAATCTGACCACCGAGAAATGGAACCGCTCATCCAACAGCGGCTCCTACTCAACGATGATCGCCAAGCGCTTCATGATCGAGGCCGAAGGCGACGCGGGCAGCATTGACGAGCTCAAAGCTGCAACCGCGCGCATCGACACTGGCAAGCTTGCCACGCTCGCTAATAATTAAAGATGTGAGGGCGGACTTGCTGTCCGCCCTGCCCTGTCACCAATCCAGCTGTTTGCCATCATAGGCCCAGAACTTGCCACTGTTGCTGGCGTCCAGATTGTCCAGCACAGCGCGAATGCCCGCAGCGCTCGTCTGCACATCGATATCCGCACCAGCGCCGCCCATGTCCGTCCGTACCCAACCGGGATGAAGGGAGGCGACCGCAATGCCCTCCTTGGCAAGATCGGTCGCCAGGCATTGCACCACCTTGTTCACCGCAGCCTTGGATGCACGATAAGCGACGCTGCCTGACTGTGCAGACGCCATCGATCCCATCATGCTGGAAACGACGGCCAGCTTGGCATCCTTCGCCTTGCGCAAATTGGGCAGCACGGCCTGCACAACGCGCAACGGGCCCAGCACATTCACGTCCAGCGCTTTGAGAAAGCCGTCAAAATCCATATCCGTGCTGCTCTGCCGCTCCGGCCCGATCACGCCAGCATTGGCGATCAGAAGATCGACCGGCTTATCGCCCAGACCCGCCGCGAACAGCGCCACACCCTCATCACTGGAAACATCGAGCGCGATGGTGGTGCCGAAGGGCGGATCAGCCTGATCCACGCCGCGCATGCCGCGAATGACGTCATGGCCATCTGCAGCATATTGCTTTGCAAGTTCCAGCCCGATGCCGCGATTGGCGCCTGCGATTACGATGGTTGCCATAGGGTCGCTCCTTGATGTGGTTCTATTCTCTTATCGAACGCACGAGAGCAGTGATCAGCACCTGCGCTTAGCCCAGCACGCCATCCTGCAGGCGCACCACACGGTCCATCCGCGCCGCGAGCCGCTCATTATGCGTGGCGATCAAGGCGGCAGAGCCTTGATCGCGCACGAGCCGGATGAATTCATCGATCACCACATCTGCCGTGCGCTCATCCAGATTGCCGGTCGGTTCATCCGCCAGCACCAGCGCAGGCCGGTTCGCGAGCGCGCGCCCCACGGCGACGCGTTGCTGCTCGCCACCGGAGAGCTGGCTTGGCTTATGTTCGAGCCGATGCCCCAGCCCCAGACTGCCGAGCAGGCTGCTTGCGCGCTGCTGCGCTTCTTCCATGCTCTTGCCAAGGATGAGCTGCGGAAGGATCACATTTTCCACCGCGCTAAAGTCTGGCAGCAGATGGTGGAACTGATAGACGAAGCCCAGCTTCTCGCGCCGCAACGTCGTGCGCCCATCGCCGCTTTCCTTGGCGACTTCCACGCCGCACAGGCGGATCGATCCGCCGAATCCGCCTTCCAGCAGACCGATGGCCTGCAGCATGGTGGACTTGCCCGATCCCGATGGCCCCAGCAGCGCGATGATCTCGCCCGGTGCGACCGTGAGGTCCACGCCGCGCAACACGTCGATCTTGGCACCGCCCTGGGTGAAGCTGCGCGAGAGCGCGCTGACAGCGAGCACATCATTCATAGCGCAGCACCTGCACAGGGTCGGTATTGGCGGCCTTGAAGGCTGGATAGAGCGTGGCGAGGAAGCTGAAGCCAATCGCCATGATGGTGATCGCAATAATCTCCACCGGATCGGGCTTGGATGGCAGCGCGGTGAGGAAGCGCACTGAGGGATCCCAGATCTGCTGACCAGTCATGAATTGCACGCCATCGAGTATGCCCTGCCGGAAATAAAGGATCACCGCACCCAGCGCCAGACCGGCAACTGTGCCCAATGTACCGATGGACAGGCCGACGGTGACGAAGATGCGCAACAGGCTGCTCCGCGTCGCGCCCATCGTGCGCAAAATGGCGATATCGCGCGTTTTGGCGCGCACCAGCATGATGAGCGATGAGAGGATGTTGAACACCGCGACCAGGATAATCAGCGAGAGGATCACGAAAGAGACGACGCGATCCACCTGCAAGGCCTCGAACAGGCTGGCGTTCATTTGCCGCCAGTCGATAACTTGCGCCTGCCCTTCAACCTGGCTGGCAAGGGGCGCTAGATACTCGCCCACCTTGTCCGGATCGCTCGTTTTCAATTCGACCATGCCGACCTTGTCGCCCATCAGCAGCAGGGTTTGCGCATCCTGCATCGGCATGATGATGAAGGCCTTGTCATAATCATAAATGCCGATCTCGAAGATCGCGCCGATCTCATAGGGGATTTGCCGCGGCACCGTGCCGAACGGCGTAGAGCGCCCCGCCGGATTGAGCACGCTGATTGTTTGCCCGATCGTTACGCCAAGCGATGCTGCAAGGCGCGACCCGATGGCGACCTTGCCGCTGCCTGCGCGCACAGCGTCAAGCGATCCGCCGAGCACCTTGGTCTTGAGCGAATCATTGTCGCGAATGTCATGCTCGGTCATGCCGCGGATGAGCGCGGCCTCGACACGGCCATTATAGATTGCGAGCAAGGGCTGCTCGATGAGGGGCGTGACGCTCGTCACACCCGGGGTCGCGCGCGCCTTGGCGGCGATCTCTTCCCAATTATCCAGCCTGCCGCCATAGCCCTGCACAACCGCATGGCCATTCAGCCCCACGATCTTGTCGAACAATTCCGCGCGAAAGCCATTCATCACGCTCATCACCACGATGAGCGCGCCAACGCCCAGCATCACGGCGACCAGGCTGATCGAGGCGACGAGGAAGATGAATCCCTCACCTTTGCCGGGCAGCAAATAGCG
>CBIHKY010000146.1:0-6439 GCA_966205705.1 uncultured Alphaproteobacteria bacterium
GGATCGGCCAGCATCACCGCCAGCGGTTTGCCAACGAGCAGCCCCCGGCCAATGACCGCGACCCGCTTGCCCGCCAGCGGCACATCATAGGCTTGCAGCAGCGCGATGATGGCGCTGGGCGTGCATGGCCGCAACGCGGGATAGCCAAGCAACATGCGGCCAAGATTGAGGGGGTGAAGACCATCAACATCCTTTGCGGGATCGATCGCCTCGATGATCGCCGCCTGATCGAGATGATCGGGCAGCGGGAATTGCACGATCAGGCCGTGGCAGGCTGGGTCGATATTCAGCCCCGCGATCAGCCCGAGAAGCGCATCCTGCGAGACGTCCGATGGCAGATCGATGCTGCGCGAGGCAAAGCCCAGCTCCACACAATCCTGATGCTTGCGGCCGACATAGGATCGGCTCGCTTCGTCTTCGCCGACAAGGATGGTGACGAGGCACGGCTGGCCGCCCCGCTGCACGAACGCACTCGCCTGCGCACGCGCCTTGATCTGCGCGCGGCAGGTCGCCGCCGTCGCATCGCCATCGAGCAGGATCGTCATCAGCGCAGGCCTATTTTGGGGTCGATGAAGCGGTTGGTCGCTACATCGCCGGTCTTCACACCGGGCTTGGCACGAATATCGAGCGAGGGCCGCAAGCGCGAAAGCAGCAGATCACTGCGCGCCTTGTTGAAATCGCCCAGCGTCCGGTTGGGGCCGTTGGAGATAATGCCCTTTTCGAGCGAGGCGGCCACCGCTGCATCAAGCAATTCGCGCGAGGTCTTCCACCAGGGCGCGCTGAAGCCGCCCTCATTGAAGCGGAAGATCGTGTCATTCACCTCGGCAGGCTGGCGCGCATAATCGACCTGCGCGCGCTGCATCAGCGGCACCAGCTTCTGGAGGCACGGCGTCAGTTCCTTGAGGCGATTGGTCGCGACCGAAACCATGCCCGGATAGAGCGGATAGCCCATGTCCGAGAGCAGCAGAAAGTCGACCGGCTTGTTCCAGCGGCGCCCATGCGCAAACTGATAGCCCTCGCTGGTGATGCTGCCTTGGTTGAGCCATGTGCCCCGGTTCAGAACGAAGGTCTCGGCATCGCCATTATAGCCCTCCTGAAAGACATCGCGGGGCATGCCATTGTTCAGCAGATAGCGGCCAAAGGTGCGCCGGGTGGTCGAGAGGTAGATCTTGCCGCGCCCGGATCTGGCGAAGCTGCGCAGATCCGCCACCGACTTGAAGCCCCTGGGATAGGTCGCCCGATCCCAGAACAGCCCCATGGGCGACTTATCCAGCAGCGCGACAACACCGGTGGCCGGAAAGCGGCTTGAGAAGATGATCGCGCTATCCTGATCGACCAGCGCCAGATGGGGGCGACGACCAGCGCGGCTATTGCCCATGTAGAGCGAGGACAGCGCCGTCTCACTATCGCCAAGGCCGATGCCCTTGCCGCCTGCGAGGATGAGCATGTTGATACCAGTGGCGCCGAGCGGGCCTTCATAGCGCCCCTGACTCATTTTTCCGCGTCCGCCGATCAGCTGGAACAGGCCAGCATGTTCAGCCTGGGGGAGCCAATCAAGTTGCACGATCAGCGGGTTGGGGCAGATAGTGGCAAGCGGCGTGCGATAGGCGCTGGCGGCAAAGCTGCCCGCCGGGGCTGCGGCACTCGCGACGCCCGACGCCAAAGCAGCGACCAGCGCGATGCAGGCGCGCAATCTCACCGCTGCGCTCCGGCTGAATCATGCCAGTGCGAGAACAGCTTTTCGCCCAGCCAGCCGAAGAAGAGATAGACGCCAATCGACATGGCCGCCGAAACGATGAGCGCGGCGTACATCTGCTCATACAGAAAATCGATCTTGGAGTTGACCAGCATCTGGCCAAGCCCGCCATCGCCCGAGACGAAGAACAGCTCCGAGACGATCGCGCCAATCACCGCCAGGCTCGCCGAGATGCGGATGCCCGCGAACAGCGATGGCAGCGCAGAGGGGATGCCCGCCTTGAGCAAAGTCGTGTGCCAGCTCGCGCCTTCCAGCCGGAACAATTCGCCGATGCCCTTGTCGAGACTTTTCAGGCCGAGCAGCAGCGTCGTGGGGATCGCGAAGAAGGTGAACAGCGCCACGATCAGCACCTTGGGCAAAAAGCCGAAGCCGAGCAGCGACTGGAGCAAAGGAATGATCGCCAGCACCGGGATGGACTGGAGAATGACGAGATAAGGCGACACCGCCCGCTCGATCCAGAAGGAGCGGAACATCAGGATGCCTAGCAGCATGCCGCCGGGGATCGAGATGGC
The DNA here is from genome assembly GCA_966205705.1 of uncultured Alphaproteobacteria bacterium. Classification (GTDB taxonomy): domain Bacteria; phylum Pseudomonadota; class Alphaproteobacteria; order Sphingomonadales; family Sphingomonadaceae; genus Sphingobium. The sequence goes on from CBIHKY010000146.1 coordinate 2,269, forward strand.
AAGGCCGGTGAGCGCAATCTGCGCGGTGACGCCTGCCGCTCGCAAAAGCTCCGCTCGCACCACGGCAGACGCGAAGGCGCCATCCCAGATGGATTGGGGATCGGGCATCAGGAAGCGCCGATATTCCTCAAGCCCCGCACGACCATAGGCATAAAATGCCGCAAGGATCAGTCCGAGCAGCAACGGTGGGAGGAGACGCGCTGCCCATCGCCGTGCGGGGTTGGGCCGCCCACGCGGAGGGCGCGGCGGATAATGTTCCATCTGGCTCATGCGGCCTCTCCTGACGCAGCGCGCAGGGCCGCAGAGAGCGTGCCGCACAGCTCGGCAAAGGCGGGCGAGAAGCGCACTGCGGCATCGCGGGGGAATGGCAGAGGAATGTCATACACGCCAACGATGCGGCCGGGCCGTGCCGACATGACGATCACCCGGCTGGACAGGAACACCGCTTCTGCAACGCTATGCGTAACGAACATGGCCGCGAATTTCTGGCGGAGCTGCAGCATCTGCACTTCATCATTGAGCCGCTCGCGCGTGATCTCATCCAGCGCGCCGAAGGGCTCATCGAACATGAACAGCGTCGGCTCTAGCGCCAGCGCGCGAGCCAGCGAGGCGCGCATCCGCATGCCGCCCGAAAGATGCTTTGGATATTGATCTTCGAACCCGGCGAGGCCGACGAGCGCGATCTTTTCGCGCGCGATCCGTTCGCGCTCGGCCTTGGGCACGCCGCGCAACTCCAGCAACAACTCGACATTCGCGCGCACGGTGCGCCAGGGGAGCAAGGTCGCATCCTGAAAGGTGAAGGCGATGTGCGAGCGATCCACCAGCAATTTGCCATCGGTATAATCAATGAGGCCAGCGGCAATGCGCAGCATCGTCGATTTGCCGCAGCCCGAGGGCCCCAGAATGCTGATGAATTCGCCCGAACCAACATCCAGACTGACATCGCGCAACGCCTCGACGCCGGTATCGAAGGTCAGCGAGACATTTTGAAACGAGACGATGGGCGCGGCGGCCGCGCTTTCGATTGCGGGGTGGCCACCATCGCTCATCATCAGAAGGCCAGCATCTTGCGGCGGACCTTCGCCAGAAATTTCGCAGCCTTGGCTTCGGTCATATTGTTGATGCCATAAAGGCCGAGATAGTCTGTCTTGACCTTCTTGTTGCACACGACGCGCAGGAAGCGGGTGGCGTTAGCGCGCGGCGGATCCATGAGATAGATCGCGCGTAGCCGGTCCACGCCATAGGTGGTGACGCTGGTGAGCTTGCGGATATTGGTGAGGCCGGGCGACAAGGTGCCATCGACCATCTTGAAGGAGACGCCGGGCAGGAACACCCGATCGAAATAGCCCTTCAGCATGGCCGGCCAGCCGAAGTTCCACACCGGATGGCAGAGCACCACGGCATCGGCGGCCTGGAGCCTGTCGACATAAGGCTTGATGCGGCGCTGATTGATATCGAGATCATGGTAGATCGTGCGATCCTCCTCGTTGAGGATGGGATCGAACTTCTCCGCATAGAGATCAAGATCATCCACCTCATGCCCCGCCTCGATGAGGGCGCTGACGACGGTTTTGTGGATTTCTACAGCGAGACCGGTTTTGAGCGGATAGGCATAGATGACATGAACTTTCATGGCGATAGTTATACATAAACTGCTTACTAAGGCAAGCATCCTGCCGTCGACCGGATCATAAATTAATCACGCTATTTCAGTACCTTATATTTCCCGCTCGAACATGAGCCAATAAGCGCATTCGGCTCAAAACCTGCCTCAATGCGATTCTGAACTCATTTCGCCGCAGCATCCGGCTTGTGCAGCAGATAGGCGCTGAGCATGTCCTGCGCATGCTTGCGGCGCTCCGTCTTCCACCGTTCCGACTGGATGTTGGTATTGAAGATCGCAGACAGCGTGTAGGCGTTCGACAGGTGGAAATAGGAGAGCGCCACCATCGACACATAAAGCTGCAGCGGATCGATATCCTCGCGGAACACCTTCTCCTCGGCACCGCGCTCCAGCGTCTTGTGGATCGCGTCCATCAACGGCGATGTCAGCTTCGTCGCGCGCATGGAGGTGGAGAGGTAAATGCCCTGCTGGAGATTCTCGCCCGTCCACAGCGAGATGACATGCGGATTGGCCGCGAAGTGCGAGAAGGTGAAGTTGAACAGCTTCATCATCGCCTCGAACGGTTCAAGGTTCGTCAGATTGAGCGCGGCTTCCTTCTTGCGAATATCCTCATACACATGATCGAGCACGAAGACGTAGAGCTGCTCTTTATTGCCATAATAATGGTAGATCATGCGCATATTGGCGCCTGAGCGATGCGCGATGGAATCGATCCGCGCGCCGCTCAGACCCCGCTCGGCAAATTCTTCAATGGCGGCGTCGAGGATCTTCTTGCGCGTGCCAGCAGCATCCCGCGTGCGCGGCTCGCGCTTGGGCTCATCATCGGTGATGCGAGGCGGCATGGCGCGCGCGCTGACGCTTTTGCGGATTTTTTCCTTGGGTTGCAGGCCGCTGGGAAGTCTCGCCACGATAGTACCTCTTCATTCAATTCAGTCATGTGTTTGCTCATGGCCCAAGTTCATATCAACTTGGCCGCTCTCATAAGATCATGCGCCGGAGGGAGCCAGCGCAATGCCCCGCTTCGCCGCTCGCAGCGTGTTCGCCATCAGCATCGCGGTCGTGACCGGCCCGACACCATCGGGCACAGCCGAAATGGACTGGGCGATGCCCTGCACGGCTTCAAGATCGACATCCCCCACTATCTGGCGCCCACCTTTGCCATCATCAACGACATTGATTCCGATGTCGATGATCACGACGCCCGGCGCGAGCGCGGATGCGCCAATCAGACCTGCCTTGCCCACCGCGACGAACAGAATTTGCGCGCTTTTGCAGGCCGCCGCGAGATCGCGCGTGTCGATATGCGCGACGGTGACGGTGACACCGCGCTGGAGCAGCAGCAGCGCCAGTGGCTGGCCGACATGGGCGGAGGCGCCAACGACCGTGGCATTGAGCCCGCGCAAATCGCCCAGCGCATACTCCGCCAGCAGGATGGCGGCTTGCGGCGTGCAGGGGAAAAGCCCCTCAAGCCCGCATGCCAATTGCCCGGCATTATACGCGGTCAGCCCATCGACATCCTTGTCAGGCGACAGGAAGGCCGCGACCTGCGCGAGCGAAACGGACGCAGGAAAGGGCGCGAGCGGCAGAATGCCATCGACGGCATCATCCGCATTGAGCGCCTTGAGCACGGCGCGAACCTGCTCCAGCGACGAGCCTTGCGGCGCCGACACCGGCTTCACATGGACGCCCGCAAGCGCCGCAAATTCTGTAATGCGCGCGGCATAAGCCATGGCCGAGGAGGGCTGCCCAATCGTGAGAAGCGCAAGACAGGGCGCACGGCCCCTCGCCTGCTGCACAGCGCGAACGTCCGGCGCGATGCTCGCCAACAGGCGCTGCGCACGCTCATGACCTTCGACTATGTTCGTCATGACCTGATCTTATTCCTCCGCACAAGCGCTCGCTCGACGACATGGGACGGCGAAATTCAGGACTGCCTGGGTGCCCTGCGATGCTTGGCCTGCCCTCGCATAAGTAAGCATAAACTGCAAATTTTTGGAGGGGGTGGAGAATGGCGATGGCAGATAAAGGGTTCGAGAACGCCCGGTGACGAAAGTGATGGCTGGAGCGCTGCGCCTAACATGCTAAGGGCAGCAGATGGTTCACATGCAAGGCCGCGGCGGCACCGTCGAAATCGATGGTTTCAAATATGACTGGGAAGTCGTTAGCGACCCCCAATTATCCTCTTCCGATGGCTGGAAGGGCATGACGGTCTCTTTGCGCCAGAGAGATATGCAACGCGAAGCTTTGCTGGAATTTCCGACACCAAAGCGCCTGATGAAAGGATTGCCGCAGGGGCGTTTGCACATCAACGACGCGATAGCCGCGCGCGGGGTGCGAGCGGCATTGTCGGCAGGATGGGACCCGGCTTCGCGCGGCAAGCCGACGGTCTTCATGGTTGATGCCAACGGCGACTGAGCGCAATCGTCCAGGGCACCAGCATTGCGCGCGAAAGCCTTGTTTTTTTAATCGCTTAACCAGTCGGCTTTGATCTGTCCCCTATGCCCCTCCGGCGCCAGCGCGGCGCGCAGGGCTTCCAGCAGAGGCGGC
>CBIHKY010000147.1:0-6424 GCA_966205705.1 uncultured Alphaproteobacteria bacterium
GCTAACAGCTGCATTGCGCGACACATCACGAGCAACCGCGTTTAATCCATTCGGATCGGGCGGTCAGAACAACCCTGCGACGCTCGCAAAGATTCTCGGCTTTCGTGACATTGGCACGGAATATCGGCTAACTGACTATGGCCTAAAGCTGGATGGTAGCCTGTTTGCGATCGGCGGCGGAGACGTTCGCTTTGCAATCGGCGGTGAGTATCAGGCGCACGATCTCAACAGCTATTTCCGTGACAATGCGAATACAGCTGACGTGTCGGTAATCAGTTACCGGCCCAGCATCACCAAACGGAGTGTGAAGTCGGTATATGGCGAGCTGTATGTGCCGCTGGTGGGCAGTTCAAATAGCATGCCGGGCATTGAAGAACTATCATTGGCAGCTGCAGGGCGATATGACGACTACAGCGATTTTGGGTCCACGTTTAATCCCAAGCTCTCCATGACTTACCGTCCCGTATCTGGCCTGTCACTGCGAGGCACGTTCGGCAAATCCTTCCGGGCGCCGACGCTTTCGGATATTGATCCCTCGGTCCTCACGATCGCGTTCCAGGACTTCACCGATCCAAGATCGCCTTCCGGCCAGACGCGGACATTGTGGGTGCGCGGCTCAAACCTCGAACTTGGACCTGAGCGGGCAACGACATGGTCGTTGGGCGCAGACTTTGAGCCCGATTTCATTCCAGGGCTGAAATTCGGGATCACCTATTTTAACGTTGATTATAAGGACCGGATCGAAGGTCCCGGCTCCGACACACTGGCGCTTACGCCGGCGCGTGAAGCGTTGCTGGGCAATCTGGTCGTGCGCAACCCGAGCGCCACGCTTGTCAACTTCTGGCAAAACTCACCCTATTTCTACACCGGCGTGAAGGAAGATCCTGCAACGATCCTCGCCTTTGTCGATGGGCGTAAGGTGAATGTTGGCCGCTTGAAGACGGATGGGCTGGAAGGCACGCTCGACTATTCCATCAATGCTGGCAACGGACGAGTGAACCTCGGCTTGGCGGGCGCGTACTTCCTTAATTATAATCGCGCGATCACCCCAAATGGTGTGCTGGAAGACGATCTCGATACGATCAACAACCCGACCTCTCTCAAAGGTCGCGGAACATTGGGATATGAGAATGGCGGCTTCTCCGGCAATCTCTTCTTCAATTACCAAAAAGGCTATCTGAACGATTCCATCACGCCTGCGCGGGGCGTACCGGCATATTTCACGTCGGACCTCAGCCTTCGTTACGTAATCGAGGATCCCAACGCAATGTCGCTGGCGAATGTGACGTTCAGCCTGGATGTCCAGAACCTATTTGATCGGGACCCTCCAATCGTGATCAACGGCAACCTGCCATATGATGCGCAGGTCGCGAATATCATGGGTCGCTACATGACCGTGGGCGTTCGCGTTCGCTGGTAAGCGATAGCTAAACTGCAACTGCGCGGCGGCCGTGCATCGCAGTCGCCGCCGTACTCGATGCCAACGCCCAACATCTTAAGCGTTCGATCCAGGACGAGGACAAACAATGCAGAAATTTTTAAGCGCGCTCGCATTCGGAGGCGTTGCCGTTGCGACCGCAACAGCGGACCCGGCATCAGCCCGCGTCAGCCAAATCGAAATCGTTGAGATCAAACCTGCATTTGGCGGACGCACCTTCGGTAACGTCGGCAGCTACGACTTGATCGAGGGCATCGCCTATTTCGAGATTGATCCCAAGTTGCCGGTCAATGCCACGATAAAGAATCTGCAGCGCGCGCCACGCAATGCGAATGGCATGGTAGAACTGAACGTCGACATTCGCATCCTGCGACCAAAGAATCCGCAGGCAAGCAATGGACGGCTATTCTTCGAGCCGGTCAATCGTGGGCGGCCACTGTCGCTTGGCTATCTGCAGAACCCATCATCTACATCGCTCGACGCGCCGGAAGGCGCTGGCGATGGGTTTCTGCTTAATCATGGCTATACCCTCGTCTTCAGCGGCTGGCAGCCTGACTACCCCCGTGCAGACGTGCCAGCAATGAATGTCGGTTATGGCAGTCGCCTTCCCGGGCCGCAGGGCCTCAAAGCGCGTCTGCCAATTGCGCGAGGCGATAATGACCGGCCGATCACGGCAAACATCGTCGCCGGTGAAGGCTTTGCTTCTGCTGGAACTGATCGCCGCATCCATCTGACCTATCCCGCCGCCGACCGGACCGATGCAAGCGGCTATTTGCGTCTTCCCGGCAGCAACGCGCCGCTCAAGGATGGCAGCCGCTGGCGCTATGTGAACGATCTTGAGGTGGCAATCACCCGCCCCGCTGGAAGCAGCGCGCCTGTCGAGTTCGTTTATGAAGCCAAGGATCCGTTTGTTTACGGACTGGCGCTCGCCTCAATGCGCGATCTGATGTCCTTCCTGCGCTATGAGAAGGACGGCAATCCGCTCGCGGAAATTGGCCGCGAACCAATCGAGAAGACCATTGCATTCGGCGCCTCTCAGACCGGGCGGACCGTCAAGACGCTGGTCTATCTGTTCAATGATGACGAGCGGGGGCGGCGGGTTATCGACGGCGCTTATATCCATATTTCCGGCGCCAGTCTGAACTCGCAGAACGAACCCTTCGCAACCCCGGGCGATAAATATGGTGCGTTTCCCTTCACCTATAAGACGCTGTACGATCCAATCAGCCGCCGGTTCGACGGGGTGCTGATGCGTTGTGCTGCGCAGGGCAATTGCCCCAAAATCATCCATTCGGATTCGGAAGCAGAACTCTCCTTCGCCACAAGCCTGCTTTATACGGATACACTTGGGAAAGACGTGACGATCCCGGATAATGTGCGCGTCTATCTGTTTGCTGGCACGCAGCATGGCCCTGCCAAAAAAGCCGCACCGGGCATGTGCCAGAATTTGAGCAACCCCCTGCCCTACGCGCAGCCAATGCGGCGATTGGTGCTCGCTCTCGATGATTGGGTCACGTCAGGTCGCGCGCCACCTGCCAGCCGCCATCCGATGCGGGCAGATGGGACGCTGATAAGCGTGGCAGAGGCGCAAAACAGCTTCCCCAAGATCCCGCAGATGAAGACGAACTACAGCTTCCAGCATTTCCATTTCACCGATCCAAGCTCTGGCGATCCTATCGTTGGCCTGAGCTACCCAGATTTTCAGCCCAAGCGGGATACGGATGGAAATGTCACTTCCGGCGTGCGGACCGCAGAGCTGATGGTGCCGCTTGCGACCTATACTGGCTGGAATCCGGCCCTGGATGGCGCGGGGCTTTGTCCAGCGACGGGTTCCTATATGCCGTTCGCACCGACCAAGGCTGCGCGTTCTAAAAATGGCGATCCGCGCTTGTCGGTTGAGGAGCGTTACCCGACTGAGGGCGATTATGTGGCGGCGATGCGGAAGGCCACTGTGCAGCTCGTGCAGGATGGCTTCATGCTCGCCGACGACGCAAAGACACTGATGGATGGCTCATCTGCGCGGTACGCAAATGCACTTCGCGGCGCTCAGGGTGAGTGAGCAATGACGCCTTTCAGCGAGGCAAGCGCGCGGTGGCGGATGCGTCACGCACCATTGCCATGACGGATGTCGGGAAGGTCACGCGCAGGCGAGTCATTGGCTTTGCCATAGCGTCCGGCCTTGCTCTTGGCTTGAGCGGCGGCACATCTTCACATGCCGCCCCCCTGCGGACCGGCAAGACATTTTCTCCAACACCGTGGCTTCATCTGGGTCGAACGGGATGGGCTACGATCCTGCTTGGGCAGAGTGAAATGGGGCAGGGTGTGGGCGCGATGGTTGCGATGCTGGTGGCCGAGGAGCTCGACTTTCCGCTGGACCGCATCGTGGTGAAACAGGCTCCAGCAGATCCGGCGCGTTTTGGCATCAACGGGCGACAAGCCACCGGCGGCTCTTCTTCTGCCAGACTGGTGTGGAAGCCAATGCGGCATGTGGGTGCGACCGCGCGAACAATGCTAGTGAAAGCTGCCTCGCTGAAGCTGGGCGTGGCAGAGGGCGAACTCGAAACGGAAGATGGCGTCGTGCGCCATTTCCCGAGTGGACGTCACGCAACCTATGCCGACCTTGTCGACCTTGCCGCTGCCCTAGAAGTGCCGGAGAATGTCGAACTGAAAAAGCCGGACGCCTATCGTATCATCGGTCACCACGCGCGCCGCGTTGACGTGCCATCGATCGTCAACGGAAGCATCCGCTACGGGATCGACGTAGAGGTTCCGGGGATGAACGTGGCTGCGATCATCACTAGTCCCGCTATTGGTGGCCGCGCTCTCGCGATCGACGAGGTGCAAGCCAACGATCTCCCCGGCGTGCTCCGCATTATAAATCTCGGCGACGCTGTTGCAGTGATTGCGGAAGATAGTTGGCGAGCGTTAAGTGCAGCACGAGCACTTAAAGTCACATGGTCCGCTGGAACGGCGGCAAAGAGCCAAGGTGATGTTGAGCAAGACTTAAAAGCAGCACTTGAGGCGCCAGGTGCTATGGCATTCTCAGCTGGAGACCATGAAGCGGCGTTGGCGCAAGGGCGGAAGATCAGTGCGACCTATAGTCAGTCCTTCCTTGCCCATGCTCCGATTGAACCCCTCAATTGCACCGCGCACGTAACGGCCAGCAGCTGTGAAATCTGGACAGGCACGCAGGTGCCGGGGCCTGCGCGAGAAGCTGTGGCGCGACATCTCAATCTCCCGGTCGAACAGGTCACGCTGCACAATTTTCCGATGGGTGGAACATTTGGCAGGAGGCTGGACACCGACTATGTCCTGCGTGCAGTCGAAATTGCGCGCAAAGTCACCGGGCCGGTCAAGCTCATCTGGAGCCGGGAAGAAGATTTCCGTCAGGACTATTTTCAACCGGCTTATCTCGACAAACTGTCCGCAGTTCTGGATGATCAGGGCCACCCGGCGGGTTGGAGCCATCAAATTGCAGGCTCCTCAGTCTTCGCGCGGGTCGATGCGCGCTTGTTCAAAGATGGCGTCGACCTTGGCGCCATCCAGTCCGCTATCGACACACCCTATCGCCTGCCAGTGCGAAATCTATCCTTTCACCGTGCTGAAAGCGGCGTCCGCACCGGGTCATGGCGGGGTGTGGGGCGGGCACGGACGCTATTCCCAATCGAAAGCTTCATCGACGAGCTCGCGTTCGCCGCAAAATCGGATCCACTCGAATTTCGCCTCGGACTGATCAATCAGCCGCGGCTAATCCACGTTTTGGAAAGGGCCGCTGCTGAAGCAGGGTGGGGAAGGAAACTCCTAGACGGGGAAGGCTTGGGAATCTCGGCGCTTTGGGGATTTGGGAGCTTCGTTGCGCAGGTCGTTCATGTCTCCATGCCAGCAGAACAACCGCTCGCTATCAAGCGGGTCGTGGCTGCAATTGACTGCGGTCGACCGATCCACCCCGATGGCATTCGCGCGCAGATGGAGGGTGGCATCCTGTTCGGCCTTTCTGCTGCACTTGCAGAAATGGCGACAGTGGATGATGGCTGCATGACGCCTACGAACTTCCAAAATTACCGGCTGCTGCGGATGAATGCTGCCCCTCCCGTTACAATAGATATTGTTCCGAGCGAGGATGAGCCGAGCGGCGTCGGAGAAGCGGGCGTGCCTGGCATCGCGCCGGCGCTCGCCAACGCAATTTTCGCCGCGAGCGGTCGGCGTATTCGGTCGCTTCCGCTCTCGCTAAGCGGCATTTGAACACAAATAGATGGGCGCCGAGCACCGCATGAGAAACACAATATTTGCCCTCGCCTCTCTTGGCCTTGTATCGTTGACAGCCTTCAGCGCTCGCTCCGACGAGATTGCCCAAGGTGATGACACCATCTTTGGCGGTTCTGCAGCCACAGGCGAGTGGTTGAGCCACGGGCGTACGCATGCAGAAGACCGCTTCAGTCCTTTAGCGGACATCAACCTCGAAACAGTCTCCAGGCTCGGCCTCGCCTGGTCACTGGATCTGCCGTCAAAAGGCGCAATGGAAGCCACTCCTCTCGTCGCGAACGGAATTATCTATGCGACGGGAAGCTGGGGTGTAGTTTTCGCCGTGGACGCGCGCACTGGGCGCCGGATTTGGTCATTTGATCCAGCAGCGCAAGGGCGCACAAGCGAGGCGATCGTATGGGATCGCAATCGAGGCGTAGCGCTGTGGAATGGCAAAATTTATGTCGCGCTCGTCGATGGTCGGCTCATCGCCCTCGACGCAAAGACTGGTAAAGAAGTCTGGACAGCGCAGACGTTCGACAGACGTCTCCCATTGTCCATCACAGGCGCGCCACGCGTCTTTGACGGTAAAGTAATTATTGGCAATGCTGGCGGCGACGTCGGATCACGTGGGTTCGTCTCTGCTTATGATGCCGAAAGCGGCAAACAAGCCTGGAAATTCTATATAGGGCCGGGCAATCCTGCCGATGGGTTCGAGAATGATGCCATGCGCGTGGCAGCCAA
>CBIHKY010000148.1:0-6388 GCA_966205705.1 uncultured Alphaproteobacteria bacterium
TTGCGCCGTTAATATACTCCGGGAGGCGCTTTCGATGACATTAGCCAGCCTCCCGCCTCGGCCGCTGATGCGGAAGCTGTGGATAGTACTGGTTCGCGCTTGACGCGGTCCCGTTGATGTTCCTAACATGTTCGCGCTGGCTCTAGCGGGCAGCGCGGCAGGCGGGATGACCGTCGAGAGCGAGCGGACCTGCTACGGCGAGGCGATGGCGCAAGTCGTCGCCCCGATTGTGCGGCAAGGGCCGAAAGGTTCCGCTGCGGATGTCAGCGCTCCGTCAGGCGGGTGAGGTGAATCGACAGGACCCCAAAGACGCTTGGCATCAGAACTCATCAAAGCTGTTAGGAACCAGAGGAATCTCGAACGCGCATGGAGCGTGATTCAGAGGAATGGCCGCACTTCGAAATCAGAAGAAGTCCGGCTTGAGCTAGAGACGTTCGCTGAAGATGCACCAAGCAACCTGCGCTCGATCAAGAGCAGGCTCGGGCATAACACGTTCAAATTTGAACCGGCAAAGGGAGTGCCAATCCCGAAGACCGACGCTCAGGGAAAAAAGACAGGGAAGTTTAGACCAATCGTCCTGGCCCCGGTCGAGAGCCGTATCGTACAGCGAGCAATCCTAAATGTTCTGATGGACGTCTCGGGTCTTCAACCCTTCATCAAAACCCCTTTCAGCTTCGGTGGCATCAGAGGTGAACGAGCGTCCGAGCGGATAAAGAGGGAACGCAGCGAAGCGGTTTCTGCTGTGCCCGCCGCTATAAAGGCAGTGCTCTCCGAGATTGGCGACGGTGCCCGTTACGTTGCCAGCGCGGACATCAAATCATTCTTCACTCGTATCTCCAAAGACGCGGTTACAAAGATTATTGCAGAGGCAGTCAAAGATGACGAGCTGATATCGCTCTTCCGCAGCGCCATCGATGTTGAGCTTTCGAACATGGCGCAGCTCAGAGACAAAGCTACTGATTTCCCGATAGAGGATATCGGTGTAGCTCAAGGAAACTCGCTCTCTCCTCTGCTCGGCAATATCATTCTTGCAGAATTTGACCGTGTGCTGAATGAGGGGGACTGTCGCTGTATACGCTATATCGATGATTTTATCATCCTAGCTCCCTCAAAGAAGGCCGCGAATGCCCGGCTGCGCAAAGCGAAGGAGATACTCGCCACACTGGGGATGGAGTTGTCTCCCGAAAAGAGTTCCGTAGGCGGCGCTCCAATAGAAGAGGGCTTCGATTTCCTTGGCATCAATATATGCCCCGGTGCCGTGCGGCCTGGCTCCTAAGCGCAAGCAAAAATCTGTAATTCAGTGAAGACGGCTTTTGATGAAAGCCTGAAGGCAATGCGAGGCGTTCAGCACGGGCAACAATTCGAGAGACCCTACTCGTTCGCGAGTACCTTGAAGCGCGTCGACGGTATGATCGACGGATGGGGTAAGCATTATTGGTTCTGCAATGATCGCCAGGCATTTGAAAATCTGGATCGCAAGCTAGAGCGGTTTCCACACGAATTGAATCGCAGGGGATTCCCATTGGGGGGCTGATGTGATTCACGCTGTCTGCTGGCGAAGGAGGCCGGCATGGATGGCTCGATCGCTTTCACAGGATCTTCGGGACAGGGTAATTGCCGCGATTGATGGCGGGCTGAGCTGCCGAGTAGCGGCAGGTCGTTTTGGTGTCAGTGTGTCGAGTGCGATCCGGTGGCGGCGACTGGCGCTGGAGCATGGACAGGCGATTGCCAAGCCCCGCGGCGGAGACCGGCACTCAGCCAAGATCGAGGCGCACGGGGCATTTATCCGCGACTTGTTGACCGAGCAGGCCGACATGACCCTCATTGAGATACAGGCGCGTCTGATCGAGCGCGGCGCTTCGGTTGGCATCGGCACGTTGCATCGCTTCTTCACACGTCACGGGATCACGCGGAAAAAAAGACCGGGCACGCGATCGAGCAAGGTCGCCCCGACGTCCTGAGGCAGCGTCAGCGCTGGTTCGACGGTCAGCTCGATCTCGATCCGCAACGCCTCGTCTTCATCGACGAGACCTGGACCGCGACAAACATGACGCGCAGCCATGGCCGTTGTGCCAAGGGCGAGCGCTTGCGGATGGGATATCCCCACGGCCATCGCAAGACCACCACGCTGGTTGCGGGCCTGCGCATGACCGGCATGGTCGCGCCGATGGTGCTGGACGGGCCAATCAACGGCGACTGGTTCGAAGCCTATGTCGCCCAGGTGCTGGTGCCGGAACTGCGGCCCGGCGACATCGTCATCATGGATAACCTGTCGAGCCACAAGCGCGCATCGGTGCAGATGCTCATCGAGGCGGCCGGCGCATCGCTACGCTTCCTGCCGCCCTACAGCCCCGACTTCAATCCGATCGAGAAGACCTTCTCGCGCCTCAAGGCCATGCTCCGAAAAGCAGGCGAGCGCACCGTCGGCGGACTGTGGGACCTGATCGGCAAGCTGGTCGATCTGTTCAAGCCCAACGAGTGCGCAAACTACTTCAGATCCTGCGGCTATGAACCAGAATGAATGGAAACCGCTCTAGGGAAGCTGGTGGGTAGGTATATCGGAGAATATACCGCCATACGTGGGAGCACCCCGGAAGCCAGTCATCAACGAATGCTCGGTGTTTCGGAGTTGCGACATATTCCGCGTGAGCCATTCTCATATCCGAAGCAGCGTGACTGACTGGCGGCCGATAGCATTTCAGGACTAACCGCGTTTCCCTCCGGGCCGCGCTCTACTCGCGTCCGCTCACCGAGCCTGTAGTCTCGGCCATGCGGTGACGATCGCTAACGCATGAAGGCTTGGGGCTTTGCCCCTGGCGCGCTGCGAAGAGTCCTTCCGCCCAGCTTCCTCCAGTGCCTTTCGTGCAGCCGGTTCCCCGCGAAGGCTCTTACTCCGCTTGCACCCCCATTCTCGCCGAAGGGCAAGGGTTCAGCAGCAGCTGCAACCCAAACCCAAAGGAGAGAAGAAAATGACACTTACCAATCAAATCATCTGCGGAGACGCGACCGAGGAATTGAAGCGCCTGCCGAGCGGCAGCGTGGATATGGTCCTAACCGATATGCCGTATTTGGTGAACTATCGGGACAGGATGGGCCGGACCATCGCCAATGACGACGATGCGCAGAATGTGCTCCCGGCTTTCCCGGAGATGTTCCGCGTTCTGAAGGACAACACCTATTGCGTCGTGTTCTGCGGATGGGTGGAGATAGCGCAGTTCAGCCAGGCATGGGCGCAAGCGGGATTCCGGACGGTGGGCCATATCGTCTGGGAGAAAAATTATGCGTCACGCGCGGCGCATACCGAGTACCGGCATGAATCCGCCTATCTGCTGGCGAAGGGCAAACCGGTATGGCCGAAAGTGCCAGTGCCGGACGTGATGAAGTGGGAATACACAGGCAACAGGCTGCACCCGACTGAGAAGGCCGTCAGCATCCTAACGCCGCTTGTCCGGGCATACTCGCCGATAGGGGGCATCGTGCTGGACCCCTTCGCGGGTTCGGGCAGCACATGCGTTGCAGCAGCTTTGGAAGGCCGCAGCTCTATCGGCATCGACGTTGAGCAGAAATATTGCGCGACGGCGCGCAAGCGGCTGGATGGCGTAGCGCGCTATCGGAAGGAGGCGGCGTAAGCCGCCTTTACCGGCCAAGTTCCGGCCCGCGTCCGCGCGACATTCCGCGCGGATGTTCCGTCCGGCGCAGCGACACGCGGGATTGCTGAGGGCCCTCGCGCTGGCGCGACAGGTCGCGGTGCAGTTCCTGAACCTGTGAGGCAAGGTGGTCACGCACGGCGCGGATGTCGCGTTGAAGGTCGCGACGCTGCGCGAGCTGTCCCGTAACCAGGCCATGCCGCTCCGCGCGGTCGCGCCGCACGCACGCGGCGGCTTCCGCTTCATTCTGCGTTCGGACTTTGCCGTATTTCCCCGTCAGACGGTCCCACAGGCCCATGACGCCGCTGCGCAGCCGTGCGTTCCGTTCCTTCGCTTCGGCGGTGGCTCGCACGCGATGGCCCTCGTCGAGGCGCTGCCGCTCCTGCCGTTGGCCGTCGCGCATGACAAGGCGCTGGGCATTAAGCGGCTCCAGCGCCTTGTCTCTGGCTAAGCCCGCCTCGCGGATGAAGCCTTCCAGCTTGGGCGCGATGACGCGCGCGATATGCTCGCGCGTTTCCGCGACGCTGCGCGCCTGTTCGGGACTGCCGAGTCTCGCCGTCACGTCCTTGGCCCGATTGCCCACGGCGCGGGCAATCGACAGCGCTTCGCCCTCATAGGTGACGGCGACATGCGCGCGCCGGTCGCCACGGGCGAGATAGAGACCACGCTCCTCCAGAGCCTTGGCGAACGATGCGGCGCTGTCCGATGCCGCCCAGCAGTCCTGTATCGTCGCTTTCAGCTGTGCGGGATTTTGGCCCATGCGCTTTGCCTGCTGCCATTCGGCGAGGCTGAAATTGCGCGGGTTCCGGGCTTGCGAATCCATCAACCCACGCGGCATCTGCCAGCCGTGTTCGAGATACAGGCCTTTCGAAATCTCGCGGAGCTTGGTTTTAAAGAACGGCAGCGGTCGCGCGGTCATGGTGTCCGCGTCGATGCGCGACCACACGGCATGGCAATGCCGCCGTCCTTCCTTTTCGTGGAAGATGACGATGCGCGGCTGACCCTTGAGGCCGGTGCGTTCTTCGATTTTCTCGATGGCCCGTTCGAAGGTTTCGACGGACACCGGTTCTTGTTCCGGCGGGTTGAGTGACACCGAAAACAGGAACTGCTTGCAGCGCGTCCCTTGGGCGACGGCCTGCGCCTCTTTCATCGCGCCCTTCACGTCACCGGCCATGAAGCCCCGGACTTCATGCAGTTCGACATGTTCGTTCTCTGCCTTGAGCAGATGCGCGCCAAGCTGGGCCGCGCCGCCGCGCTGGGATGCCTTCAATATCATTCGGCACCCGCAGAGAGGCCCAGCGCCTCAATCAGCATCCGGCGCATATCGGCGATATCGGCAAGCGCCTGGCGCAGCTCTGCCTCAATCTCGGGGTCGAGAGCCAATGAGCCGCTATTTGCGGCCTTGGCCAGCTGGTTGAGATTGGCGGCCATGCGGGAGTTGCCGAGCTTGCCGAGCAGTCCCGAAAGCGCCTGATGGTCCCGCACCGGAAACTTGCCCCGGCTGCGCGGCGGCGGGTTGTTCGCATCGAACAGCCGCCAGCGGATATAGGCACCCAGCGACATGCCAGCGGCGTCACGCTCAAGGCGCGCGCGGTCCTCGGGTGCAAGGCGCAACGAAAACGGCGCGGCCTTGGCGGGCGCGGATGGTGGACGGTCGGGCATGTTGAAACGGCGCTAATAAGCAACGCCCCGCATCCCGGGGGGATACGAGGCGGCAAGGTTGTGATTGTTGAAGATGAGAGAATCGGGCTAGTATCGCTGGGCGCTAAGGCGATGGCGGCGAAAGGGACGACCCGGCTAAAATCCGGTTCCAGTCCTCCAAATCCCGAAAGATTTGGTTTGCGGCCTCACCTGTAAGGCGCACCATTACCCCATCCTGCGATATTCGCGGATGGGGTTAAGCTCTAGAAAAACAACAGAAAACTCGAAATGGCCATCCGCGGCCGTTCGTCCGAATTTGGCTCTAACCGCGAGGCGTTGGGGGCCAATTTGGGGGCGCTGAAATCGGCTGGCCCCAACTGGTTTTGGCTCACTTCGCTGATGCTTTAAGCGCATCCAGACGGTCCGACCACCACTGCATCATCTCAACACGCTCGTCCCAGTAGTCAGTGCGGTTGTAAGCCGCCCGGACGGCGTTCCTTTCCTCATGCGCCAGGGCGCGTTCGATCACGTCGGGGCGCCAGCGCCTGCTCTCATTGAGCAAGGTGCTGGCCGTTGACCGGAAGCCGTGGGCGGTCATCACCCCGCCATATCCGAGCCGACGGAGCGCTTGGTTCACGGTGTTCTCCGAGATAGGCTGCCTGAACGAGTGGAAGGCGGGGAACACGAACTCGGTGCCGCCCGAGATCGCTTTCATCGACCGGATGATCTCGAGCGCCTGGCGCGACAGCGGGACATTGTGGTCCCTTCGCATCTTCATGGTGGCGGCAGGAATATTCCAGCGCGCCCGGTCGAAATCGAGGTCGGCCCACCGCATTGTCCGGATCTCTCCCGGGCGCTGGAACACGTGCGGCGACAGCTTCAATGCTGCACTCGTCGAGGGGTATCCCTGGTAGTCGTCAATTGCCCTCAACAGGGCGCTCAGCTTTCTATCCTCGACGATTGCCGGATGGTGCTTCTCCTTCGGGGCAGCCAGCACGCGGGTCAGCATCGGGGCGGGATTGATCTGGGCCCGTCCGGTCAAGATGGCGTACTGGAGAACCCGCCCGACGAACGAGCGCAGGCGCCGCGCAGTCTCCCGC
>CBIHKY010000149.1:0-6284 GCA_966205705.1 uncultured Alphaproteobacteria bacterium
TACAAGGGGCAGCCGATCTTCCATTATATGGGCTGCTCGACCTTCTCCAACTTCATCGTGCTGCCCGAGATCGCGCTGGCGAAAATCCGCGAAGACGCGCCGTTTCAGTCTAGCTGCTACATTGGCTGCGGCGTGACCACCGGCGTTGGCGCGGTGATCAACACCGCCAAGGTGCAGGTGGGCGATAATATCGTCGTGTTTGGTCTTGGCGGCATTGGCCTCAACGTGCTGCAGGGCGCGCGCATGGCTGGCGCGAACAAGGTCATCGGCGTCGATATCAATCCTGATCGCGAGGAATGGGGTCGCCGCTTCGGCATGACCGACTTCCTCAATTCCAAGGGCCTGAGCCGCGAGGATGTCGTCGCCAAGATCGTCGCAATGACCGACGGCGGCGCGGATTATACCTTCGATGCGACGGGCAACACCGAGGTGATGCGCACGGCGCTTGAAGCCTGCCATCGCGGCTGGGGCACGAGCATCATCATTGGTGTGGCCGAGGCGGGCAAGGAAATCTCCACGCGGCCGTTCCAGCTCGTCACCGGGCGCAACTGGCGCGGCACGGCGTTCGGAGGGGCCAAGGGCCGCACCGATGTGCCCAAGATCGTCGACATGTACATGACCGGCAAGATCGAAATCGATCCCATGATTACCCACGTTATGGGCCTTGAGGACATCAACAAGGGCTTTGACCTGATGCACGCCGGGACAAGCATCCGTAGCGTGGTTGTCTTTTAATTCTTAAATCCCTGAGGAGACCTGATGATGGCTGTTATTTCTGGCGACGGCGTATTTTCGCACGTGTTCATTGGCGCGAACGACGTCGATAAATCCGCCAAATTTTATGATGCCGCGCTCGGCGCATTGGGCGTCAACAACCTAGGTCCATTTGGCAACGGTTGGATCCTGTACGGTCGGGATAAGCCTGCTTTCATCATCACCAAGCCTGGCAATGGTGAAGGCTCGTCGAGCAATGGCGTGACGATCGGCTTTGCAGCCGTAACCACCGCCGAAGTTGATGCGTTCCATGCGGCCGGTCTGGCCGCAGGCGGCACGAATGAGGGCGATGCAGGACCCCGCAGCCACTTGCCCGGCGCCTATGCCGCTTATCTGCGCGATCCCGCTGGCAACAAGGTTTGCGCTTACACATTTACGCAGGCGTAAGACGGCGGATGGCTCTCGAAACAGTCTCGACGAGCCGTAGCTTTGGAGGCGTGCAGGGCGCTTACAAACACGCATCTGCCACCACCGGCACGGATATGACATTTTCGGTCTATGTTCCTGAGCATGGATCGGAGGCCAAATTGCCGGTTGTCTGGTATCTATCCGGGTCGACCTGTACGCATGCCAATGTCGCTGAAAAGGGCGAATTCAGGCGCTTATAAGCGGAATTGGGCATCATTCTCGTCGCGCCGGACACATCGCCGCGAGGCGAGGGCGTCGAGGAGGATCCAGATGGCGCTTATGAATTTGGCCTCGGCGCTGGCTTCTATGTTGATGCGGTACAGCCACCTTTTGCACGACATTACCAGATGTGGACCTATGTCACGCAGGAACTGCCAGCACTGATCGCCGAACAGTTTCCGGTCGATATGGATCGCCAGTCCATCATGGGTCAGCATGGGCGGGCATGGCGCACTCACCATTGCTCTGACATTTCCTGATCGCTTCAAAGCGGTGTCCGCGTTCGCACCGATCGTTGCGCCCTCCCAGGTTCCGTGGGGCAAAAAAGCATTCAATTTCTCTTGCCGCAGTAGTCGACAAGTTTTCGCTGTTCGCGGATACGGCGATGAGCGACGGCTTCGGAGAAAGGCGGACGTTGCCAACGAGCCTCAACGGGAAGTCACTGCGAACGCCCAAGCCGATGCTATTTTAGGTTGCAATGGACGACGCACGCGAAGTTCACCTTCGATTTGCACGACATCCTGAACCCGACCTATCGGTTCAGCTAGGTCGCCAGCCTCTGATCAGCGCATCAAGGCTTTCAAAAGCCAGCCTCTCCACATCAAGTATCCGACCGAGCTGGCCTGCATATCGGGCATGGGCGAAAGTAGACCACCCGGTCATCAACGATTGGACAGCTGACTGAAGCTCCATGAGTCTTTCGACCGGCGGTCCGAAATCCTTCAGAATTTCCTGCAATCGTAGCGTGGCTCGCGCGAAGTAGTCTTCATCGAGTATGCTCGCAGTTATCAGTTCGCCAGTGAACGGGTAGATGTCCTGCACCTGCCAGATGGCGCGCCCGAAGCCGCGCATCCAGGTTTGCCAGTCGGTCGTGGGAGGAATGAGGTCGATGCAGCGTGCAAACAACCGCTCCATCATCGCCGTCATGAGGGCAGCCTTGCCTGGCAGATAGTAATACAGGGTCGGCGCACGAAGCCCGACGCGCGCGGCCAGCCGGCGCATGCTCAGCTTGTCCATGCCTTCCTCGCTAAGGAGCTCAAGCGCGTGATCGACGATCTGTTCAACGGTCAGTTTTGGGTCAGTCATCTTGTCCATTCTAACTCTATTGACCAACTTTTTTATTATGTCTAACACTGTACGTCGAACGGTGTTCGAAGAGAAGCGCCGCAATGGGAGAATCCGGATGACCAAGCCTTCTTTATGTCTGGCGAGAGGATCGCTTCTTGCGTTGATGGCGCTTTTGCCCACGGCCGCGAGCGCTGCTGAAGAGCAGGCCAATCCGAACACGTCGACCTCCGCCACAGAAGAGATCATCGTTACTGCGCAGTTTCGCGAACAGCGCCTGCAGGACACACCGCTTGCGATCACCGCGATGCCAGCGCAGTTGCTTGAAGCGCGCAGTCAGACCAGTATCATTGATCTGGGTGCGTTCGCGCCAAACGTTAATCTTTCGCAATCGACAGCGCTCAATGGCAATTCGATCACCGCGTATATCCGCGGCATCGGGCAGGACGATGCCAGCTTTGCGCTGGAGCCGGGTGTCGGCATCTATCTGGACGATGTATATTATGGCACGACGTTTGGTGCGGTGCTCGATCTTGTCGATCTCGATCGTGTCGAGGTGCTGCGCGGTCCGCAGGGAACGCTTGCGGGCAAGAACTCGTTGGGTGGCGCAGTCAAGCTCTTTACTGCCCAGCCGAATGACCATTTCGGCGGGTCGATCGAGGCGGGTGCGGGCCGCTACAATCGAGTCAATCTGCGTGGCAGTTTGAACCTGCCATTGGCCGAGGGCATCTATGCCCGCGTCTCTGGTACGTACGACAAGCGGGATGGCTACTTCCGCCTGTTAGACTTTGGCTGCGCCAATCCCAGCAGCGGTGTGGCCTCACAGGCCCGCACGCCGGACTGCGTCACCACGACGCAGGGAGGCATTGATGTCGTGTCGCTGCGGGGCGCACTACGTTATGCACCGACCGGCTCAAAACTCGACGTGACCATCGCCGGTGACTATGCGCGCAACAAGAGCGAGCCGCCGGCCACCAAGCTGACACTTGCCGACCGCGCAGCCATTGCGCCAAGCCTGTCGCTACAGGATCACCGGACCCATGTGGCGGGCAATCCCATCGGCGGCGTGCTGTATGACAGCCGCTTCCTGACCGAACCCCACAGCTATTCCAGCTATGAGAACTATGCAGGCAGTGGCAATTACACCACTATCTTCGGCTTCCCCGCACAAGTCGCGCCGGGCACTTTTACTGACAAGCCGGAGAACTCCACCGAGTCGTGGGGCGTGACCGGCACCGCAGATCTAACGCTTACCGATGATCTCGCGATTAGGTCTATCACCGCTTACCGCAGGGCCACTGGCTACTCCGTGCTCGAAGTCGATGGATCCCCGATCTCGGTTCTAAAGGAGGGACTGCGCAACAGCCACCGCCAGTTCACGCAGGAGTTGCGCCTCACTGGCAAGCTCGGCACGCTAGCCGATTTCACGATTGGCGGCTTCTACTACAAGGCCGAGGACCGTGCCCTTCAGCGCATCATGATCCCCGTGTTCCAGTACGACTTCCTCGCAGACGACCGATCCGACAACCGCAGCGTCGCAGGCTTCGTCAACCTTGAGCTGCACCCGACCACCAACTTGAATTTCATCGGAGGTGTCCGTTATACTGATGACCAGAAAGTCTACACTTTCGGTCGCACCAACGCTGATGGCTCTGCCATTCTCGGCATTCCCTTTACGCCCAATTGGCTGGTGTTCGGACTGAGTGGGCTCAAGGGAACCTTCACCGATCGGCGCTGGGACATCCGCCTCGGCGCTAATTACCGGCTGTCCGATGCGCTAATGGTCTATGCTCAGGTTTCGACCGGCTATAAGGGTGGTGGCGTCAACCCGCGCCCATTTGTAGCTGATCAGGTCTTGCCGTTTGGCCCCGAAAAGGTCACGACTTACGAAGCCGGGTTCAAGGCTGGTGATGGCCGCGCGCTGTCGCTCAATGGCACGTATTTCTACAATAAATACAAAGATATCCAGCGCACGTTGTTTGTCTGTCCGACCAGCGCAAGCGTTACCTGCAGCCAACCGACCAATGGCGGAATAGGGCATTCGCAGGGCGTTGAGCTTGAGTCAAACTGGCGCCCGATTGCTGCTCTCACGCTCAATGGTTCGGTGGGCTATCTCGACTTCAAGTATGACAAGATCAATCCGCTGAGCTTGATCACGCTCGACATGATCGCGCCGTTCAGTTCCAAATGGACCGCGTCGGCAGGCGCGCAATACGAAGGCAGCCTTGGCAAAACTGGCACGCTCACGCCGCGGATCGACTGGTCATATCAGTCAAGCTTCTACTATCAGGCGGTCAACAACCGGTTCAATCAAATTCCCGGACGCAGCCTGTTCAATGCCAGGCTGACCTGGGCATCAGCAGATGACGCCTGGCAGGTTGCTGCAGCAGTCACCAACCTGAGAAACAAGTTCTATTATGTCGGCGCGAGCGAAAACGCGGCCAACTTCGGCTTGGCGACTGCCGTCGTCGGGCGTCCCCGTGAGTGGTCTCTCAGCCTCAAGCGCCGTTTCTGAAAACCTGCGCGGGCTGTAACCGTCCAGCCTACGCCCAATGCGAGGAAGCCCCTATGTATCCCTTCAGCGAAGGTAGTTATGCCCCACGTAACGGCTGGTATGTTGCAGCCTTCACGAATGAGATCGGAGAGGCGCTACTGTCGCGCTGGATACTCAACCAGCCAGTGGTGCTCTACCGTAAGGCCGACGGCACCGCCGTTGCGGTCGAAGGGCGCTGCCCGCACCGCCATTACCCGCTTGGCGCAAGCAAGCGCGTCGGGGATGCCATTCAATGCGGTTATCACGGGATCACCTTCGATTCCGGCGGCAAGTGCACTTTCGTGCCCAGTCAGCAATCTGTGCCCGGCGTTTATTCGATCCGCAGCTACCCACTCGTCGAGCGCGGCCTGTGGGCCTGGATCTGGCCGGGTGATACTGACAAGGCTGACCCGGCCCTCATTCCGGACATGGAAGAGATCGGCTTCGGTCTCGATGGCTATCATAGCAGGCCGTTCTACTATCACGAAGTCGACGGTCGCTATCAGTTGCTCAACGATAACCTGCTGGACCTCACCCATCTGGGCTATCTGCATTCCTCGTCGATCGGCACACCGGACGATGCGGCAACGCCTGAAGATCGCGACACAAACGAGCGCCGCATTCGCAGCCGCCGGATCATGCGTAACACCCAGCGTCAGGCAATATCGGAAGGTCGGATCGACTTTGACGGACCAATTGACCGCGTGTCCGGAATGGATTTCCACTTTCCCGGGTTCCATGCCGGTATCGGCGAAATGCTGGTATCCGAAGGTCACCCCCGTGGGGGCGAAGTGCTCAATTCCTCGCGCGTTTGGCATGCCGTGACGCCGGCACAGCGCTTCACGACCAATTACTTCTTCGCGATGGGTTCGATCGACCATAAAGGCGTGGATGACATGATCGACTACCTCAAGCCGGTTCTGGCCGAAGACATGTTCGCCACGGTCGAGATCGAGAAGATCATCTGCGCGATGGACGAACTTCCGCCCGAGCTTATGCTGAAGAGCGATGGCACCGCCGTGCTTGGCAGGCGCGCCCTGCAGAGAATGATGGACGCTGAGCGCGGCGCAGCGTGACCGTTCCTCGGAAGAAACGCCAATGACGTACGTGCGCAACTGCTGGTACGTCGCCGCTTGGGACATGGATGTCGCCGAGTCAGGGCCTAAGGCGGTGCAGATCCTGCGAGAGTGCATCGTGCTTTGGCGGCAATAGTGACGGGGTGCTCCATGCGCTAGGGTCAGGACCCATTGATGTGATCGGCTCGATGTGATTCAGGCTCCTTGAG
>CBIHKY010000150.1:0-5939 GCA_966205705.1 uncultured Alphaproteobacteria bacterium
ACGCGAGGCGCTGCTAGAATTTCTGACGTCAACCTACGACGCTGCAGCAGGACTCGCGGATTGGGATGAGAACCTGACCTGCGCGTTGGGCCGAAAAGGCCTGCCGCGCTTCGTTGGTTAGGATGACGTGACGCCCATCCCCCGACATGAGTGCGGACAATCTTATACGTTGCACCTGAGGGTGTGACCGCGTCGCAGGATCGATGTACGCTCGCCTGCGACTGAGATCGCCGACTTTCCAGACGTTTAAGAGGCAATTTTATAATTCCGACAGCGGCTGTACGTTAATCTGGCTTATCCCACTGCGCATCCTGCGCCCAAACGTAACAACCGTTCTATTAAGCCATACAAGTGTCGATAAGCGCCGCGGCGCTGACAATCTTGATGGCGTGACCAGAATCTTGCAGCTCGCACGCCTTCCGGAACTGGGCCTCGTAACGAAAATATCCAAAAGGCTCATCGGCTGTGACCACCAGTATGTTCGTGGTCTTGCCGACAGCCGCCACCACTTGTCCCCCCAGCGTTGCGATACGCTGGGCAAGTGCGCCATGTCGCAGTTCGCCAAGGATAGCGACGCGCTGGCCGGCAAGAGGTCCGGACGGTGCCGGTTTAGGGGCTGGCAGGACCGGTCCCCGCTTGGGGGTGGAGAGCCAAGCGGCCAATGGAATTCCAGTCTCCTCGACAGCGCGGAGCACGATAAGCCCTGCCGCACGGGCATCGCTCAACGCATCATGATGCTTGAGGCGGATGCCAAGATGCCTGGAAACGATGTTTAACCGGTGGCTCGCTAGCTCCGGCCATGCGCGCTTGGCCACGCGTACGCTGTCGAGCCAGGTCGCCTCAATCATCGAACGATCATGGACCCTGCAGGCGGCGGTGAGAGCGCCTTTGTCAAAATATGAATGGGCAACTGCAACGCGGCCCGCTAGATGCCCGTCAATGATTTCATGAAGATCGCCAAAGCACGGCTTTCCGGCGACATGGTCAGCGGTGATACCGTGGATGCGCGTGTTGAAACTGCTGAAATAATCGCGTGGGTCGATTAGCGTCTCATATTCAAAGACGATCTCCCCGTCTCGGAAACCAACAATTCCTATCTGACAGATGCTGCTAACGCGGCCGCATGCCGTCTCCACATCGACGCTCACGAAATCAGAGATGTCGGCACTTGTCACGCGAGTCAGACCTAATGCCGATGCGTTCATTGAATCTGCGCAGGCCGAGGGTGTGAGGAACATAAAGCAATCGTAGCAACGAAGCTTCGCGGCTCCAAGCACAGTTCTTGCTTAGATTCCGCAACATTCCCGCGCCAACTGCATCGGGAGCAGGGCCGGCGACGATCAGCGCCACTTCAACACTCTTGTACCTTCTAGCAAACAATCCCGACCAATGGCAGATCCTCCGCAGCGACCCAGCGTTCATCCCTGGCGCAATCGATGAAGCAGTAAGTGTAGAGAGCCCGATCCGTGCTTTTAGTCTAGTAGCGAGCAAAGATACCGAGATAGATGGCGTTGAAATCATCGCAGGTGAACGTGTCCTAGTGATGTATAGAGCCGCAAATCGCGATCCACGTCAATGACCCGATCCCGACAAGTTCGACGTCACGCGTGAAAGCCAAGGCCAAGTCGGATTTGGGCATGGCGAGCATAAATGCGTCGGGATGCCGCTCGCACGCCTCGAAATTACAGCGATACTCGAAGCCATGATCGACCAGATCAGCACAATATCGCTCTTCAAGAGCCAGTTCGCGACTAATCAGTTCCTTCGAGGCTTGGAATCACTCAAGCTTGTTTTCACACGCGATTAACCGGTGGGGCGGACGCGCTCAGTCGGGCTGCTCCGCCCCTCCCATTAAAAGGACGCGCCGTGCGCAATGCGTGCTAACTGTTGCCCTGTGTTTGGTGTTTGCGAAAGCGCTGACGGGGCTGGGCAGCAAATTATAGATTGTCGTTGCCGGCAACCGCGAGGAGGACATAGCTGCACCGCTGCGTGCGCTCCTCACGTTTGGTAACCTGCAGACGCTGGAGATCAACAAGCGCCTGCACTTCACGCAGCACCAGCGCATGGCCGATGCCGACTGCTCTCGATAAGCTGCGACTGTCGTGGGCTATTTCAAAGGCAATACCGGCCAGGATCGTACCGGCGAGCGAGGTGAGCCTCGGATCCGCCGCGCAAACCTGGTCCACTTTCGCCATGAAGAGATCGATCGCATGGCTGTCACCCGTCATCAGGCCGCAACCTTCTGCGCGTGCAGACGGAACGACACGATGACCGACTTGGAGGTCGGGGTGAAGCTACCCTCGCCAAAGGTGGAAAGGGGGACGAGGCAGTTCAGCTCGGGATAATAGCCCGCCACGCAGCCGCGCGGGATATCGTAAGAGACGAGGCTGAAGCCCTTGGCCACGCGGCTGATGCCGTCATCATGCTGGCCAATAATATCAACGACATCGCCCGACTGGGCGCCGATCATGGCGAGATCAGCAGGGTGCATAAACACTATGTTGCGCTTGCCGTAGATGCCGCGATAGCGATCGCTCATGCCGTAAATGGTGGTGTTATACTGGTCGTGCGACCGGAAGGTCTGGAGCACGAAAAGGCGATCACCCTTGCGGCTCATCTGATGCTCGGTGGCTTCGGGTAAATGCACGGTCGAAAAATTCGCCTTGCCGGTCGTCGTCGTCCAATCGCGATGGGCCGCAGAATTTCGCAGGTGGAAGCCGCGCGGTTTGCGGACCCGCTCATTATAATCATGGAAGCCGGGAAGAACGCGCGAGATGATGGTGCGGATCTTGTCATTATCGTCAGCAAGCTCAGCCCAGTCAACAACGTCCGAACCGACCGTGGCTGCCGCGATGCCAGCAACGATCTGCACTTCCGAGCGCAGCCATCGGGAAGCAGGCTTGTTGATGCCGCCTGAGCCATGAACCATGCTCATCGAATCTTCGACGGTAACGATCTGACTGATGCCCTTGCTGTTCTTGTCGATCTCGGTGCGTCCGAGACAGGGCAGGATGAAGCTCGTCTCTCCCGGCACGAGATGGCAATGGTTAAGCTTGGTCGCGACATGGACCGTCATCTTGAGGCTGGAGAGCGCATCGGCGATGAGAGCACTGTCCGGCGTGGCGCGCGCGAAGTTGCCGCCAAGGCCGATAAAGACCTTTGCCGAACCATCCAGCATTGCCCCAATTGCGTGCAGCACATTATGGCCGGGGTTGCGCGGCATCGGCACGCCAAGCTCGCGCTCGAGCGCATCCAGGAGGGCCGGCGGCGCCTTCTCGTTGATGCCGACAGTGCGGTCACCCTGCACATTGCTGTGGCCGCGCACGGGGCACAGGCCAGTGCCGGGGCGACCAATATTGCCGCGCAGGAACATGAAATTGGAAATCTCGCGAATCGTCGCAACGCTGTGCCGATGTTGCGTCACGCCCATTGCCCAGGTGCAGATTACATTCCCGGCACCGAGATACACGTCCGCCATCTGCTCAATATTGTCGCGCACGAGGCCCGACTGGTCTTCGATCTCATCCCAGGTCGTAGCCTCAACCGCAGCCCGATAGCCTTCGAAATCGAGCGTGTGGGCATTGATGAAGTCGTGATCCAGCAATGATGGCTGCCCGGCTTTGAGCGCAGCGTTGTCCCGCTCGAACACGATCTTGGCAACACCGCGAATGGCCGCCATGTCGCCGCCGAGGCGCGGCTGGAAATAATGGGTGGCAATCTGGCCGCTGCCGCCGAGCATCATTTCTGCCTTGCGCTGGGGATCAGCGAAGCGTTCGAGGCCGCGCTCCTTCACAGGATTGAGCACGACGATGCGCGCGCCGCGCTCGGCTGCCCGGCGCAGATCGCCCAACATGCGAGGATGGTTGGTGCCGGGATTTTGCCCGATCACGAAAATGGCATCGGCCTTGTCAAAATCCTCCAGCAGCACTGTGCCTTTGCCAACGCCGATGGCCTGCGTAAGTGCCACACCGCTGGCCTCGTGGCACATGTTCGAGCAGTCGGGGAAATTGTTGGTGCCGTAGAGACGAACGAACATCTGGTAGAGAAAGGCAGCCTCATTGCTGGCGCGACCGGATGTGTAGAACTCGGCCTGATCGGGATGATCCAGCGACTTCAGCACGCGGCCTATCTCGGCAAAGGCGGCATTCCATGACACCGGCACATAGATGTCCGTCGCGGGATCGTAACGCAGCGGATGCGTCAGACGACCTTGCAGCTCCAGGCTATAGTCAGTCCAATTGCGTAGCTCAGAGACCTTATATTTGCCGAAAAAGTCTGGCTCGACTCGCTTCTCCGTGGCTTCCCAGGCAACGGCCTTCACGCCATTTTCGCAGAACTCGAACGAAGATGCATGCTCGGGATCGCCCCAAGCGCATCCAGGGCAGTCGAACCCGTCGGGCTGATTGGCCTTCAGGAGCGCTTTGGCGCCCGCCAAAGGCGCGCCGCTCTGCAGCAATTGCTTGCCGACACTTTTGAGCGCGCCCCAGCCACCTGCGGCGTCGGACCGTTTCCCGATGAAAGGCGGCTTGTTCATAAACGGCGGAACCTGACTGTCAGAGAAATTCTTTGATCCGACGCGCGGTACAATATGAACTGTCGATCATATTATCATGCGCCACTGGACAAGGAGCACGCATATCTTTGATTGCCCAGGCAAGGGAATATGATATTTAGGGCCGGTTACGAGGCACAGGTTATGCAATCCAGTGCATATCTTGGGCAGGAATATAGGAAGTACCATTCATATGCGGCGCGCCCCTCGAACTCTTCGGCTGGCGGGATGATCCGGATCGAGATTGCCCCGCAATGGCGGTTCCGCAAGGACGGCGACACCCAGTCCATGCTCGTCCTGCTGGATTTCCTGAATGATATCCGCGCAAGCGGCACGATCACGCGCGCGGCCGAGCAGGCTGGCTTTTCCTATCGCCATGCCTGGAACCTGATCGAGAGCTGGGGGAAATTTTTCGAGGCGCCTCTGGTCGAGCGGCAGCGGGGTAAAGGCACGGCCCTCACGCCGCTCGGCGAACGTCTCGTCTGGGCCGGGCAGCGACTGCAGGCGCGACTGGGGCCGCAGCTTCAGAATCTTTCGCAGGAGCTGGAGACGGAGATCAACCAGCTTTTGCCGCACGGCGAGAACATATTGCGCATCCATGCCAGCCACGGTTTTGCCGTGTCGAAATTGCGCGAGATGCTGGACCGCGAAACGGATATCGGCGTGGATCTGCGCTATGTCAGCAACCCGGCCTCGCTCGTGGCGCTGGTGCGAGACGGCTGCGATCTGGCGGGCATGCATTTGCCGCTGGGATCATTGCGGGAGCGGAATATCGAAGCGGCGCTTACCTATATTTCGCCCGCGAAGCACCGGGTTATCGGCTTCGTGACGCGTGAAATGGGGCTGATCGTCAAGCGCGGCAATCCGCTGCGGATCTCCAATCTTGAGCGCCTGCTCGATCCGACCGTGCGCTTCGTCAATCGGGATTCCAACTCGGGATCGCGCCTTGCCTTCGATCAGCTGCTTGCGCAGCACAATCTGGATCCGCAAAAAATCCAGGGCTATCAGAAGCAGGAATTTACCCATGCCGCCGTCGCTGCCTATGTGGCGAGCGACATGGCGGATGTGGCCTTTGGCGTGGAGGCGGCGGCACACCAATTCGATCTCGATTTCGTCCGGCTATTGACCGAGGATTATTTTCTCGTCTGCCGCGTCGATGCGTTGGACACCGAACCGGTCAAGCAGCTCATGGAGCTGATGCGCAGCGCAGAATTCCATGACGCGATCCTGCAGCTTCCCGGCTACCTTCCCAAGGATATGGGACAGGTTCGCAGGATAGAGGACATGTTTCAGAACCCGGCCAATTAACGGGCTCCTTGCTCCGATCGAATGCGGACGAGCGAAGGGTACCAAAAATGAAGGTTTGTGCACGCAATCAGATCAAGGA
>CBIHKY010000151.1:0-5912 GCA_966205705.1 uncultured Alphaproteobacteria bacterium
GGCGCATTGCTCAAGCTGGAGCCGGATGTGCTGCAGATGGTGATGCTGGGGCTGTTGCTCGGCACGCCGGGGCTGGCTGCGCTGGCGATCCTGGTGGCGGCGCTGACGGCGGGCTTGCGGGGTAGCGGTTCGCTCACCGGACTGCTGGTGCTGCCGCTGGCGGTGCCGATCCTGATCTTTGGCGCGGGGTCACTGCAATTTGGCGGTGGTGAAGCGCTCAAGCTGGTGGCGGCCTGCTCGCTGCTGCTGTGCGCGATTGCGCCGATTGCGGGCGGTGCGGCGATGCGGGCGGGCCGGGACTGATATTCCTCCCCATTTATAGGGAGGGGGACCGCCAAAGGTGGTGGAGGGGGTTCGCTGTCTGGACCAAGGTTCGCGCAAAGCCGTACTCCCCCTCCATCAGCGCTGCGCGCTGCCACCTCTCCGCAAGCAGGGAGGATTTAGCCGTTCAGTCCCGCGACCAGCGCGCCCAGATGGCTGTGGGGAGCAACAGCCCCCTCGCCTCCTCGCGCACGGCCAGTTCGCCGCACTCGATGCGCCCCGGCAGATCGCCCAGATGCGCGCGCAACAGCTCACCAATGGCAAGGGCTGACATGCGCACTGCATAGACGGTGAGGAACAGGAAGCGGCTTTCGCTATCGAGCAGGCGGCGGCAATCGGCGATGAGGCCGGGCAGGTCCTCTTCCAACCGCCAGATTTCACCATCCGGCCCGCGGCCATATTTGGGCGGATCGAGCAGGATGCCATCATAGCGCCGCTCGCGCCGCACTTCGCGCGCCGTGAAGCGGGCGGCATCGTC
Source organism: uncultured Alphaproteobacteria bacterium (assembly GCA_966205705.1). Lineage (GTDB taxonomy): Bacteria > Pseudomonadota > Alphaproteobacteria > Sphingomonadales > Sphingomonadaceae > Sphingobium. Next base: position 800 of record CBIHKY010000151.1, read on the forward strand.
GATTATCCAGCGCACCGGATGATCGCTCATACCGGAGAGCGCCGCATTATCGCGCCCCTGCGCCACGGATTTCTTGGAGGCATCCACATGCACACATTGCGCGCCGATGGCCGAGAGGGCGAGCGTACCGACGCCGGTATAGCCGAACAGGTTGAGGAATTGCGGCTGCTCCATCCCATCCAGACGCTCACGCGCCCAGCGCCACACAGGCGACATATCGGGGAAGAAACCAAGGTGGCGGAACGGCGTGCAATTGGCCTGAAAGCGCGCTTCCTGCCAGGCGAGTGGCCAGCCGTCGCGCGGGATGGGCTTGTCGAAATGCCAGCGCCCACCGCCATCCTCATCCGATGCGGGGAGGAAGCTGCCATGCGCATCCCACTCAGCCAGCGAAGGCTGCCACATCGCCTGCGGCTCCGGGCGGATGAAGCGATATTTACCGTAGCGCTCAAGCTTGCGCCCGGCGCCACTATCTATCAGGCCATAATCCGCCCAGGGCTCGCCAATCATTGTGCCGAGCGGCAGGGCCTCGCGCGGTTCAGCCACGGCGAGGCGTGGCGCGCTCGGCGATGTACTCGGTCACGGCCTCGAATGTGCCCGGCAGGATTGCATAGCGCTCCTCGCGCCCGAACAGATCGCCCATGCGCGACGGCAGAGTTGGCCGCACGCCCACAGCGCGCTCGACAGCATCTCTGAACTTGGCGGGGTGCGCAGTGGCCAGCGTGACGATGGGCACGGACGGATCGAGATCAGCGGCTTGCGCAGCAGCCAGAGCAATCGCCGTGTGCGGATCGATCACTTGCCCGGCAGCGTCATAAGCCCAGTGCATGGCACGAGACATACCATCGGCATCGATACGCGCGGAACTGAAGAGCTTAGATGCGCCTTCGCGCTGCATATTTGTGAGGCGCATGGCCTTGGTCGCCTCAAAGCCGCCCATCTGCTCCGCCAGCGCCAAACCATCCCGGCCATTGAGATCGAACAGCAGTCGCTCGAAATTGGAGGAGACCTGAATGTCCATGCTCGGCGTCGCCGTGGGCACGACGCTGCCCTGGCTATAATCGCCCTCGGAAAGCGCGCGGTGCAAAATGTCGTTCACATTGGTGGCGACGATCAACCGCTCGATGGGCAGCCCCATCTGCGCAGCGACATAGCCTGCGAACACATCGCCGAAATTGCCGGTGGGCACCGAGAAGGCCACGCTGCGATCAGGCGCACCGAGGCGCACGACCGAATAGACATAATAGACGACCTGCGAGACAAGGCGCGCCCAGTTGATGCTGTTCACGGCCGACAGATCGAACTTGCTCGCGAAATCCTTGTCATTGAACATGCGCTTCACCAGCGCCTGCGCATCATCAAAGCTGCCATCGATCGCGATATTATAGACATTGGGCGCGAGCACGGTCGTCATCTGGCGGCGCTGCACATCCGACACGCGGCCAGCGGGATGCAGCATGAAAATGTCGATCTTCGCGCGGCCTGCCACGGCATCGATCGCCGCCGAGCCGGTGTCGCCGGACGTTGCGCCGACAATTGTGAGATGCGTATCGCGGCGGCTCAGGAACTTCTCGAACAATTGCCCGAGCAATTGCAGCGCAACATCCTTGAACGCTAGTGTGGGGCCGTGGAACAGTTCCAGCAACCAATGTTGATGATCCAACTGAACGAGCGGCGTCACGGCTTGGTGCGCAAAGCGGCCATAGGCCTCCGTGCACAAGGTGCGCAGTTCATCTTCGCTCAGGCTCTCACCCACAAACGGTAGAATGACGCGCACAGCCGTCTCGACATAGGAGAGGCCGCGCATGGCAGCGAGATCCGCCGCGCTGAAGCTTGGCCAATGCTCTGGAAGGTAAAGCCCCCCATCGCTCGCCAGACCGGCCAGCGTTGCACCCTCGAAATCGAGCGCCGCGGCGCGCCCCCTGCTGCTCATATATTGCATGATCGGCGCTCTTAGCGATGCACGGCGCGATGCGCAACTTGAGTGGACTCAGGCGGCATCATCATTTGGCTGCCCCCGCTTGCGCAATGCCAGCACATAGATGACCGCCGCGATCAAAGCGAACAGGAACCATTGCACCATGTAGGAGCGATGATTGTTCGGCACCGACTCTGGGTCCGGTGGAGCGGATGCCATCAGGCCGGGCGCTGGCTGCTCCGCAACGATCATGAGTCGCAGTGGCGGGGATTCGCCACGCAGCCGATCGAGTGATGGCGATTTGTCTGGCTCATGGGTCGCGTAACCCCGCACCAATCCTCCGGTCCAGCTCGGTTTGAACGCCGGCTGCTTGCTCACGCCCATATCCACGATGAGGCCCGGACCTTCCGCGCCTGTCGCGCAGGAGGCGATGTGGCGCCAACCGGGCTCGCCATCGCGGGTGCGTCCACCAAGAACCTGCCAGTCCACGACGCGCAGGCACATGCCGGAGAGGCGACGGAACATATAGCTTTGATCGGTCGGGTTTTGCATTGGATAGGCTGTGACTGGCAGACTCATATTCTCGCGCCAGCTTTGCAGTGCAGCTTCCTTCTGCTGCGCGCGGCCAAGCTGCCAGATTCCAAGGCCGATCATCACCAGAATTGCCAAGCCAACGATGATGGTGGGAATGATGGGAAGCTTGCGGATCATGCGCGATCCTCATCCACGAGCGGCGCGGCGGGAGCGATACGCCCTTCGCGCGCCTGATTGCGATATTCCAACATGAGCAGCGCCGATTTGGAGACGCGCAGGCAGAAAATGACCAGCGCTGTCGTGAGCGGCACCCAGAGCAGGATATGGACCCAGAACGGCGGACTGGCGGAGACCTGAAGGACCAGTGCAAGCGCGGTCACAAGCCCACCGACGATGAGGATGAGGAACGCCGCAGGGCCATCACCGACATTGAAGGTCGACAGATCGAGTCCGCAGGCCCGGCAGCGCGGAGCGAAGCTCACCCAGCTATCGAACAACGGGCCAACCCCGCAGCGGGGGCAGCGAGCAGCGAGAGCCGCGCGGACGAGCGGTGTTGCCAGCGCAGGTTCGGCTGGCTTGGCGGGCGTCTCGGTCATGCGCTTCCCAGCGCAGACTGTGCAGGAACGGACATCGCCTCAAACCTCCTGAAAACAAGACAACGCGCGAACATCGTCCGCGCGTTGCCGTCATACCCTATCATATTGCCGGGCAAGCGACGCCGGGCAGCGCATATACGCCTGCCCGAAACGCTCGCACGGGATTTAACCCGCGTGGATCGGCGCGCCCCAGCCACCCCAGACATAGATGGCGACGAAGAGAAACAGCCAGACCACGTCCACAAAGTGCCAGTACCAGGCAGCGGCTTCGAAACCGAAATGCTGGCGTGGCGTGAAGTGGCCCTTCTGCGCGCGCAGATAGCATACGATCAGGAAGATCGTGCCGATGATCACATGGGCGCCGTGAAAGCCGGTCGCCATGTAAAAGGCCGAGCTATAGGTCGTGCCGCCGAATGCGAATGGTGCGTGCATATATTCATAAGCCTGCACCATCGAGAAAACGAGGCCGAGCAGGATCGTGAGCAACAGCCCCGTCTTGAAGCTCTTGCGATCACCATGAATGATCGCGTGATGTGCCCATGTGATGGTGGTGCCTGAGCAGAGGAGAATCAGCGTGTTCAGCAAAGGCAGCTCAAAGGCGTTGAGCACTTCGATACCCTTGGATGGGAACAGGCCATCGACTGGCGGCAGCGCCGAGGGGAAGAGCGAGAAATCGAAGAAGGCCCAGAACCAGCCGACGAAGAACATGACTTCCGACGCGATGAACAGGATCATGCCATAGCGCAGATGAAGCTGCACGACTGGCGTGTGATCGCCTGCATGCGCCTCGCGAACGACATCCGCCCACCAGAAGAACATGGTGGCGAGCACGCCGATCAGGCCCGCGAAGAAGCCCACGCCGCCCCAGCTGCCCATTTCCGCAGGATGCAGCCATGTGACGCCGCCCATTGCCATGACCAGCGCGGAGATTGATCCCATCAGCGGCCAGAAGCTCGGTGGCAGAATATGATAATCGTGATTTTTGGCACCGGCCATGTGAGGTTCCCTGTATCTAAGCGGTATCTGAGCGCTCGTCCGCGCGCTTCTTTAGCTTTGGTCGTCTGTGTTCTCAACTGGATAGAAGGTGTAGCTGAGCGTGACTTCTTCCACATCCTTGCCGTCCGGATCATTCAGGAAGGCATTATCGACATAGAAGAGCACGGGCATGCGCACCTCCTGCCCCGGTTGCAGCGTCTGCTCGGTAAAGCAGAAGCACTGTATCTTGCTGAAATAGCGGCCAACCTGCTCAGGCGTGACGTTGAAAACCGCCCGTCCCTTAACCGGCTTGTCCGAAAGATTTTTGGCGATGAAGATCGCCATCGACTTGCCACCAACGCCGACCGTGACGCGCTTCTTCTCGGGATAAAATTCCCAAGGCAGTCCGCCGCCGATGTTCGAATCGAAGCGGATCGAGAGCATGCGGGTTTGGGTTTGCACATTTGCGAGGCGCTGCGTTGCGGTTGCGGCGTCCACACGCTGGGTCGTGCCGTTGAAGCCCGTCACCTGACAGAAGAGCTGATAGAGCGGCACGGCGGCAAAGCCCAAGCCAAGCATCGCAGCAGCAGCAAGCCCGGCGAGCGTCGCCGTGCGCAGGTTACTGGAGCGAAGTTTGGTGATCGCCGTCATGTGCGCCTCAGACCATCTTCGCGATGGTGATCGCGTAGAACAGGATTGCGAGGCCGCCCAGAATGAAGGCGAGAATCTTGGCACGCGAGCGCTGGCGAGCCTGAATGATGCGCTGCTCTTCCGGTGTCATGATGCATATACCCAATGATCGATCACCACTGCCCCGAACATCAGGAACAGGTACAGCACCGAATATTTGAACAGGCGCCGCTCCGGCCCCATGCGCGTTGGATCATCTTCCCGGCGCAGGCCGACCTGCAGCGCCATTGCGGCAAAGACGCCGGTCGCGAGAAGCGCAGTGATGCCGTAGATAAGCCCGGTCAATTGCAGCAGCACCGGTGCGAGTGCGGCCACGGCCATGATGCTGGTGTAAGCAAAGATCTGGCGGCGCGTAGCGACTTCACCGGCGACGACGGGCAGCATTGGGATGCCAGCATTGGCG
>CBIHKY010000152.1:0-5898 GCA_966205705.1 uncultured Alphaproteobacteria bacterium
GCGCAGTAGCGAGGCTGGTGATCCCGCAGGTGGAAATCATCGCGTTCGTGAGCGAAATCGGTGGCGATGTGATCGACATGGCGAATTTCGATGCGCGCGAAATTGGCAACAACCCCTTCTTCTGCCCCGATCCTGTTGCCGCTGCCCGCTGGGAAAAGCTGGTGGATGGCGCGCGCAAAGATGGCTCATCGCTTGGCGCGGTGGTGGAGTGCATCGCGACCGGCGTGCCCGCAGGCTGGGGCGCGCCGCTCTATGCCAAGCTGGATAGCGAGCTTGCCGCCGCGGCGATGAGCATCAATGCGGTCAAAGGCGTCGAGATTGGCGATGGCTTTGCCGCTGCGCGCCTGCGCGGTGAGGAAAATGCCGATCCGATGCGACCGGGCAATGGCAATGCGCCTGTGTTCCTTGCCAATCATGCGGGCGGCATCGCGGGCGGCATCGCGACCGGCCAGCCGATCCGGCTGCGCGTGGCCTTCAAGCCGACCAGCTCCATCCTGATCCCGCAGGAAACGATCAATCGCTCGGGCGAAGCGGCGGAAATCCTCACCAAGGGTCGGCATGACCCATGTGTCGGCATTCGCGGCGTTCCTGTCGTGGAAGCGATGGTTGCGCTGGTGCTGGCCGATCAGGCGCTGCTCCACCGGGCGCAATGCGGATGAAGCGCGCGGCTCTCCTAATGGCACTGGTTACGCTTGCTGGCTGCGGCGAGACGAGTTCGGTGGACGAAGCCACGCCGACCAACAATGTCGGCGCGCCGCTTGCCAACGACGTCTCTGCAAATGCGTCTGCGCCCGCCGCGAATGATGTTCCGCTCGATCGCTTCGGGCCTATCCGCATCGGTGCCACCATCGCTGAGCTGACCGACGAGGGCCTGAAAGTCGCGAGCCGAGACGAGCCCATGCCCGGCTCGACCTGCTCTTATGCGCGGTTCAAGGATCTGCCGGACGTTGCCGCAATGCTTGATGGCGAGAAAATCGTGCGCATTGATATTTCCGGCAAGCAGCATGAGGGGCCGCACGGCCTGCGCATTGGCCAGAGCGAAGCGGACGCGCTCTCCCGCCTCGGCACCGCCAAGGTCGATCTGCACCCCTATACCGGACCGGCAGGCCATTATCTCATCCTGCACAAGGATGATGCGCCTTATGGCCCGATTGCCGAAACCGACGGCAAGACCGTGCTGCGCTGGCGTATCGGCCAGTGGGAGCAGGTGCAGTGGGTCGAAAGCTGCTTCTGATCCATCATGGCTGATCTGCGGCAAGCCAGCACCATCCTGCACATCGCCACGTCCGGCCAGTCCCTTGTCGAGATCACGCGCGATGTGACGCAGTGGGTGGACGATCAGGGCATGGATGAAGGCCTGCTCACCCTCTTTTGCCGCCACACCTCCGCCTCGCTCACCATTCAGGAAAATGCCGCGCCCGCCGTGCGCACCGATCTGCTGGACTGGCTGGATCGCATGGCACCCCAGGATCATCCCTACGCCCATGACGATGAGGGGCCGGACGATATGCCCGCCCATATCCGCACGATGCTCACCGGCGTCTCGCTGACGATTCCGCTGATCGGCGGGCGACTGGCGCTCGGCACATGGCAGGGCATCTACCTTATCGAGCATCGCCGCGCCCGCCACCGGCGTGAAGTCGCGCTGCACGTGCTGGGTCGCTGAAACAGCGCATTTGCGCAGCGCACAAACCCCTGTTAGCCTATATGCAAATCACACAGGGGAACGCACGGCATGACCGCAACGCTCGCAGGCGAAGCCCGCAAAGAGTCTCGCCTGCAATATTGGATGCTTGGTGGTTTTGCCGCAGGGCTGCTGCTGGGTCTGATCGTCCACAGTTTTGCCGTTGATGCGCCCTGGCTCGCCTTTGTCACCAGCTACATCACCCAGCCCTTCGGCCAGATTTTCCTGCGCCTGCTGTTCATGCTGATCATTCCGCTGCTGGTCTCCGCGCTCATCGTAGGCGTGGCGGACATGGGCGAGGCGCGGCATCTCAAGACGATCGGCCTGCGCACCCTGCTTTATACGGTGATCGTTTCCGCCATTTCGGTCGCCATCTCCCTCGCGCTCGTCAACTTGTTCCAGCCGGGCGGCGGCATCGATCCCGCCCTTGCGCGCAGCATGATCGATCAATCCTCGGCAGGCGCTGCCTCCATCGTGGCGCAGGCGGGCGATTCCAAGACCGGCGTGGAGGCCGTGCTCGCGATCGTGCCGACGAACATCATCGCAGCGATGGGCGCGAATGACATTCTGGCCGTGATGTTTTTCGCTCTGTTCTTCGGCGTTGGTTTCCTGCTGATTGATCCAGCGAAGACGGCGACGCTCAAGGCCGGGTTCGAGGGCATTTTCGAGGTGTCGATGCGGCTCATCACCCTCGTCATCAAGCTCGCGCCGATTGCGATCTTCTGCTTCATGTTCAATCTTGCGGCCTTGTTCGGCTGGGAGTTGATCGGTCGTCTCTCCGCCTTCGTCTTCGTCGTGCTGCTCGCGCTCGGCTTGCAGATGTTCGGCGTCTTCCCGCTCATCCTCAAATTCATCGGTCGCAAAAGCCCCATCGCCTTCTTCCGCGAGACGCAGGAAGCCAGCGTAATGGCCTTCGCCACGGCCTCCTCCAATGCCACACTGCCCACCTCGCTGCGGGTTGCCGAGCAGAACCTCAAGCTCCCGCGCTCCATCTCGCGCTTCGTGCTCACCATCGGCGCCACGGCCAACCAGAATGGCTCGGCAATGTTCGAGGGCGTGACGGTGCTCTTTCTCGCGCAGTTTTTTGGTGTCGATCTTTCGCTCAGCCAGCAATTCGTCGTGATGCTCATCTGCATCATGGGCGGCATCGGCACGGCGGGTGTGCCCGCTGGCACGCTACCGGTCATCGCGCTCATTCTCGCCAGCGTCGGTGTGCCGCCGGAGGGCATCGGCCTTGTGCTGGGTGTCGATCGCTTCCTCGATATGTGCCGCACCACGGTGAATGTGGTGGGTGATCTTGTCGCGGCGCAGGTCATCTCCGCCACGTCGAGCGATGAACTGCCACCCGAGACGCCCGTTACCGCTCAGCTCTGAGCGCAGCATGGCGGGTGACATCCAGAGCATCGTCGATGAGATCGTCACGGCGATGGCGGCGGAGCCTGATCGCGGCGCCGTCGCGACCTATATTCCCGGCCTTGCCAACGTCTCCCCCGCCCATTTCGGCATGGCGATCATCCAGGCCGATGGCAGCGTGGCGCTGGGCGGGGAGGCAGATATGCCCTTCTCCATCCAGTCCATCTCCAAAGTGTTCGCCCTCACCCTCGCGCTCGGCAAGGTTGGCGATCAACTGTGGAGTCGCGTTGGCCGAGAGCCATCGGGCAACAGCTTCAACAGCATCGTGCAGTTGGAGGCGGAGAAGGGCATTCCGCGCAATCCCTTCATCAATGCGGGCGCCATCGTGGTCGCGGACGTCAATCTCTCGGGCTATCAGCCCCGCGAATCCATTGCCGAGCTGCTACGCTTCGTGCGCTATCTGGCAGATGATGACAGCATCGCCATCGATGAGGCGATTGCGCAAGGCGAGGCGGAGACGGGTTTCCGCAACATCGCCCTCGCCAATTATATGCGCGCCTTCGGTAACATCCATCACCCGGTGGAGCTGCCACTCGGCTGCTATTTCCACCAATGCGCCATCACGATGAATTGCCTGCAACTTGCCCGCGCAGGGCGCTACCTGATGCTCGATGGCTTGCAGCCCGATGGCGGCCGCGTCGTCTCCGCCCGCCGCGCGCGGCGCATCAATGCGCTGATGCTCACCTGCGGCCATTATGACGCAAGCGGCGACTTCGCCTTCCGCATCGGCATGCCTGGCAAATCCGGCGTGGGTGGAGGGATATTGGCGGTGGTGCCGGGTAAGGCGAGCATTGCGGTGTGGTCGCCGGGGCTGAATGAGAGCGGCAATTCGCAGATTGCGACGCTGGCGTTGGAGCGACTGGCGCAGGCGACGGGGTGGAGCGTGTTTAGCGCGCGGCGTTAGTCTCTCAAGCGCGACGTCCGCTACCAGCATGCCGTCATCCCGGACTTGATCCGGGATCCCGCTTTCTCCGAGGATGCGCTCAAAGGCAGCTGGATCCCGGATCAAGTCCGGGGTGACGATATTCTGTTCATGTCGACCGATTGCCAACCGCCGACGCCCCAAACCAAAGATATTGCCCTAATCAACCACGCCCGCCCCGCGCCTCTTGGCATTCCACCCCCGCGCGCCTAACTGGCAAGCATGCCACCAGATATGCCCGACGATAAACGCCCGATGCCCCCTGCCTGGGCGATTATGCGGCGGTTTTTGCCTTATCTGTGGCCTGCCGACGAGCCAAAGCTCAAGGCGCGCATCATCATTGCGATGATATTGGTGCTGGCGGGCAAGGCGATCATCCTCATCATGCCCTTCGCCTATAAGGGCATCATCGATGCGATGGCGCCCGGTATGCAGGCGGGCGTGGGCATCGCGATGGCTCTGGTGCTGGCTTATGCGGGCGCGCGCTTTGGCGGGGTCATCTCGGACAATCTGCGAAACGTTGCCTTTGAGCGGGTGGGCCGCAATGCCCAGCGGCTGATGGCGGAGCAGACGCTGCGCCACCTGCACAATCTCTCGCTGCGCTTCCACCTCAACCGCAAAACCGGCGGCGTGACTCGCGTTGTGGAGCGCGGCACCACGACCATCGAGACGATGCTGCACTTCCTGCTCTTCAACATCGCCCCGACGGCGATCGAGCTGATCGCGGTGTGCATCATCTTCCAGATCAAGTTCGGCTTCCCGCTCGTCGCCGCGACGGTGGTGATGATCGCCATCTACATCTGGTTCACCCAGATGGTCACCGAGTGGCGCAACAATCTGCGGCGCGAGATGGTGGATCTGGATACCGGCGCCGTCGCGCATGCGGTGGACAGCCTGCTCAACTTCGAGACGGTGAAATATTTCAGCGCCGAGGAGCGCGAGGCCGCGCGCTACGGCCAAGCCCAGCGGCAATATATGGAGGCCGCGACCAAGAGCAATAACAGCCTCGCCATGCTCAACATGGGGCAGGCGCTCATCACCAATGTGATGATGGGCGGGGCGATGGCCTTCACCGTGTGGGGCTGGAGCACGGGCCGCTTCACGCCCGGTGACGTGGTGCTGGTGAACGCGCTGCTGATGCAGCTCTTCCGCCCGCTCGATCTGCTCGGCATGGTCTATCGCACCATCCGCCAGGGCATTATCGATATGGAGGCGATGTTCCGCCTGATCGATACGCAGACGGAGATTGAGGACAAGCCCGGCGCCCCTGCGCTGAGCGTGAGCGCGGGCGAGATCCGCTTTGAGGATGTGCTGTTCGGCTATGATCCCGATCGCACGATCCTCAAGGGCGTTTCCTTCACCGTTCCCGCGGGCACGACGCTGGCGGTGGTGGGGCATAGCGGGGCTGGTAAATCCACGCTCTCACGGCTGCTCTATCGCTTCTATGATATTCAGGGCGGGCGCATCCTCATCGATGGGCAGGATATCGCGCAGGTGCAGCAGGTGTCACTGCGCTCGGCCATCGGCATCGTGCCGCAGGATATGGTGCTGTTCAACGATACCATCGGCTATAATATCGGTTACGGACGCGATGGCGCGACGCAGACGGATATCGAGGCTGGCGCACGTGGCGCGGCGATCGATGCGTTCATCGAGTCCTTGCCTTTGGGCTACAACACCCGCGTGGGCGAGCGCGGCCTCAAGCTTTCCGGCGGTGAGAAGCAGCGCGTGGCCATCGCCCGCACGCTGGTGAAAGACCCGCCCATCCTCATCCTCGATGAAGCGACCAGCGCGCTCGATAGCCGCACCGAGGCCGCCATCCAGAGCGTGCTGCACAACCTCGCGGCGCGCCGCACCACCCTCATCATCGCCCACCGCC
>CBIHKY010000153.1:0-5887 GCA_966205705.1 uncultured Alphaproteobacteria bacterium
GGCTTTAATAAGCTCACCGCCTTCGCCGAGCGCCATGCGATCCCGGTCGTCGAGTTCTGGCCCTCGCAACTCTCCATCTCAGGCAATTCTCCCATGCATGCGGGGTTCGATCCGACCGAGGATCTCGCGGCGGCGGATGTGGTTCTGGTGCTGGATTCCATCGTGCCGTGGCTGCCTCACCGGCATGATTTGGCGGCGGGTGCCAAGGTCATTCAGGCCGGCGCCGATCCGCACCAATTGGAAGCGCCCATTCGCGGCTTCCCCGTGGATATTGCGCTCACGGGTGAGCCTGTCGATGTGATCAGCGCGCTCGATGCCGCGATGGCGGAGCAGGATCGCAGCGCCCGCTTCGCCACCCTCGCCGCCCGCCATGCCGATCGGCGCAAGACGCTGGATGAGGGCATCAAGTCCGACCCGCCCATGTCAGCGGCCTATGTCACCCGCGCCCTGGTCGATCTGGTCGGCTCGCATGGCTGCATCGTGAGCGAGCTTGGCGCCAAACCTGAGTTTGTGAATGGCCTGAACGGCGATCAGTTCTTCCAGAACCCCATCTCCGGCGGGCTCGGCTGGGGATTGCCCGCTGCGCTCGGAGTGCAATTGGCGGACCGCGACCGGCTGGTGGTGGCGACCGTCGGCGATGGCAGCTATATGTTCGCCAATCCCGTAGCCTGCCATCAGATTGCCGAAGCGCACGGCCTGCCGATCCTCACCGTGGTCTACAATAACGGCATCTGGGGCGCCGTGCGCGGCTCAACGCTCGGCATCTACCCACAAGGCCACGCCGCCCGCGCCAACGTCATGCCGATCACCTCGCTCGAACCGATGCCGGACTTCTGCAAGGTGGCGGAGGCCTCCCGCGCCTGGACTGCGCGGGTTGAGCATCCCGATCAGCTTGCCTCCACGCTCAAGGAAGCAGCTCGGATCATTCGCGAGGAAAAGCGCCAGGTGCTCATCGAGGTAAAGGTCGCACGGCACGGGTGAGTGGATCCGCCCCACCGTCCCCTCACAACGTCACCCCGGGCTTGACCCGGGGTCCCGCTGCCTTTGTGGACCGCTCCAAAAAAGCGGGACCCCGGATCAAGTCCGGGGTGACGAACATGATGCGATGGCGCGCGGCCCCCCCCACATCACCCCGTAGGCCTGCTCACCACCTGCAGTTCCTGATAGGACCGAATCCCCAGCACCCCATGCTCGCGCCCATAGCCCGAATCCTTCATGCCACCGAACGGCACATCGGATTCATTCAGCCCATGCCGGTTGATCCAAACCGTCCCCGCCAGCAACCGCCCGGCAACATCCCGCGCCCGCGCTGCATCACGGCTCCAGACCGAAGCCCCCAGCCCGAAGCGGCTATCATTCGCCCGCGCAATCGCATCATCCACCGAGGAGAAACCCAGCACCGGCAACACCGGCCCAAACTGCTCCTCGCGCACCAACGGCGCATCATCACCCAGCCCCGCAATGATCGTCGGCTCGATGAAATAGCCGCCACCCTCCGGCACCTTGCCACCGGTCAGCACCTGCACCCCCGGCGTTGCCAACGCCTGCGCCAGATACGCCTTCACCTTCTCAAACTGCGGTTTGTTCTGGATCGGCCCCATATCCATGCCCGGCGTCGACCCAGCCCCCACCTTGAGCGCACCTACCTTCTCCACCAGCTTGGCAAGAAAGGCTTCGCGCACGCCATCCGCCACATACACCCGCTTGATCGCCATGCAGATCTGCCCGCAATTATAGAAGCTGCTGCGCGCCACGCTTGCTGCTGCCAGATCGAGATCGGCATCTTCCAGCACCAGCGTCGCATCATTGCCGCCAAGCTCCAGCGTCACCCGCTTGAGCGTTTGCGCGGCGCTCGCCATCACCTTCTTGCCGGTCGCGACCGATCCGGTGAAGCTGATCTTGTCGATATCGGGATGCGCCGTCATCCACGCACCAAGATCATTGCCGCCCGCGACCACATTGAGCACGCCCGCCGGCAGCACATCCGCCGCGAGCCGCCCCACTGCAAGTGTCGTCAAGGGCGTGAATGGCGATGGCTTCAGCACCAGCGTATTGCCCGTGTAGAGCGCCTGCGCCACCTTGTGCATCGCCAGCGCGACGGGGAAGTTCCACGGCGCAATCGCTCCCACCACACCCAGCGGATGATAGCGCAGCTCCACCTTGCCGCGATCATCGTCGCGCAGCACCTCATCCTGCAAATCGAGCGCTGAAAGTTGTTTCATATGATGGCCGGAAAGCACCAGCTCCATCCGCGCCTGCTCCAGCGGCTTGCCATGTTCGCGCATCAGCAGCGGCGCGAGTTCATCCGCAGCCCCCGCAATCCGCTCGGCCAATGCACCAATCAACGCGCGCCGGTCCTCAAAGCTGCGCGCCGCCCATGCCGGGAATGCCCGCCGCGCCGCTGCCACCGCGGCATTGAGATCGGCCTGGGTCGCATCGGGGCACAAGGCGAAGACCGCGCCAGTCGCCGGATCGACGATCTCGAAATGTGATGCGCTGGAAACCAGCTGGCCATCGATCAAATGGGCATTGGCCCCCTCGACCGTTTCCACGCACGCCCGCTCAGCAACATCAACCATATCCGCTCCTCAATCTTTGAGGCACAGCATGATTATTGTTGTTTGAATCTACAACCCTGATTCTGCAAACCAACCCGATTCATGGGTTCTCAGCGAGATAGCGCCCCAGAAAATCATGCAGCTTCTTGGCGAAAGCCCGATCCGGCAACACCGCATCGAAGGTGTCGCGAAACTCCTTTTCCGTCGATCCTGGCTCTAGACTCGGCATGTTATCGAGGTTAGCGACATCTTCCACATAGCCGGCAACGCGTTTGAGCTGCTGCTCCAGCAAACCCAAAAAGCTCACAAAATCATCCACCTGCGCCGATTTGAATGGCTTTTGCAGCACTTCGTTGAGGCGCAAAGCCAGCGCATAAGTCTGCTCATGCACGGTGCGGCCATAGTCGGTCAGTTCCAACATCACCGAGCGGCTATCATTTGGGTTGGCCCGCTTTACGATGATGTCCCGCTCGACTAGCGAGGAGACAACGCGGCTCGCATAGCTTTTTTCCAGGTCCGCATCCGCCGCAACCTGCTTGAAGGATGCCGACCCATAGCTCGCCGTGATGCCGATCACCCGGCATTCAGGCAGCGAGAGCCCAAGATGCTTGCGATAATATTGCTCTGAAATACCTTCAGAAAACCGCGCCGCCATGTGCAGGCGGAAGGTCATCAGGTTCCGAAAAGTCGGGCGCTTTGCAGCGGTTTCGGCCTTGCGCTTGGGCACTATCACTTCCCCATATTTCGTGGACCAGACCCTATAGGGGAAAGCAGCCTGCCCACAAAGAAATCTCGATCATATGCTGCTCAGACTTGACGTTTTTTGTTGTCCGTGACAACGAATGAGAAAAGCAGGACTAAGGAGAGAGCAGCCCATGCTGTCCGCAGAACAAAATGAGCGGCTGGCCCGCGTCGGCCCCGGAACGCCAATGGGCGAATTGCTGCGCCGCTACTGGCACCCGGTGGGGGGCGAGAGCGAGTTTGACGACCGCTCCACCAAGCCGATCCGCATCATGGGCGAGAATCTCGTTCTCTATAAGGATCTCTCCGGCGGCTACGGCCTCATGGAGCGCCACTGCCCCCATCGCCGCGCCGATATGGCGTGCGGTATGGTCGAGGACCATGGCCTGCGCTGCAGCTATCATGGCTGGATGTTCGATGCGAAGGGCAAATGCCTGGAGCAACCCTTTGAAGATACGGCAAATGCCAATGCCAATTATCGCGACAAGGTGCGCATCAAAGCCTATCCCGTGAAGGCATTAGGCGGTCTGTTATGGGTGTATATGGGGCCACTGCCCGCGCCCGAATTGCCGGATTTCGAGCCCTTCTCGTGGGAGAATGGCTTCCGCCAGATCGTCCTCTCAGAGCTGCCCTGCAACTGGCTGCAGGGGCAGGAAAATTCGATGGACCCCATCCATTTCGAGTGGATGCACGCCAATTGGAGTAAGCGCCTGCGCGGCGAAACCGGTCCCTACGGCCCCAAGCATCTCAAAATCGACTTCCGCGAGTATGAGCATGGCTATACCTATAATCGCATCCGCGAGGATACCGATGAGAACCACCCTCTGTGGACCATTGGCCGCGCCTGCGTTTACCCCAACGCCATGTTCACCGGCGATCATTTCGAGTTCCGCGTGCCGATCGACGATGAGAATATGCTCAGCGTCGGCTGGTTCTTCACGCGCGTTCCACGGGAGCAGGAGCCCTATGTGCAGGCCTCCGTTCCGGTCTGGTATGGCCCGATCAAGGATGAGCAGGGCGAGTGGATCACCAGTCATGTGATGAACCAGGATTTCGTCGCGTGGATCGGCCAGGGCCGCATCTCGGATCGCACGCAGGAGCATCTGGGCATGAGCGACAAGGGCGTGGCGATGCTGCGCCGCCAGTTTGCGCGCGACATTGAGCGCGTGGAGCAAGGCGAGGACCCCAAGGGCATCATCCGCGATCCGGCGATCAACAAGGCAATCCCGCTGCCGACGATCAATCGCCTCGCGGTGACGGAGGGCGTGACCGCCGAGGAGATCAAAGCCGGCGGCGCGCTGCACCTGCGGCGCTTCATCTTCCAGCACGGCCAACCCGAGGATGTGCGGAAGATGCAGCAGGAGGCAATGGGGCTGCCGCAGGATAATAAGGGCTATGTGGACGCTTGAGGGCTAAAAGGTAAGGACATCGGGGGGAATACAAAGCCGCCCTTCTGACCTTCTCCCTGAGGGAGAAGGATACGCAGCCTTGCTGCCGTCAGGCGGCTAGGCGAAGTTGGATGAGGGGGTGTGACCATAGCCCCCCCCACCCAACCCTCTCCTGAGGGAGAGGGCTTGAAACATTGCCGAACGCGGCGATGATGCTACGATTGCCAACAATGAAGAAAATCCCCCAACCCGATTTGCTCGCCGTTTCAGCCCCCATCGGCACCCCGATCGCGCACATATTACGGGCGCAGATTTCGGAGGGCGATGGCCAGGAGATCAGCGCCTCCGCTTATGTCATTGCCAATCGGTTCAAGCAGATCCGCGCACCGTCCCTATTCATCGTCGGCCGCGACGTGTCGACTGCGCCGGGCGTTGGGCTCGTCCAGATCTCAGGTTTCGCGGACGAACATCGCTTTCGCGATTATTTCTACGATCCTATCCACGTGGCGATTGATCGCGCCGGTGAGGAGAGACGCCGCACTGCACCAGCGGGGCCGAGCCGAAGGTGGGAATCCTTCGACATTCTTGGCCCTTATTCACCCGCCGCTGCCGAACGGCTGCTCGCCGTCTACACAGAGCGCAACGCCCGCTTTGCGCGTGTCGACGACCGGCCAACCGAGCCGCCGGTCGCTGATCGGCCAGAGGATCAAAGCTGGGGTTTCGGCAAGCGCCTTTTTTGGACCGTCGAACGGCCCGATGCCAGCGATCCGCTATCCCGCAGCGCAGCGGATGCCCTCGATATTCTGGTGAATTCAAATCTCTGCACTGTCCTGATCGACGGGACCGAGGTCCGCAAAAATCCAACCGATCAGAAGCGCTGCTCCACAATCCTCAGTTTTGCCGATCCCGAGACGCTATTTGCCGCGCTCGCGCTTCCGGCAACGGCGCGCGCGGCGCATGACGGGGCGTTTGCTCCGGACAGGTTTCACTCATTTTTCGCGATCGATCCCGAGGATGCAGGGTTAGCGGCGCAACTGCATGAGCTTCTTCAAAGTGGCGTGGTGAGGTAACGAAACGCACCAACCGCCCGTCACCCCGGACTTGATCCGGGGTCCCGCTGCCTTCGCACAGAACCTCAAAAGAAAGCGGGATCCCGGATCAAGTCCGGGATGACGTTGAGCATTTAGCGCGCCGTCAGCC
>CBIHKY010000154.1:0-5751 GCA_966205705.1 uncultured Alphaproteobacteria bacterium
AAATAGCGCCGGGCGATCATTCTTTCATAGCGGTTGAGGATCATGATGGTCGGGGCAGCCCCAAGGGGAAAGGATCAGCGCACCTCTATGGCGCGGCGCATGCGGAGGCAAGCGGAACCCCAGCGGAGATGCGGGTTGCCCCGCACGCCACGATTCCGGCGAAACCGCCCTGTTGCTCAATTAGCACAGAAGACGCCACAAATGATAAGGGGCGTGAGTTCACTCGTGACAGGAACGCGCGGCTGGCATAGCTTCGGCAGCGAAACACAGGCAATCATAGCTGGCCGTGGTTCAGGGATGTCGCCATCCCGCCTTTCTCGCTTGAGGGGGCCGGTAAGGTGAGCGGAAGGCGACACACCAAAGGGGGAGACGAATAAAATCGTCCACGGGCGCCCGGATCGGCAACGATCTGGGCGCTTAGTCTTTGTGCCGATGCCGCGCCATAGCTGCGCTTCGTTGCAGATTTGCTGCACCTGCGGAAATTGGCCTAAATTATGCTCTGCAGTGGGTCCAACTGTCATCATTTCTGTGATTTGGCGATAGGGCATAATGTCCCACAGGGTCGCCACGACCGCTACTCTTGGCCGTCATGGCCGATCATGAGATGCGCGTTTGCTGAAATCGCGAACTGCCTTCCTCTTGAAAGGCGGAAAAGCGCTCATATCTCTGCGCCATCCGGTTGCCGCTTCTGGAACCGGATGATGCTCTGGACGCCCATTGCGGGTCCGGCATCGCTGTTCAAACACGCTCCCACAGGAGGATTTGATTATGCGTGGCTTTGATTTGACCCCCTACCGCCGCAGCACTGTCGGCTTCGATCGCCTGTTCGATCTGATCGAAAATAATGCACGCCTCCAGCAGGTGGATAACTATCCGCCTTACAATATCGAGCGACTTGATGAAGATCGCTATCGCGTGACCCTCGCTGTTGCAGGGTTCAAGCCGGAAGAGATTGACATTACGGCACAGCAGAACTTGCTGCAGGTCAGCGGTCGCAAGGCCGATGCAGAGGAAGGCGATCGCGCCCAATTCCTGCACCTCGGCATCGCAACGCGCAGCTTCGAGCGCAGGTTCGAGCTTGCCGATTTCGTTCGCGTGCAGACTGCAGATCTTGCCGATGGCTTGCTTACCGTGGAACTCGTCCGCGAGATCCCCGACGCGATGAAGCCGCGCAAGATCGCCATCAACGGCAAAGGCGCCGTGATCGATCTGCAGAGCGACAAAGACAAGAACGCCGCCTGACGCGATTTGTCATCACGCAAACCTGAAAGGGGCGTCCGGGAAACCGGGCGCCCCTTTTGCTGGATCACGCGTTGAAGGCCCCCGCACCGATTTGCCGACCCAATGACATGGTAGCTCAGGCGTGGATGCGATGGGCGGTTCCGGAAACGCGGATGCTCTCGCCCGCAATTTCGCCAATCTGCGCGATCAACTCGGATGGCTGGCCCATATCCACGCCTTGAATGATTTTGATCTCACCGCCATGAGCCCATTTCTTGTCGCGCAAAAGCCCTGCAAGTGCGGCGGCGGCTGCGCCTGTCGCCGGATCTTCATAGACACCTCCGATCGCGAATGCATTGCGGGCGTGGAACAGTTGGTGCGTTTCCGCATAGACAAAGCAGATCGTTCCAAGCCGCTCCCGGCTCATGAAGGCAAGGCCCGCTTCCAGATCGTAACGCATGGCCTTGAGCGCCGCGCGATCTTTCAATGCAATCACCAGATGGTCGATCCCTGCATTGGCGATGGATGGAGGAAGCCTCGGGTCGAGATCCTCGCCGGTATAGCCGAAGAGCGATAGCGCGGATGCCACCAGCGCCTCCGTCGCATTTCCGCTCGATGTGGCTGGCGATTGCAATGCTGCCCATGCGCCGCCTGGCGTGCAGCGCCCTTCGACGCTGATCTGAGCGGCGTTGAGCACAAGCGGGAAAACCCCATCGCCCTGCCGTTCAGCCAGCACGGCACCGAGCGCAATCGTGGCATGGCCGCAGAATTCGACCTCTGCCACAGGCGAAAAATAGCGCACGCGCCACCCATCCTGCACGGGTGCGGCAAACACGGTTTCGGAATAGCCGACCTCGGCGGCCATGGCTTGCATGCTCTGCGGGGTTGGGAGAGCGCCGCATATCACAACACCAGCGGCATTTCCGCCACTGCCATTGGTCGCGAACGCGGCGATACGGTCTACATGATGATGGTCAGCAGAGCCGCTGTCGGCCCGCTGTGTCGATTTGCTCAGTGGCATGAAGATAGACTTTCGATTGCGCTGCACGCGCTGAATTGTTCACGCGGAATGACCCGGCCGGACTGATCAGGCCGGGTGGGTAATTCGACGCTGGATCGCCGGGTTTGGCCTATGAACATGCATCGTCATTCAATCGAAAGTCCGTGATGAAGCCCGCTTAAACGAGTCGGCTTTGCTTGAGCGCCGCAGCGATGAAGCTGGCGAACAGCGGATGCGGATCGAACGGCTTGGATTTCAGCTCCGGATGGAACTGCACGCCAATGAACCAGGGATGGTCCGGCCGCTCGACGATCTCGGGCAGCGTGCCATCGGGTGACATGCCGGTGAACAGCAGGCCGCCCTTTTCCAATGGCTCGCGATAGGCCGCGTTCACTTCATAACGGTGGCGATGGCGCTCGCTGATGTCGTCTTCGCCATAAATGCTGGCGACGACGCTGTTGCCGGTGAGCTTTGCGGGATAAGCGCCCAGACGCATGGTGCCGCCTAGATCAGTTGTCTCGCTGCGCTTTTCCAGGCCTTCCTTGCCCATCCACTCGGTGATCAAGCCAACGACGGGTTCTTCCGTCGCGCCAAATTCCGTCGTCGATGCGTTGGCAATTCCTGCCGTGTTCCGTGCCCCTTCGATGCAGGCCATCTGCATGCCAAGGCAGATGCCGAAGAATGGCACGCCCTTTTCCCGCGCGAAGCGGACGCTGGCAATCTTGCCCTCAGAGCCGCGCACACCAAAGCCGCCCGGCACGAGAATCCCGTGCATCGGCTCAAGCTTGGCAGCGATATCGCTATCCTCGGCCTCGAACAGCTCGGCATCGAGCCACTGGACCTTCACCTTGACGCGATTGGCGAGCCCGCCGTGCATCAGCGCTTCGTGCAGCGACTTATAGGCATCCGGCAGGCCGACATATTTCCCGACCACGCCAATGGTCACTTCGCCCTCGGGATTTTGCTGGCGATCCATGATATCGAACCAGCGCGCAAGGTCCGGATCCTTGGCATCCTCGATGCCGAAGGCGCGCAGGACGGCAGCGTCCAGCCCTTCGTCATGATATTGCACCGGCACGGCATAGATGCTGCTCGCATCAAGCGCCGGGATTACCGAATTTTTGGAAACATTGCAGAACAGAGCAATCTTCGCCCGTTCGCTCTCCGGCAGCGGATGCTCGGTGCGGCACAGGAGAATATCCGGCTGGATACCAAGCGAGGTCAGCTCGCGCACGCTGTGCTGCGTGGGCTTGGTCTTCAGCTCGCCGGCCGCTGCAATGTAAGGCACCAGCGTCACATGCACGAGCACGGTCTGGCCAAGGCCCAGATCGTTGCGCAGCTGGCGGATCGCCTCCATGAACGGCAGGCTCTCAATATCGCCCACCGTGCCGCCGATTTCGCAGAGCACGAAGTCGACATCGCCCGTTTCGGCCAGCGCGAAGGCTTTGATCTCATCCGTCACGTGCGGGATGACCTGCACGGTGGCGCCCAGATAGTCGCCACGACGCTCGCGCGTGATGATCGTCTGATAGATGCGACCTTGCGTCACATTGTCGGCCTGACGGCTCGAAACGCCTGTGAAGCGCTCATAATGGCCAAGGTCGAGGTCCGTCTCTGCGCCATCATCCGTCACATACACTTCACCATGCTGGTAAGGCGACATCGTGCCGGGATCGACATTGAGATAGGGATCGAACTTGCGAGTGCGGACTTTATAGCCACGCGCCTGCAGCAACGCCCCGAGGGACGCGGCCATGAGACCTTTGCCGAGCGACGAGACCACGCCGCCGGTGATGAAAATGAACCGGGCCATGGGGATAAAGGCTTATGCTGAAGTCAAACAGAAGGGCAAGCGAACGAATCCGCCGCACACGAAATAAATATGAACGAGGCTTACTGCGCGAGAGGCACAGACTGGTTCGTAGCGCCCGTCGCTGGGGCGACTGCACCACCCGCATTGGCTGCCGCGCCGGAAAGCGCATCATCGCCCGCCATAGGTGGCGAGAGGTCATTTGCAGGCGCTGCCTTGCCGACCAGTGAGGTATCGACGGTCGATTGGCGATGCGTGGTTGCAGCAACCACGGCCAGCACCACACTCATGCCGACGAACAGGAAGGCCAGCACTTGCGTGGCCTTGGTGAGGAAATCCGCCGCGCCGCGCGCGGACATCAGGCCCGATGGGCTGCCACCGCCCATGCCAAGACCGCCACCCTCTGACCGCTGCATCAAAATCACGGTGACCAGCGCAAAAGCAATGATCGCCTGGACGACAAGGAGAAAGGTGAACAGCATGGGTGGCAAAAATTTCCTGATGGAAGTTGATGTTGCGCCCTTAGCGCCGAACGCGGCCCGCTACAACCGTTCAGCGCAACTTGGCGGTTTTAGCTGAGCGGTGCGCCGTCAGCCGTGGAAGAAATCATACACCGTTTGCGCCACGATCGACGAGACACCCGGCGCACGTTGCAGATCATCAAGGCTCGCATTCTTCACTGCGCGCGCCGTGCCGAAATGCATGAGCAGCGCCTTCTTCCGCGCCGGGCCGATGCCGGGCACCTCATCCAGCGAACTCATCGTCTGCGCTTTTGCGCGTTTCTGACGGTGCGCGCCGATGGCGAAGCGATGCGCCTCATCGCGCAGCCGCTGCATGTAGAAAAGCACGGGATGATTGACCGGCAGAATGATCTCGCGGCCATCCAGCAGGTGGAACACCTCCCGCCCTTCCCGCCCATGGTGCGGCCCCTTGGCAATGCCGATCATCGGCACGTCCTCGACGCCAATCTCCTCAAGCACCGTCTTGGCGGCATTGAGCTGGCCCCTGCCCCCATCGACCAGCACGAGATCGGGCCACTCGCCGCTTTCCCGATCCGGGTCTTCATCCTGCGCGCGGGCGAACCGCCGCTCGAACACTTCGCGCATCATGGCGAAGTCATCGCCCGGCGCTGTCTCCGGGCGCTTGATGTTGAACTTGCGATAGGCGCTTTTGCGGAAGCCCTCCGGCCCCGCGACGATCATCGCGCCCAGCGCATTGGTGCCCTGGATATGACTGTTATCATACACTTCGATGCGCTCGGGCTGCCCCTCCAGACTAAACAGCTCGGTCATGTCCGCAAGGATCTTGCCTTGCGCGCTGCTCTCGGCCTGACGCCGCTCCAAGGCTTCCACCGCGTTGCGCTGGGCCTGCTTGATGAGCTTCACGCGCCCGCCACGCTGCGGCACCTCGATGCGGACCTTGCGCTCGATGCGCTGACCGAGCGCCTCGGCCAGCAAAGCGCATTCGCTCGGCTCGCGATCGCACAGGATCAGCGGCGCTGGCGGTACATCTTCGTAAAATTGCGCCATGAACTGCATCAGCACTTCATCTTCACTCACCTCTGCGGTGTGGACCGGGAAGAAGCTGCGATGGCCCCAATTTTGCCCGCCGCGAATGAAGAAGGCCTGGATGCACATGCCGCCATTGGCGCTGGCGAGCGCGAAAATGTCCGCATCGCCCAGCCCCTCGGCATGGACGGCCTGACTGCCCTGTTTGTAGG
>CBIHKY010000155.1:0-5695 GCA_966205705.1 uncultured Alphaproteobacteria bacterium
AGCCCGACTTAGAACTCTAATAAGTTCAAGGCGAATGCCATTTTTAATGAGGAGTTCCAGCACTCCAATGGACGCTCGACGCAGGGCGAACGGATCGCGCGAGCCTGTCGGAAGCAAATCCATAAGAAAAAAGCCGAATAGAGTATCCAGCTTATCCGCCAAACTCACCGCCACCGTCACCGGTGCAGTCGGAACATCATCCCCCTGCCCGACCGGCTTGTAATGGTCGCGGATGGCATCGGCGACGGCATCCGGCAGGCCTTCGGCGCGGGCGTAATAGCCGCCCATAAGGCCTTGAAGTTCTGGGAACTCTCCGACCATCTCGGTGACGAGATCGGCCTTGGCGAGGCGGGCGGCTTGCTCTGCGAGGTCGGCGAGGGCCATCCTCTCCTCGTCATTCCCGCGAACGCGGGAATCCAGGGGCGATGTTGGTTGGGGTTGCGCTGTTGTGGCCTGGACCCCCGCGTTTGCGGGGGTGACGGTGTGGGTGGTGGTGGCGTTGGGCGAGGCGGTGTGGGGCGTGGCGACGTTGATCGTGCCCGGCACAATGCCTTCTTCGACCAGCCAGCGCGCCAGCTTTGCGACGCGCTCCACCTTGTCGGCGACCGTCCCCAGCTTCTCATGAAAGGTGATCCGCGAGAGCTTCAGCGCATGATCCGCCAACTTCGTCTTCTTGTCCTGCTCCCAGAAGAAGCGCGCATCGGAGAGGCGGGCGGCGAGCACCTTGCCATTGCCCTCGATGATGGCCTTGCCGCCATCCTTCGCCTCGATATTCGCGGTGCAGATGAAGGCATCGGCCAGCGCGCCGCTCTTGTCGCGTAACACGAAATATTTCTGGTTGATCCGCAAGGTTAGCTGGATGACTTCCGGCGGCACCTCAAGGAAAGCGGCATCGAAGCGGCCAAGCAGCGGCACGGGCCATTCGGTCAGCCCGGCATTCTCCGCAACAAGGCCTTCGTCGGCAATCAGGTCCAACCCGGCTTCATCCGCAAGGCGCGTCGCCTCGGAACGGATGATTGCCTTGCGCTCGTCCGGATCCGCGATGACGAATGCCAGCCGCAGGGATTCGACATAATTTGAGGGCGAGGACAGCGTGACCGGCTCGCTCGAATGGAAGCGATGCCCCATCGTGATACGATCCGACGCGATGCCATCGACGGTGACGGGCACGACCTCCTCACCCAGCAGCGCGACGACGCCTTGCAGCGGGCGCACCCAGCGCAGGCTCTCGGTCGATGCGCTCGCATCACCCCAGCGCATGGACTTGGGCCAGGGGAAAGCGCGCACGATGGCGGGGATGGCCTCGGCCAGCACGTCCGCCGTGTTGCGGCCCGGCTTTTCGACCGACACGAACCAGACGCCGTCGCGGTCCTCAAGCTGATCCTGCGTGAGGCCGGTCTTGCGCAAAAAGCCCTCAAGCGCCTGTGGCGGCGCCGAAGTGCGCGGGCCTTTAAACTCCTCGCTCACCGCTTGCGTGGTGAGCGGCAGATCATGCGCGATGAGCGCAAGGCGGCGCGGCGTGACATAAGATGTCAGCGCGCCCGGCTTCAGCCCAGCGTCGGCCAGCTTTGCCGTGAACAGCTTGGCAAGGTCTTCGCTCGCCTTGGCCTGCATCCGCGCCGGAATTTCCTCACAGCGCAGCTCAAGAAGAAAGTCAGCGCTCATCATTCGGCCCACCCATTATGCGCCATCCATGCAGCGCAGCTTCCCTTGGCCATATCGCGCACCCGGCCCATATAGCTGGCGCGCTCCTGCACGGAGATCACACCGCGCGCTTGCAGCAGGTTGAAGACGTGGCTGGCTTCAATTGCTTGCTCATAGGCGGCCAACGGCACGCCCGCGGCGATGCTCGCCTCGCACTCGGCCTCGGCATCCTTAAACCAGCGGAACAGCTTATCCGTATCGGCAACCTCGAAATTCCATTTCGAGAGCTGCTTCTCGTTCTCGAGGAACACATCGCCATAGGTCACGGCGGGGCGATCGCCCACGGCATCGTTGAAGGCCAGATCGTAAACGCTGTCCACGCCCTGAATATACATGGCGAGGCGCTCCAGCCCATAAGTCAGCTCGCCCGTGACGGGCTTGCAATCAAAGCCGCCCATCTGCTGGAAATAGGTGAATTGCGTGACTTCCATGCCATCGCACCACACTTCCCAGCCGAGGCCCCATGCGCCGAGCGTCGGGCTTTCCCAGTCATCCTCGACAAAGCGGATATCATGCAGCAGCGGATCAATGCCGATTGCGGCGAGCGAGCCGAGATACAGCTCCTGCAGGTTTGGCGGGCTGGGCTTCATGATCACCTGATATTGGTAATAATGCTGGAGCCGGTTGGGGTTCTCGCCATAGCGGCCATCTGTCGGGCGCCGTGAGGGCTGCACGTAGGCGCAGTTCCACGGATCAGGCCCGAGGCTGCGCAGCGTGGTGGCGGGGTGGAAAGTGCCTGCGCCCACGCGCATATCGAACGGCTGCAGGATCACGCAGCCCTGCGCGGCCCAATAGTCATGCAACGTCAGGATGAGTTGCTGAAAGCTCAGCGGATGTGATGCTCTGTCCTGCATGGCCTTGCCGGTCCGCCCTTCTGCATTCCGGCACGCCTGCGCCGGACCCTTTGAACGGGCGCGCTTTGGCGCATGGAGGGGGGCATGGTCAAGCTGCAGTGAGCCGGGACGGGTGTCATGTAGGCTTGCGCTGGCTGGCCAAGTCCGCAATGCAACGCGCAAACAGCAGCATGAGAGCTTTATGACCTGGAAACCGATCCTCCTCGCCTGCGCGCTGGCCTTTGCGCCCGGCAGCCTTGCTCAAGCTGCGCCTGAGGCGGCTGCGAGCGCGCCAGAGGAGGTCATTCATGCCCGCCCGGCGCTGTGGGTGGTGAAGGATGCGGACACGACGATCTACCTGTTCGGCACCATCCATCTGCTCAAACCGGGATTACGCTGGTTCGAGGGGCCGGTGCGTGCGGCGTTCGACAAATCCGGCACGGTGGTGCTGGAAGTGGCCGAGGAGCCAGCGCCGGGATCGCAACAGGCCATGATGGCGCGGGCGTTTCAGCCGGGCGGCCTGCCGCTTTCCAACAAATTATCGGATGAGGCGCGCGAGGCTTTTTATGCGGCGTTGAAATCGCATGCAGCGCCGGTCGAGGTGTTTGATCATGTGAAGCCGTGGTTTGCGGCGCTGATGCTCACCATCCTGCCGCTCAAATCCTATGGCTATGATGCCAATAGCGGCGCGGACAAGGCGATTCAGGCTGCGGCCAAGGCGGCGGGCAAGACGTTGGTCGGGCTGGAAACATCCGATGAGCAGCTGGGCTATTTCGATGCGATGCCAGAGGGCTTGCAGCTATCGCTCCTCAACGAGACGCTCAAGGAGCTCCCGACGCTGCCCGACACAATCACCAAGATGATGGATGCGTGGGCGCAGGGGAGCCCCGAGAAGCTGGCGGCGCTGATGAACGAATCGGTCGATAGCAATCCGGAGATCGAGAAGATCCTGCTGACCGACCGTAACGCGCGCTGGGCCGACTGGATCAAGGCGCGGATGGCGCAGCCGGGCACTGTGTTCATGGCCGTGGGCGCGGGTCATCTGGCGGGCAAGGGCAGCGTGCAGGATATGCTTGCGCAACGCGGCATCAAGGCCAGCATGGTCAAACGCAAGGACTGAGCGGGCGTGGGGACGCCATTGAGCCAGCTGAGGCGAAGGCGCGCGGTTGCGCTGCTGCTGCTCGCGCTAGCGATTCTCGCAGCGCTGGCATGGCTCGGCTGGCGGATTGGTGAAGCGCCCTCAAGACAGCCCGTCACCGCGCGCCCTGCCCTGTGGCATGCAAGCCGGGATGGCCGAGCAATCTGGCTGTTCGGCACGATCCATGCCGTCCCCAAAGGCGAACAATGGCTGTCTCCGGCAATCGTGCAGGCAGCGCAGCAGAGCGATGTACTGCTGCTTGAGGTGACCGGGCTTGAGGAAGAGCGCGCGAGCCGGGCGGTGTTCGAGCGGCTGGGCAAGGGCCAAGGCCTGCCGCCGATCGCGGATCGGCTGGGGCCGGGCGACGCGGCACAGTATGCGGCGCTTGCCAAGCGTCATGGGACCGCCCTTCATGGCTTGCAAAGCTATGATAGCTGGGCCGCCGCGCTACTGATCAATGCGGCAGCGGCATCCGGCCTATCCCTCTCGGCGGAGGATGGCGGCGAGGCCGTGCTGACGCGCCTGTTCGAGCAGGTGGGCAAACCCGTGCGTGGGCTGGAAACCATAGAAGGGCAGCTCGGCCTCTTCGATAGCCTGCCGCCGAAGGATCAGCGCTTGTTGCTCACCCAGTCTATACGCGAGGCGGATCAGGCCGCGACGCTTTACCGCCAATTGCATGATGCCTGGGCGCGCGGCGATGTCGCCACGTTGGAGAAGCAGTTTCTCGAACCGCTGCAACGCGCGCCGGGTCTGCAGCTCACCCTGCTGGATACGCGCAACGGCGACTGGACGCGCGCTATCGATGCACAGGCGCGGCGCGGAGCCGACACGCTGTTCGTGGCCGTCGGCGCAGGGCATCTCGTTGGCGAGGGCAGCGTGCAGAGCTGCCTCGCCCGGCTCGGCTGGCACATCGAGCGCAGGCAGTAAAATCGCCATCTCTTGCAATTCGCGCGCTTTGCAGTTAAGCGCGCCGCCTTCTGTCATGGTCATCCCTGGAGGCGTGGCAGAAGGTTTTACAAACAAGCTTTCGGAGACACGATATGAGCGATACGCTTACGCTGTCGGCTGAGGCACGCGATCGGGCAGGCAAGGGAGCCTCCCGCGCTCTCCGCCGTGAGGGCCGCGTTCCAGCCGTAATTTATGGCAATAATGAAGAGCCGCAGATGGTTCATGTTGAGGCCAAGCTCCTCGACAAGCTGCTCGGCACTGGCCATTTCTTCAATTCCGTCGTCATGGTTGAAGTGAGCGGCAAGAAGATCCGCACCATTCCCAAGGACGTTGCTTTCCACCCCGTCACGGATCGTCCGCTTCATGCGGACTTCCTGCGCGTTTCGGAACATGCTCAGGTCACGATCAACGTGCCTGTGACGTTCGAGAATGAAGAAGCCTCACCAGGCCTCAAGCGCGGTGGCGTGCTCAACATCGTTCGTCACGAGCTGGAGCTGGTGTGCGACGCAGCTGAGATTCCTGAAGGGATCACGATCGACCTCACCGGCTATGAAGTTGGCGATTCGATTCACATCAGCGCGATCACCCTGCCCAAGGGCGTGGAATCGGCCATCACCGACCGCGATTTCACCATCGCAACGATCGTCGCGCCTTCCGCGATGAAGTCGAGCGAAGGTGAAGCTGCTGAAGGCGAAGCCGAGGGCGAGGCTTAATCCTCCCAAATTTGAGCGGTTATTAGGAGCGTATATTGCAACTCTGGGCAGGCCTCGGCAATCCCGGGACGCAATATGCGCTCCACCGCCATAATGTCGGCTTCATGGCGCTGGACGTCATCGCCGAAGACCATGGCTTTTCGCCGTGGAAAAAGCAGTTTCAGGGACTGACTGCCGAAGGGCGCATCGGGCCCGACAAGATCCTGCTGCTCAAACCCCATACCTTCATGAATGAAAGTGGCCGCTCCATCCGCGCGGCGTGCGACTTTTTCAAGCTTGGCGTCGAAGACCTTACCGTCTTTCATGATGAGCTGGACCTTGCGCCGATGAAAATGAAGGTGAAGCAGGGCGGCGGCACG
>CBIHKY010000156.1:0-5683 GCA_966205705.1 uncultured Alphaproteobacteria bacterium
TGTCATCGAGCAGGCCGTCGATCGGCCGTCCGATCCGACGCGCCAGATTGGCGCGGGCCGCCTCGGCCAAGCGAAGCTGCCGCTCCACATTGGCGTCGGCATTGATACGCGCGACATCCGCGCGCTGTTGCTCGAGTGGCGATGCCCGCCCTGCCTGCACGCGAACGCTCGCGGCCCGCAGCGCATCGCTGGCGATCCGGGCCTGATCGCGGGCTGTCATTACCCGGCGATCGGCCGCGACCGCTTCGACATAGAGCTGCGTTACCTGAAGCCGGACATCCGCCGCGATGATCGCGGCCTGGATCTCGGCCCGGGACAATTGCGCATTGGCGACCGCGACGCGGGCGCCGCGCTTGCCGCCTAGCTCGATCGGGATCGCAAAGCCGACCGTGGTTTCCGCGCTGCGGACCCCCCGATACGGCCCGGAGCCGATGACATTCTCGACTTGGCCTTGAACCACCGGATTGGGCCGCAAGCCGGCGACTGTGCGACCTGCACGGGCCGCGTCGATTCCAGCTGTCGCCGCTTCCGCAGCAGGGGCCGAACCGCCCGCTGCACTGACCGCTTGGTCAAGCGTGTAGACCGGCGCATCCTGCGCAACAGGCGCGGACGGTCCGACCTGCGCCTGCGCCATCGTGGCGCAAGACGCTGCGGCCAGCATGGCCGCGAGGATACGATTCATGAAAATAGGACTCCTGACGATGATCGACAGGGGCGCGCCAACGCACGCCCAAATCGGACGTCAGGCTTGGGGGGGCCTCAAATGGACCATGCCGGTGCGGCCGTCGAGCGACGCAGAGGCGGAGATTGTCGGCTTGGGCACTGTGAGGACGGGGGTATATTCCATCGTCGTGCGCGCAGGCGCGCCGACGTCGTGTCCGTGACAATAATTTTGATGATGCGGGACATTCTTGTCCGAGTCCGATGGCACCTGATCGATGTCACCGGCGGTATGGACCGTGAACTCAACGCCCGCGATGCTTCCCCCCGCCAGATCGGCGGCATGGGCCATGCCGGAGAAGCTGGTCAGGACCAGCATCAGGCATGTCAGGAAAGGCAAAAAGGCTCGCACTAGCTTGCCTCTATCACGGAAGGGTTTTCATGTCATTGCACTAATTCGAACCAAGGGTCACTGAGCCGGAACCCGAGCGGGATCGGTCGCGCCCGTTCCAGGCGAACCCGACCGCAATGGCGACCGCCATCAGGAGTTGCGCCAGCACCGATTGCCAAGTGGGAAACACGCCGAGCATCGACAGCCGTGGCACGTCCGCGAGCGGTGCGATGTTGATAAGGCCGGCTTCCTGGAGCCCGGCGACGCCTTTACCCGCCAGCACGACGGTCAGGACCGCCATGAGCCAGGAGCTATAGCGGAAGAACTGCGCGATCGGCAGCTTGCGACTGTAGCGAAGCATGGCCCAAGCGATCAGGCTGAGCAGTCCAATCGCCGACCCGGCCCCCGCGAGAAGCATCCCGTTGTCACCTTGCGCCGAAAGCGCGGCATAGAACAGGATCGTCTCGAAGACCTCGCGATAAACTACGACGAACGCCAGCCCGAACAGGAACCAGCCCGACCCGCCCGAGAGCGCCCGCGACATCTTCTCGCGAATATAGCGCTGCCACTGATCGGCCTGCGCCTTGCCGTGCATCCAAATCCCGACCGAGAGCAGCACGACCGCGGCGAACAGCGAGCCAAACCCTTCCGTCAGCTCCCGGCTCGCACCGCTGATCCCGATCGCATAGGTGGCGACCGCCCAGGTGATCCCGCCCGCGATGATCGCGCTGACCCAGCCGCCATGCACGTACCGCAGCGCCTCGCCGCGCTCGGCTTTACGCAGGAACGCGATCATGGCGACAACGATGAGCAGGGCTTCGAGCCCTTCACGCAGCAGGATCGTGAACGCGCCCAGGAACGTGGACGCTTCGGTGGCGGCATCAGGCGCGAGCGCCGCTTCCGCATCGTCGAAAAGGCCGCCCAGTACTGCGACCTTCTCCGCGAGATCATCGGGCGACGCGCCCCGGTCGATCGAGGCGCGGAACTCCCCCATCGCGCCCTCGATTCGACCCATCAGCGTCGCGTCGCGCGCGGTGAGTGTTGGCTCGATCGGCTCGAACCCATCGAGATAGGCCGACAGCGCCAGCTCTTTCGCCATGCGCGCATCGCCGCGCCGCGCAGCCGCCACGCTTTCGGCGAGTTTGGCGCGGGCGACCGCGAGCGAGCCGGGAGCCTGTTGTATCACCTGTTCGGGATGACGACGCAGGAACGCGAGCACTGGGTCAGCCTTGGCGTCGCCGATCGCCGCGCCGAGCGCGGCCGGGGTGAGCGCGACCAGGGTTTTCAGGTCCGGAATGCGCCGGCGAAGGGTCGGGTCGGATTTCCAAAGCCGCTCGCCTTCGCGCGCCTGCGCATCCGTGAAGGCGAAGCTCCCGGCTCGGAATGCTAACGCCCAGCGCTGATCGTTGGGCAGATCGGCGAAGCTCTGCATCGCGGTCCCGTCGATGCCTTGCGTCACCACCTGATAGAGCGCGAACACGCTGCGCTGGCGCGCGCGCTCGGCATCGGTGAAAGCAATCGGGGGCGTAGCGAGCTTGGCGGCGTCAGGGCCACGGCCGTTGCCCGTCATCCCGTGGCAGGACGCGCAGGATTGTCGGAACAGTGCATCGCTGGAGACGAGGTTCGGAGCCTTATCGGGCGCGAGCGGCACCGGGTAGGCGCGCAACAGATCGGCCGCGAGCCCGTGCGCCAATGTTGCCACCTGTTCAGTCGGTCCCTTTTCCGCGATCACCGCCTGGAGGTTGGCAGCCCGCTGGATGAGGGCTTGACGCTCCGGCTTCGCCGGCAGGCCCTGAAGCCGTGTCGAGACCGACGCGGCGAACTCCGTCATCTCGGCATATTCCGACGTGCTCTTGATCCGACCGTTGGCGACCGCGCCGCCATAATCGACGGCCATATAGTCGAGCAGCCGCCATGCGGTTTGCACGTCGCCGGGTTCGGCGATTGCCGCAGCAGGGATCAGCAGCGCCGCGAGCGCGGAGAGCAGCCGCAACGAGAGCATTGCCCGGATCAACGCGAGCAGACGCACTACCGCTCTCCCAATTCGCGCCGAGCGCCAGTGACGATTTCATAAGCGGAGTGGAGGAACAGGAGGGCGATGAGGCCGGCGACGGCGAGGTCCGGCCAGGCGCTTCCTGTCCACGCCACCAGACCGGCTGCGGCGATCACCGCCACGTTGGCGAGCGCGTCGTTGCGGCTGAACAGCCAGATCGCGCGAACATTGGCGTCCCCTTCCCGGAAACGCGCAAGCACCAAGGCGGACACGACATTGATCGCGAGCGCGACAACGCCGATTGTGCCCATCAGTTCGGCATCGGGCGCGGTTGCGTTCAGGGCGCGCCAAATCGCGAAACCGATTACGCCCACGCCAAGCGCACCGAGAAACAACCCCTGCGTCAGCGCGACCTTTGCCCTCGCCCGTGCGGACCAGGCAAGCGCGAGAAGACCGATAAGGCTGATCGACCCGTCCCCGAGAAAATCGAGGGAATCCGCTTTCAGCGCTTGGCTATCGGCGATGAACCCGCCGAACAGCTCGGCGACTCCGAAGCCGAGGTTGAGCACCACGACGGTCAGCAGCGCACGGCGATAGGCCGGATCGGTTTGCGCGCGCGCGGGCTCCCCGTGGCACCCGCAGCTTTCGGTAGAAGCATTCATGCGGCCTTCCTTACCACCTCCAGTCGCTGTAGAAGCAAGCGAAATGTGCGACACGTTCGCATAAGCAAGGATGGCATGATGAAGCCGGTGATGATTGGGCAGCTCGCCAGCGAGACCTCGACGAAGGTGACGACGATCCGCTTTTATGAGTCGATCGGGTTGCTCCGATCCGCCCCTCGCACGGCGTCGGGTCGCAGAACCTACGATGCCAGTGACATTGAGCGTTTGCACTTCATCCGCAACGGTCGCCGGCTTGGCTTCTCCGTCGACGAGATCCGTTCGTTGATGGGGCTGGCGCAGAACCCGGACCAGGATTGTGGTGCCGCCTCAGCTATCGCTGCTCAGCACCTCAAGGATGTGGAGGAGAGACTGGCGCAACTCGCGGTGTTGCGGGATGAGTTGGCAATGCTCAGCCAGAGCTGCACCAAGGCGCGCATGGCCGATTGTCGGATCATGAAGGCGATCGGCAAAGGCCACCCTCAAGCCGATCAATAATAATCGGCCAGCCTGAGCTCGCGCACATCACCCGAGGCCATCGTCAGCTTTACGAGGGTGCCAGCAGGCCGGGAGCGCACTTGCCAGAGCTCCCCACGCGTATAGTTCGCATCGATCGAATGGCCGTTCACCGCCACGATCCGGTCGCCGACCGCCCAGCCAGCCTTTTCCGCGGGACTGTTCGCCGCCACATGAACAACGGTGAGCGCCGTTGGTGAGGCTGCGAGGCCAAGGCCGCTACGGTCCTTCAGCATCGGCAGGCGACGACGAGGACCGAGTGGCCGGAGCCACACGAATCCGGCGGTCACGTCGAACACCACGTCGAATTGAGCGATCAGCGGTAGGCCGACATTGCCAACCGTGCTGGTGGAGAGCCAAGCTCTCATCCCGAGTGTGGGGACGTTCGAGACGCCAAGCCCTTCGATGTTGATGTTCTGGATCGTGAAAGCATCGTTGATACGCACACCATCGACGCCGCCGATCGCCGCGGTCGAGACGAGCTTCCCGTTCAACAGCCCTTGATCGCGGGCATAGGCCGACGAGAGCATCAGCGCGGCCGAGCTGCCAAGATCGATCATCAAGGGCACGGGAGGCAAACCCGAGACGGAAGCTCGAATGAACAGCTCCTGCTTGGCACCGCGCCCGAGCGCGACAGCGCGCCAGTCGGGACCGGCGAGAAACGTGCCTGACTTGACGACCGCCATACGCCTTTTCGCGAAATCGAGCGCGATGCAGCTACCCGTGAACATATCGGCACCGAGGAGGAGATCGATCGGTCGTCCGAAGGCCGCCGACACTGAACTCAGATCACCCACGACGGCACAGGGTCAGCGACGGGGTTCGCGGGCGAGCTGTACGTCGATGTCGCGGACCAGCAGCACCGGGGCCTTGGCGCTCAGCCCGCTAATCATGCGCCGCTCACCATCGTTCAAGCCGAGCTTCGCCGCGAGCGCCGTGCTCATGATCGACGCGCCGCTGCCACTGTCGAGCACCGCCCGCACCGGCACTCCGCGCACTTGTGCCGAAACAAGGAGGGTATCACCCGTGCCGACTTCCAGCGGCTCCCATTCGAGGTGAGCCGCACCGAAGTTCCACGAGCCCGCAGACCGGGAAGTCTGTCGCGCGAGCGTTGGAGAACCGAGCACCAAGCCGGTTCCACAGGCCACCAGCCGCGCCACTAATGAGCGTCGAGACATACCGATTGCTTCAACACGGGCCGTCAAAAAGCCACCTCCAGCCCCCCGTCCGCAGGAGAGCAAATTGCGGTTACATGCTCCAGCCACTGGAGGAGCAAGTGCTTTTGGTGCGCCCGAAAATCCTCAGAAGCGCTTGGAGAACTTTAGATGAAGGATGGTGCAGACCGCTTAGATGCCTTCCCGATAACGAACGGTTCCGGGGGACGCTGGGCCGATCGGGACCGCGAACGGTGTAAACGCTCGCGCTAAGTGGCGGCATTCTGATCGCGCTATTTGTCGGCGAGCG
>CBIHKY010000157.1:0-5673 GCA_966205705.1 uncultured Alphaproteobacteria bacterium
TGGAGCTGCGTGCGCCGGACATCATCGTCCGCAACGAAAAGCGCATGCTGCAGGAAGCCGTGGACGCGCTGTTCGACAATGGCCGTCGCGGCCGCACCATCACCGGTGCCAACAAGCGTCCGCTCAAGTCGCTGTCCGACATGCTCAAGGGCAAGCAGGGCCGCTTCCGCCAGAACCTTCTGGGTAAGCGCGTCGACTATTCGGGTCGTTCGGTCATCGTGACCGGTCCTGAGCTCAAGCTGCATCAATGCGGCCTGCCCAAGAAGATGGCGCTCGAGCTGTTCAAGCCGTTCATCTACGCACGTCTCGATGCCAAGGGTCTCTCCATGACCCTCAAGCAGGCGAAGAAGTGGGTGGAGAAGGAGCGCAAGGAAGTTTGGGATATCCTCGATGAGGTGATCCGCGAGCATCCTGTGTTGCTGAACCGCGCGCCTACGCTTCACCGTCTTGGCATTCAGGCATTCGAGCCCGTGCTGATCGAGGGCAAGGCAATCCAGCTTCACCCGCTGGTCTGCTCCGCGTTCAATGCTGACTTTGATGGCGATCAGATGGCTGTCCACGTTCCACTGAGCCTTGAGGCCCAGCTGGAAGCGCGCGTGCTGATGATGTCCACCAACAACATCCTCTCGCCTGCCAACGGCAAGCCAATCATCGTGCCTTCACAGGACATGGTGCTCGGCATCTATTATCTTTCAATGGAGCGTGACAACGAGCCCGGCGAAGGCATGATGATGTCGCATCTGTCCGAAGTGCATCAGGCGCTGTTCGCCAAGGCCGTGACGCTCCACTCCAAGATCATCAGCCGCATTCCGCAGATTGATGAGAATGGCGTTGAGTATATGAAGCGCTTTGAGACGACGCCTGGTCGTATGCTCATCGGCGAGTGCCTCCCCAAGAGCCACAAGGTGCCCTTCGAAACCGTCAACCGCCTCCTCACCAAGAAGGATGTGGGCGACGTGATCGATGAGGTCTATCGCCACACCGGCCAGAAGGACACGGTGCTGTTTGCCGATGCGATCATGTCGCTGGGCTTCAAGCACGCGTTTCAGGCCGGCATCTCGTTCGGCAAGGACGATATGATCATTCCGGACAGCAAGATCCCGCTGGTCGATGAGACCAAGGCTCTGGTTGCCGATTATGAGCAGCAGTATCAGGATGGTCTGATCACGCAGCAGGAGAAGTATAACAAGGTGATCGACGCCTGGTCTGGCTGTGGTGACCGCGTTGCGGCTGCCATGATGGACGAGATTCGCTCGATGCCGATGGACCCTGAGACGGGCCGCCTGAAGCAGATCAACTCTATCTACATGATGAGCCACTCCGGTGCGCGTGGTTCCCCAGCGCAGATGAAGCAGCTTGCTGGTATGCGTGGCCTCATGGCCAAGCCATCGGGCGAGATCATCGAAACGCCGATCATCTCGAACTTTAAGGAAGGTCTGACCGTCCTTGAATATTTCAACTCGACCCACGGCGCTCGTAAGGGTCTTGCCGATACGGCGCTCAAGACGGCAAACTCGGGTTACCTGACCCGCCGTCTGGTCGACGTGTCGCAGGATTGCACGATCGTCGAGATCGATTGCGGGACGGATCGTGCGCTTGAGATGAAGGCGATCATTCAGGGTGGTTCCACCATCGCATCGCTCGGTGAGCGTGTGCTTGGTCGCACCACGGCTGAAGACATCATCGACATCAAGGATGGCTCGGTTCTCGTTCCTGAGGGCGAGCTGCTCGACGAGGCGATGGTTGCCAAGATCGAAGCGATTGGCGTTCAGGCGATCAAGATCCGCAGCCCGCTGATCTGCGAGAGCAAGATGGGCGTTTGCGCCAAGTGCTATGGTCGTGACCTTGCACGCGGCACGCCTGTGAACATCGGTGAAGCTGTCGGCGTTATCGCTGCGCAGTCGATTGGTGAGCCAGGCACGCAGCTGACCATGCGTACCTTCCACATCGGTGGCGCGGCGCAGCTCAACGAGCAGTCCAATCTGGAAGCCGTCGCTGACGGTACGCTCGAACTGCGCGACATGCCCACCATCATGGACAAGAACGGGCGTCGCCTGTCCCTTGCCCGTAATGGTGAGCTGGCGATCATCGATCCAGAGGGCCGCGAGCGCGCCGTCCATCGCCTGCCTTATGGTGCGAGCATCCTGTTCGAGACCGGCAGCAAGGTGAAGCAGGGCGACCGGATTGCTGAGTGGGATCCGTTCACGCAGCCAATGATCACCGAAAAGCCTGGTATCGTAAAGTATCAGGACCTTATCGATGGCAAGACGCTGACCGAGCAGGCAGACGAAGCAACGGGCATCACGCAGCGCGTGGTCACCGAATATCGTGCGCCGACCCGCTCGAAGGACGATCTGCGTCCGCGCCTTACTTTGCTGGATGATGAGTCCGGTGAAGCAGGTCGCTACCTGCTCGCTATCGGCGCCACGCTCTCGGTTGAGGATGGTGCGCAGGTGCAGGCCGGTGACGTTCTGGCCCGTGTGTCTCGTGAAGCTGCAAAGACCCGTGACATCACCGGCGGTCTGCCGCGTGTTGCCGAGCTCTTTGAAGCCCGCAAGCCTAAGGATAATGCGATCATCGCACGGGTCTCTGGCCGCGTGCAATTCCTGAAGGATTATAAGGCCAAGCGTAAGATCGCGATCCTCCCAGAGGATGGCGGCGAGCCGGTCGAGTATCTGATCCCCAAGAGCAAGGTGATCGACATTCAGGAAGGCGATTACGTCAAGCGTGGCGACAACCTGATCGGCGGTTCACCTGATCCGCACGACATTCTTGAAGTGCTCGGCATCGAGCCGCTGGCGGAATATCTCGTCAGCGAAATTCAGGAAGTCTATCGTCTGCAGGGCGTGAAGATCAACGACAAGCACATCGAGACGATCGTTCGTCAGATGCTGCAGAAGGTTGAAATCACCAATGGCGGCGACACCACCTTGCTGGCTGGCGAACAGGTCGACCGGGACGAAATGGACGAAGTGAACGCCAAGATGGGCCCCAACACGCAGCTTGCTGAAGGCAAGCCCGTGCTGCTCGGCATCACCAAGGCAAGCCTGCAGACACGCAGCTTCATCTCGGCCGCATCGTTCCAGGAGACCACGCGCGTGCTTACCGATGCTGCTGTGCACGGCAAGAAGGACACGCTCGTTGGCCTCAAGGAAAATGTGATCGTGGGTCGTTTGATCCCTGCGGGCACGGGCTCCTCGATGAACCGCATGCGCATTGCCGCCAACAGCCGTGACGCTGCGCTGCGCGCCGCCATGCGGATGTCGAACGCGGCATCGCTCATCGCGCCGAAGACTGCGGCTGAAGAGCATGCTGCCGAGCTTCGTCAGCCTGTCGAAGCCACGGTTGGTGACGATCCGCTTGGCGCTGTTCAGGGTGATGACTTCACCACCGAAGATCTGGGCTGATTGCCCGGCGCCTTCGGTGCTGAACTGACCAAATGATGAAGGCCCGCTGGAGCGATCCGGCGGGCCTTTCTCGTTGTTGAGGGTATCTTTAGGGGTGGTGGGGCATGAAGCTTGATGCCCCTAAAACATTTGTGCCGCGTTGACAGCCGACGCCGCGACGCCGCATGAAAGCCGCGCCATGAAGATCGCCTATCTCCTCAACATGTATCCGCTCATCAGCACCACCTTCATTCGGCGGGAGATTGCCGCGATTGAGGCCGCAGGGCAGCCGGTCGAACGCTTTGCCTTGCGGGACTGGGATGGCAAACTAGTCGACCCTGCGGACATCGCCGAGCAGCAGCGCACCCATTATATCCTGACCGGCAGCAAGGCCGCGCTGGCTCTGGATGTGCTACTCACGCTCATCATACATCCTCTGCGTTTCCTTGCGCTATTGCCGCTCTGGTGGCGCGTCTGGCGCAACGCGGGGCGCAACTTCGTCGCCCATGTCGCCTATCTGCTGGAGGCAATGGCCTTCGCGCGGCGCGCGCGCGCGCTGGGCATCGACCATGTTCATGCGCATTTCTCGACCAATGCGACAACGGTTGCGATGTTTGCGCGCAGGCTTGGCGGGCCGAGCTACAGCTTTACGGTGCATGGGCCCGATGAACTGGTGCCGGGTGAGCCGCAAGCGCTCTCCATTCAGGAGAAGGCGCGCGATGCGGCGTTCATCGTGGCGATCACGGCTTATTGCCGGGGTCGCATCCTAGAGGAGGCGCCCGAGGCCGCGGGCAAGGTGCGCATCATCCATTGCGGCATCGACCTTGAGGATTTCCCGTTCGATCCTTCCCCGCCGCAAAGCAGCCGGATCATCTGCATCGGACGGCTGTGCGCTAATAAGGGCCAGATCCATATTCCGCCTGCCGTCGCTGCGGTCATCGCGGAATTTCCCGATCTGGTGGTGGAGCTGATCGGCGGGGGCGATGATGAGCCTGCCCTGCGCGCAGAAATTGCCAGACTGGGCCTGCAACGCAATGTCATCCTGCATGGCTGGGGAACCGGCGCTTATGTGCGCGAGCAATTGCAGGCTAGCCGCGCCATGCTGCTGCCAAGCTATGCCGAAGGGCTGCCCATTGGCATCATGGAAGCCTTTGCGATCGGGCGGCCCGTTTTGAGCACGACGATTGCGGGCATCCCCGAGCTGCTGGACGAGCAATGCGGATGGATTTTCGCGCCCGGCGATGAGGCTGCGATTGCCACGGCCCTGCGCGGGATCATGCGCGCAACGCCCGATGAGCGCGCGGCGCTTGGCGCCGAAGGCAGGCGACGCGTGGAAGAGCGGCACGATCTGCATAAGTCAGCCCGCGAGATGCTGGACGCATTCCAAGCGATCTGAGCTTAGTTATGCAAGATGTTGCGAGATAATGGAAAAGGGCGCGCAGGCTAAGCCCGTCGCGCCCTTCTCAATGTAGTAAGCTGAGGGGAAAGGCTGAACCCTCCCGCGCAGAATCAGCCAACCAGTTCTTCTGGCTTGAAGAAATAGGCGATCTCGATCGCGGCATTCTCATCGCTATCCGAACCATGAACCGTGTTCGCCTCGATGGACTCAGCCAGCTCCTTGCGGATCGTGCCGGGCTCGGCGTTGGCAGGGTTGGTCGCGCCCATGATGTCGCGGTTGCGCTGCATGGCGTTCTCGCCTTCCAGGACCTGCACGACCACGGGGCCGGAGATCATGAAGTCAACGAGCTCGCCGAAGAAAGGACGCTCTTTGTGCACGGCGTAGAAGCCCTCGGCCTGCTCGCGGCTCATGTGGATGCGCTTGGAAGCGACGACGCGCAGGCCAGCTTCCTCCAGCATCTTGGTGACAGCGCCGGTCAGGTTGCGACGGGTCGCATCTGGCTTGATGATCGAAAAAGTGCGGGTAACCGCCATGTGAATGCTCCGAAAAAACGAACTGAAATAAGGCTGCGCGCGCTCTAGCTGTCATGCCCTGTTTGATCAAGCCCACTCTATTTTCGGCCGCTGTTACGATGGGTTAATCGATTTGTGATCACAATTAGACACAATACCGGTCGCACGGAGCCTATATGCAAATCCTCCCCTCATCGAATTTCACCCCGCCCCATTCAAATAATGATCCCCTTCACCACGCCAATTTGCCACCAACGAACCGCAATATGCGCCCAATGCTCGATGGGTCTTTGATCAGCAAAAGCCGCCCGTTCTTCGATATGCGCAATGCGGAAGCGACGCTGGAAGCGCGACCGGCACCCGCCCAACCTAGCGA
>CBIHKY010000158.1:0-5620 GCA_966205705.1 uncultured Alphaproteobacteria bacterium
GCGGGACCCCGGATCAAGTCCGGGGTGACGTGGCTCTACGGTCGTAGATCAGACTTCAACGATGAAGTTCAGCGCCCCGCCTCAGCTCCCCGCGCCAGGCTCCGGCGAGAAAAACTTCTCGAACTTGTCGGTTTCGTTCTTCATCGCGTCCGCATCTGCCGGGGCCTCACCCTTCACGGTGATGTTCGGCCATTCTGCGGAATATTGCG
This sequence comes from uncultured Alphaproteobacteria bacterium, assembly GCA_966205705.1. Taxonomy (GTDB): domain Bacteria; phylum Pseudomonadota; class Alphaproteobacteria; order Sphingomonadales; family Sphingomonadaceae; genus Sphingobium. The sequence goes on from CBIHKY010000158.1 coordinate 210, forward strand.
TGTTGATCTCAAGCCACTTCTCAAGCCCGCTCTCAGTATCCGGCAAAATCGCTTCGGCCGGGCACTCGGGTTCGCACACGCCGCAATCGATGCACTCGTTGGGATTGATGACGAGCATATTCTCGCCTTCATAAAAGCAATCAACGGGGCAGACTTCAACGCAATCCATATATTTGCAACGGATGCACGCGTCGGTCACGACATAGGTCATGGGAGGCTTTCCTAGCTTGAGCTTGGCGCCCCGATATGCGCGCACTCCCCCAGCGTCAACAAGCAAGGCCTTTTCCGAGGATTAGCTCAGCTTCGCGCAGGGAGGATCGCAGGCATATTCGGGCTTGGATCGCCCGCCGTGATCACGCTGTAGCACAGCTGCGCTTCGGGCGCGCCGCCGCGTCGCTCGGGCAATGCCTCCACGCGGATCACGCGAATGAGGTCGCCCTGCGGAAAGGTGATGAGGTCGCCAACCCGCACCGGCGCATGGGCGCGGTCGATACGTCGGCCATTCAGGCGGATGATCGCCCGCTCGGCCAGGGCCTGCGCGCTGGAGCGACTCGGTGTCAGCCGCACGAACCAAAGGAATTTGTCGAGCCGCAGACTAGGTCCGCGGCCTGACGAGACCCCTTCTGCGTGCGCCGCCGCCAGCGTGTCAGTCCTCGCGGCCGAACAGGGCGCCAAGCCCGGCAAGCGCCTTGCCGGTCGCCACGATAGGCCGCGCCTGCGGTGCAGGCCCGCGCTCACGATCTGGCCCGCGATCAGCCCGATCGCCGCCCCGATCACGCTCGCCACTACGCGGCTTGCGGTCCGGTCCATTGCCACGGCGCTCGGGCCTCGCCCGGTCGCGCTCGGGGCGTGGCTTGCGCGCATCGCCGCCCTCAGCCTGCGCTGCGCCATCCTGCCCGGCAGCGCCCGGCGCCTGATCGGATTGGCCACGCCGCGCAGGCGCACGATTGCGCCGCTCGCCTTCAGGCCGGACGCGCGGCTTGGGTCGACCGCGGAATTGCCAGTTGGGCGCGCCCTCGGCAGCATCCGGCACGGGGCGGAAGCCCGCCTGCCGCATGAGATCGAGGAAGCTCGCCTCGTTCAATCCAATGGAAACGATCGTCGGGTCTTCGGCGCCATAAGGCTTGCCCGCTGCAATCGCTTCATGCGCGCCGCGCGCCAACCGCTCGACCATGTCGATCCGCAGCCACACTTCGCCAAGCTTGCGGAAGCCCGCAATGCGCGCGCCAATCTCGTCCAGCTCTTCGCTCGCAGGCACCAGCACCACGCCGGGCGCAGGCAGCGCCACCAGCGGCTTCTCTCGCTTGAGCGAGAGCAATGCCATGCGCCATTGCGCCGCGGCAGGCTTCATCAGCCCCGGATGATACAGGTCCATCACGCCAATGATGACGCCGGCCTTGCGCAAATGGGTGCGATCATCCTTGGCGACCTGCGCCAAAGCCTCGTCAAGCGACGTGCGCGGCATGATGCCGCCCGCATCGGCCAGTTGCGCCAGAACCGCGCGTGCCGTCGCTGGAACCTCAGGATCGGTCGACCCCGCTTCCATCTTCAGCAAGGCAGGAATGTGCCGCTCGAACTGCGCCTTCAACCACACGCCGAGCCGCTCGCGCACGCCCTGCTGGATCTCCGGCACAAGGCTGCCAAGCCCGGTGTCCAGCTGCATATCAGGCGCGAGCAGACGCTGCCCCGCCTTCAACGTTGCGACGGGGTGCCCGTTCCAGATAATCTGAGCTTCACCTGCGGGAGGACTTGCGAGCGTGAACGCTTTATCGTCCACGGTCAGCAATGCTTGAGCCATCTCGTTCAAATGCGCACCCAGTCTCCGTTCGGCAGCGGCCAACAATAGCCGCTTTTCATTCGCTCTCGCGTTCGGGTCGACGATGAAGCGAAATCCACGCATCGTCCCGATCTTGTGACCATCCACTGATACATTGCCTGCGCCGTCCACGTCCACTGCCAAAAGCGCGTTGCTGTTTCCGCCCCGTTTGAGCAGGGCAGATGAGCGCGTATCGACGAAGCGCTGGCGCAATGCGCCGTGCATGGCATCGGAGAGGCGGTCCTCCAGCGCACGAGCGCGCGCCGCCATCTCGAAGGGATTTGCAAGCCAGTCATTGCGCTGCGCCACATAGGCCCAGATGCGCACCGCCGCGATTCGCCCGGCCAGCGCATCGACATCGCCCTGCACATTATCGAGCCGCGCAAGCTGCCCGGCGAACCAATCCTGCGGGATGTGGCCATTGCCCTCGCTCAGCCAGGTCCAGAGGCGATGGATGGTGCGGGCATGATGCTCGATGCCCAGCTTCTGGAAGTCCGGCACCGAGCAGGCCGCCCAGAGTCGCGCCACTTGCGCTGGCCCACGAGCGCGCGCCGCCACGTCCGGCATGTCAGCGAGCGCGAGCAGGGCCGCGAGATCGGTCGCCTCGGGCGCGGCGCGCAAACCCTTCTCATTGGGCCGCTCCTTCAAGGCCGCGATCAGCGCGCCGAGATTATCCATCGGCAGATCGGCCTCGCGCCAGTAAATCTGCTCGATCGCGTCAAAGCGATGCTCCTCGATCCGCTCGACCTCCTCGGCGGAGAAGGCGGGCGGGCCATCCGACGCGCCAATATCGCCAAATGTCCCATCGCGCTGATGCCGCCCGGCGCGCCCGGCAATCTGCGCCATTTCCGAGACGGTGAGCCGCCGCGTGCGCTGCCCATCGAACTTGCGCAGCGAGGCAAAAGCGACATGATCGACATTGAGATTGAGGCCCATGCCGATCGCGTCTGTCGCGACGAGATAATCCACCTCGCCCGATTCGAACATCGCCACCTGGGCATTGCGTGTGGCCGGGCTGAGCGCGCCCATCACCACTGCCGCGCCACCCCGGTGACGCCGCAGCATTTCGGCCACGCGATAAACCTCCTCCACCGAGAAGGCGACGATGGCCGAGCGGCGCGGCAGGCGGGAGAGCTTCTGGGATCCGGCATAGCGCAGCGTGGAGAAGCGCGGGCGCGAGACGATCTCGGCCTCCCGCACGAGTGAGCGCACCAGCGGCGTCATGCTCGCCGAACCCAGCAGCATCGTTTCCTCACGCCCACGGGCATGGAGCATCCGGTCCGTGAAGATATGCCCGCGCTCCGGGTCGGCCGCCAATTGCACCTCATCGATGGCAACGAAGGCGAAATCCTTGAGTGACCCAAAGCCGCTGCGTGCGGGCATCGCTTCGGCTGTGGAGAGCACATAGCGCGCGCCGGGCGGCACAATGCGCTCCTCGCCGGTCAGCAGCGCGACTTGCTCTGCGCCCTTGATGCGCACGACCCGCTCATAAACCTCACGCGCCAGCAAGCGCAGCGGGAAGCCCATCAGGCCACTTGAATGCCCGCACATCCGCTCGATGGCGAGATGGGTTTTGCCGGTGTTGGTGGGACCGAGCACAGCCTTCACGGCGGCAGAAGCGAAGCTGGCCATAATGGTCAAGGACATGGCGCGGCAGACGAAATGCGGCAAGCCACAATCTCGGCTCAGGGCGAATATTATTCAGTTCCACAGCCGGGCGGCTTGAGGGCACAGTTCATCGCACGCTAACCGGTTAATCTACGGTCTTTATTTGACTTTAACGCTTAGGGTTCACAAACAGCAGGACCAGAATTGGTAAGCGGCGATTATCAGCGCTCCAAGCTTGCCTCGGGGAAAATAACTCAAGTGTTTCAAAAGATTGAGCTTAACCCGAGCCAGGGCGTGACCGTTGGAACGCTGTGGCTCAACAGCCCGGCCAAGGCGCTGGCGCCCTCCCATGAGGCCAATTGGCGCGAGCGGGTGCGCGATTGGGCGCATGGTGCAGAGCTTGTTCCCGATCTTGGACATAATATCGGCACGCGCATCTGGTGGCGCGGCCTCGCGACCTGCCTTTCGCTGTGCGGAACCGCCGCCATGCTCTCGCCGGGTATCATTGCCGTGCCGGGGCCAGTACCTGCCCAACTCGATACCCATCATCTCGATCAATATCGCTCGCAAATGATCAGCGCTTCTGCGCTCGGAGCCGATAGCGGCCTGCGCATGGGGCCGACCGATGCCGTCGCCCCGCTCGCGCAAACGCCAGAGCGCCCGCAGATCGAACTCGACGCTGCCCTGGGCACGGGCGACAGCTTCGCCCACTCGCTCTCGCGCGCTGGTGTGAGTGATCGCGATATCAAAGCAGCGACCGCACTCATCGCGCAAAGCGTGAACCCTGATTCGATCGCCGCTGGCACCCGTGTCCATCTCGTGCTGGGCCGCCGCGCCAACCGCAATGTCGCGCGTCCGCTGGATCGGTTGATGGTCCGCGCCCGGCTTGAGCTGGCGCTGGAACTCACGCGGAACGGCGGCGCGCTCACCCTCAAGCGCATTCCTATTGCGGTTGATGCAACCCCGTTGCGCATCCGTGGCCGCGTGGGCGACAGCCTCTATCGCGCCGCCCGTGCCGCAGGCGCCGAACCATCCACGATCCAGGCCTATCTCAAGGTGCTGGCCACACGCCTCAATGTGGGCAATGACGTGGGCGCCGACGATCATTTCGATTTCGTGATCGCCCACCGCCGCGCCGCAACCGGTGAGAGCGAGACCGGCGCCCTGCTGTTTGCTGGGCTTGAGCGCGCGCGCGGCAAAAATATCAACATGCTCAGCTGGACCCAGGATGGCCGCGCCCAGTGGTTCGAGGCGTCCGGCGTTGGCGAGCGTCGCGGCGTATTGGCAGCGCCTGTCTCGGGGCGGCAGTCATCGGGCTATGGCATGCGCCGCCACCCCATATTGGGCTTCCGCCGGATGCACGCCGGACTCGATTTTGCGGCGCGGTTCGGATCACCCATCTACGCCGTGAATGATGGCCGCGTGAGTATCGCAGGCTGGCATGGCGGGCATGGCAAATATGTGCGGCTGGAGCATGGCGGCGGATTGGGGTCTGGCTACGGCCATATGAGCCGCATCGCCGTAAAGTCTGGCCAGCAAGTCCGGCGCGGGCAAGTGATCGGCTATGTCGGCTCGACCGGCCTCTCGACCGGGCCACATCTCCATTATGAGCTGTATCGCGGCGGACGCACGATCAACCCGGCCTCCGTTAAATTCACGCAAATGGCCCAGCTTTCCGGCGCTGCCCTCTCCGCCTTCAAGGCTCGGCTGGCGGACCTCAAGCGGCTCCCGGTGGGCCTGCGCGAGGCACAGGCGAGCGCGAGCAATGCCAGCAGCGCAGCGCTCGCACAGGCTGGCGGCGGCGCACCCAAGAGCCGCTGAGACGATAGGCGCGCAGTCGTGGCGTTGGCGGCGACTGTCCGACATTCACAATTGCAGAACCCCACGTCACCCCGGGCTTGTCCCGGGGTCCCGCGGCCTGTTGCACATGCCGCCAAGAAAAGCGGGACCCCGGGTCAAGCCCGGGGTGTCGGCGGGAGGGGTGATA
>CBIHKY010000159.1:0-5507 GCA_966205705.1 uncultured Alphaproteobacteria bacterium
GCGTGGGCTTGGCTGCGGCATCGTGCTGATCCCGGACGGCGACGTTGCCGGCGTGATCGCGACGACCAATCCTGACACGACGATCGACATGTATATGGGGTCTGGCGGCGCGCCCGAGGGCGTGCTGGCCTGCGCGGCGCTGCGCTGCGTTGGCGGTCAGTTCAACGGCAAGCTGCTGTTCCGCAATGATGATGAGCGCAGCCGTGCCCGCAAATGGGGCATTGAGGATCTTGACCGGATCTACAAGCTGGAAGATCTCGCCAAGGGTGACTGCATCTTTGCGGCGACGGGCGTGACAGATGGCTCATTGCTCGCTGGCGTCAAGACCCGCCGCGATGGAACGATGACCACCGAAAGCGTCGTCATGCGCTCACACACCGGCACGGTTCGCTGGGTCAAGGGCGAGCATCGTCTCAAAGTGACCTGAACGCTCTGCGGATTGATCGCCGCTCCAGAATTAAAATGATGTTTCGCCCTGCGCCTCCCAAGGCTCAGGGCGAAATCATGTCCGGAGCGCTTACTTCTTCAGGCGATATCCGGTGCGGAACATCCAGTAGATGATCGTCACGCAGATCAGGAGCATCCCCGTCGCAAAGGCAAGCGAGACGCCCATCGCCACATCGCCTTTGCCGAAGAAGGTCCAGCGAAACCCGCTGATGAGATAGACGACCGGATTGAACATCGTCGCGATCCGCCAAGGCTCAGGCAGCATGTTGACCGAGTAAAAGGCACCGCCCAGAAACGTCATGGGCATCACGATGAGCATCGGAATGACCTGAAGCTGCTCGAAGCTTTGCGCCCAGATGCCCAGGATGAAGCCGAACAGACAAAAGCTGATCGCGATGAGCAGCATGAAGCCCAGCATGGCAACTGGATGCATGATCGGCAGATCGACGAACAAATGCGCCGTCGCGAGAATCACCATCCCCACGATCATGGACTTGGTCGCCGCTGCGCCGACATAAGCGATCACGGTCTCGAACGCGGAAACCGGCGCTGACAGCAGCTCATAGATCGTGCCGCTATATTTGGGCATGTAGATGCCAAAGCTGGCGTTGAAAATGCTCTCGGTAAACATCGAGAGCATGATCAAACCCGGCACGATGAAGGCGCCATAGGGAATGCCATCAATCTCGGTCATCCGCGAGCCGATTGCGCTGCCGAACACCACGAAATAGAGCGTCGTCGTGAGCGCGGGCACAAGCAGCCCTGTCATCAAGGTGCGCCGGAATCGGTGCAGCTCGAATTTGTAGATCGCCTTGATGGCATGAATATTGACGCCGCTCATGCGGGCACCTGCGCGCGTGGCTTGTGGACAAGGTTCACGAAAATATCCTCAAGTGAGCTTTCCTGCGTGTGCAGATCTTTATAGCCGATGCCGCTTGCGCTCAGCTGCCCGAGCAGATCGGAAATGCCGGTCTGTTCAGCCTGGCTATCGAACACATATTCAAGCTCAGTCCCGTCCTTCTGCAAGGTCAGCGGCCATTGGGCGAGCGATGCGGGGATGGCGGAGAGCGCGTCACTAAGGGATATCCGCAGCGTCTTGCGGCCAAGCTTGCGCATCAGCACAGCCTTATCCTCGACCAGAATAAGCTCGCCGCCGCTGATCACGCCCACCCGGTCGGCCATATCTTCGGCCTCCTCGATATAATGGGTGGTCAGAATGATCGTCGCACCCTGCTCTCGCAGACGCCGGACCAGCGCCCACATGTCGCGTCGCAGTTCTACATCGACACCGGCGGTGGGCTCATCAAGGAACAGCAGGCGCGGCTCATGCGACAGCGCCTTGGCGATCATCACGCGCCGTTTCATGCCACCGGAAAGCTCCTGCAGCTTGGCATGGCGCTTGTCCCAAAGCGACAGGTCGCGCAGCAGCCGCTCGATATAGGCGTCATCGGCCGCCTTGCCGAACAGGCCACGGCTGAAATTGACGGTATCGATCACGCGCTCGAACTGATCGGTGCTCAACTCCTGCGGCACGAGGCCGATCGTCGATCGCGTCTCGCGATAGCCGTGCACAATATCATGTCCCGCAACCAGCACCGTGCCGCCACTCGCGTTGATGATGCCACAGATGATGGAAATGAGCGTTGTCTTGCCAGCGCCGTTCGGCCCGAGCAGCGCGAAAATCTCGCCCTCCTCTATGTCCAGATCGATACTGCCAAGGGCCTTGTGGCCGCTTGCATATTGTTTGGTGACGCCGCGAAGCGAGAGGATGGATGCCATGCCCATCAGCTAAGCCTTACGACTATGATTGCAAGGCTGAGCAATGCCTCTAGAGACGTTTTAATCCCAGCAGACTTAGACGAAGGCCTCATCATGCGCTTCGCTCTCGATATCGAGCGCTCTCTCACTGGCCGGCCTTGGCGCTGGCGCGGCCCCGAGCCTGCCGGGAGCGCCGGCGCGCTGATCGACGATTTGTTGCGCGCGCGTGGATGCACGCATGAGATGCTGGACCGCGAGCGCGTGCCCACCATTCGCGGGTTCATGCCGGATCCATCCGTCTTTCAGGATATGGACCGCGCTGCCGAGCGGCTGGGCGCTGCCGTCATGTCTCAGGAACGCGTCACGATTTTTGGCGACTATGACGTGGATGGCGCAACCAGCGCAGCCCTGCTGATTCGCCTGCTGCGCGACTTGGGTTTGCACGCGGGCGCATACATCCCCGACCGGTTGATGGAGGGCTATGGCCCATCAGGCGAGGCGCTGGTTGCGCTCGCCGAGCAGGGCTCCAGTCTGGTCGTCACGGTCGATTGCGGCGCGCAGGCCTTTGCCGCGCTGGAGGCCGCGCAGGCTGCTGGTCTCGATGTTATCGTGGTCGACCATCATAAATGTGCGGCGGCGCTTCCCCCTGCCCTCGCGCTCGTAAATCCCAACCGGCTCGATGAAAGCGATGAGGGAGCAACCTTTGGCCATCTCGCTGCGGTCGGTGTCGCCTTCCTGCTCGGCGCCGCGCTCATTCGCACCTTGCGCGCACGGGGCTGGTTCGCCAATCGCGCGGAGCCGCGCCTGCTCGATCTGCTCGATCTTGTCGCACTCGGCACCGTTGCCGATGTTGCGCAGATTCGCGGCCTCAATCGCGCCTTCGTGGCCCAGGGCCTCAAGGCGATGGCCCGGCGCGGCAATATCGGGATCAACGCGCTGCTCTCCGCCAGCAGGCTCGAGCGCGCGCCGCAATGCTCGGATCTCGGCTTTGCGCTCGGCCCGCGCATCAATGCGGGTGGCCGCGTCGGCAAGTCCGATCTTGGCGTGCGGCTGCTCACCACGCAGGACCCCGGTGAAGCCGCGCAGATTGCCGAGGAACTTAACCGCCTGAACGAGGACCGCCGCATGATCGAAAGCGGCGTGCAGGAAGAAGCCGAGCAGTTACTTGCCGATGGTCCGCAGGGCGGCGTCGCGATGGTCTCGCAAACCGGTTGGCATCCCGGCGTCATCGGCATCGTTGCCGGTCGCCTGAAGGAAAAGACCGGCACGCCCTCGATCGTCATCGCGATTGATGAGGACGGCGTGGGCAAAGGCTCGGGCCGCTCAGTGACCGGCGTAGACCTTGGCGCAGCGATCCTCGCGGCGAAGGATCATGGCCTGCTCGTGGCGGGCGGTGGCCATGCGATGGCGGCGGGCCTCACCATTCAGCGTGACAAGCTCGACGCCTTCCGCGCCTTCATCGATGAGCGACTGCGCGATGACATGGCACGCGCGGCAGGCACCCGAGCCTTGCTCGTCGACCTGCTGCTCGCCCCGCGCGGCCTCACCCCAGCGCTCATCACGCAGATGGAAGAGGCAGGCCCCTTCGGCAATGGCTGGCCTGCACCACGAATCGTGCTTGGCCCCGTCCGCATCATCAAGGCCGATATCGTCGGCACCGGCCATGTCCGCGCCATCGTGAGCGGGGAAGACGGCCAGTCTCTCAAAGCCATGGCGTTTCGTCAGGCCGAAACACCGCTCGGCCAAACGCTCATCGGCGCGGATCGCTCGGCGCGCTTCTGGCTCGTGGGCCGCGCTAAAATCGATGATTGGGGCGCGCGCCCCGCCGCGGAAATCCATATTGAGGATATGGCGCCGATCTGAGCAAATGGCCTTGACCCAAACGGCCTCCCCGCTTAAAGGCGCCATCTCATCGCGGCGGAGCGCCTATGCCCGCCTGCAGATGGCCCCTTCGTCTAGCGGTTAGGACGCGGCCCTCTCACGGCTGAAACGCGGGTTCGATTCCCGCAGGGGTCACCAAAAAATCAGTGGCTTAGCGGAACTTCCAGACAGGCCGTCAAACTAGCGTCAAACATATGCTAGTGGACCGAGGCGGATAATGAAGCGCTCAGCTGCCAATTTGATTCCACTAAATGGCTTTATTGCTCCTGCATGCTGCTGACGTTTCGAAGCTGGTCGCCGCGCTCACGCTGGGCGCATGTCCGTCAGCTTGAATGGCAAAGCTCGTCCTCCGGATTTGGTTCGAGGTGCATAAAGAGGGCCCACTGAGAGGCCGCCTCTTACCGCTCGTTCTCGATTGCCGGACCTTACAGCCCTGGCGGCCGGATCCAACACCGCCTATGCCAAAGAAGGCCAGCGTCAGCTGAACCGCACCGGGTTTGCTGGAGGCTCCAACTTCTGAGTAAGTGGAGCCGATATGAGCAAGACGACGAACAAGTTTGCACCAGAGGTCCGGGCATGGGCAGTGCGGATGGTGCAGGATCATGAAGCCGATTATGCCTCCCGCTGGGCGGCTATCGTTTCGATCTCAGAGAAGATAGGCTGCGTTCCCCAGACGCTATTTGAGCGAGCGCCTAGCGGTAACGGTTGAGATCCCGTGCGGCCAATTGGGTTTACCATCTGCTGCATCAGCCCATGCACGTCGCTGGTGGCCAACTGCGTGAACATCTACGCTCGCTACAGGTCAGGGCAATTGACGGTCACCCAGTGGTCCTAGTTTGCGCATGACTTTGTAAATTGTTGTAAACCGGGATCGCGTCGACCCGGTGAAGAGATCGCGTCTCATGATTCCAATCTGCGAACCCAAAACATCGAATTTGCCTGCTTTGTGAGCTCTTCGAATGGTCGGGTTCTGTAACAATTGGCCAAGATCATCGGATCGAAGAGATGTTGATAGGTCAACGGCCTAACGCACCGTTTACCTTTTGTTAATCTGCTGAAAATAGCGAACATCCAAAGTCCATAAGCGTCTTCGGGTTGAATATCATCAAATTCAAATCCACATTCTTTTATAGAATGCGCGAGTGGGCTTCCTTTGTCTTGTTGACAAGCATTTTAACAGGGGGCTTCTATGACTAACACGACTTATAATAACAAGTGTAACTATATCTCGAAATCGAAAATCAAAGGTTCGATTTCACGAATTGCGCTTTCTGCTACTTTGGGTGCGCTCGCAACTTCAGCATTTGCGACACCAGCTGTGTTCTTCAATGGTGATGTTGCCGCAGGTATACAGACGTTTACCAACGTCATCGGCGCGGCTGACACGGCATACAACACGGCAAATCCAGGTGCTACTCAGC
>CBIHKY010000160.1:0-5443 GCA_966205705.1 uncultured Alphaproteobacteria bacterium
TGCTGTTTCCTTTTGGTTACACGAGTTTTTTGAGACGGAGGGGATGCTGCAGATCTCGTCACTTCGCGGGAGCGCGCGAACGGGCATCGTCGAGAGAAGTGAGCTGAGGTCGTCACGTCGCAAGGGTTTCTCTAGAAGAGAGACGCCGAGCAACTTTGCACGCTCCCGCAGATGCCGGTCGGGATGGGTCACGAGCAAGATGACAGGAGCTGAATTCCCAGCGGCGCGCATGGAGATGACCATCGCGAGCCCGCCGCCCACCGGGTCCTGATCTATAACGAAACAGGCGTCAGGGTGGGTACTGTCACCGGCCGCTCGCACATCGAACCCCTCGACTGACAATGCAAAATGCAACGAAGAGCGGAGTGCTGGATCGCTCGCGACGATAACAACGGGGCGATCCATGCGCATGTCCTATCCTTAATGGAGTCAGGCAGCCCGCTTCCAGTTCGGCTCGAGCGTGATGTGCGGCGGACAGTCGGCAACAGAGCCCACGGGCAATCCAGCCAGCTCGTTGGCAAAGCAGTGATTGACGTCGCGGTGATGCGCTTCGTCCGCCCTGACGACGAGAACCACGTCGCGAAGCGTCGCATCAGCCGGCAAGCCCCAATAGTTGATGGCGAGTTGAGGTGCCGGGACATCTTCACTGCGGCCCTCGTCGATTTCGGCGAGGTAGTGGGTATAGCTGATCACCGCCTCCTCCTCAAAATAGCCGACAACGCGGTGCGCAGTTTTAGAGCTGGCGAGGTAAAGTGCGAAAAAGCAGATGTAGAACACCCACTGAACGCCGATGATCACCGCTCGTTCGAACCAGGTCGGCTTTGAGATCTCGATGAACGTCATGAGGTGCATGCGTTCGTTCTCGGCTTCGTCCATCAACGTCTTGATCCAGCCCTTGTCGTCACACATCCGGCGTAGGCAAGCGAGGTGGTTGATCGTTGCACCGACCATGCCCGGCACCGCAGCGACGGTTTCCAGCACGACGGCACGGTGGCCATAGCGCTCGGCAAAGAACGTGTCGGCGCTCCACCGCAGCACCTTGGTGAAGCCGAATGCGATCCGGTCAGATAGCCCCTTGGGCTTGTGGTGAACGCTGAGATCGATGAAAGGTGCGGTCATGGAAATTCTCCGTGAAACGGCCTGTCCTGTTCGCCGTTGTTGGAGCTTAAGTAGTATGGACCGAGGAGCGCGGAAATTTGGATGATCTCCCTACCGCACCTTCCCTAGGGGATTTACCGGAGGTCCAACGCACGACTTTCGCCAGCCGCTTTCTCCCGCGCCTTGCGCCATCGGCAGGCTTTGGCGTTGCACTACTTTTCCTCGCTGTTGGTGTGGGCGTGCGCCTCCTATTCGCTGATTCACTCGGCACTCGAGCAACCTTCATCTTTTTTGTTCCGGGCGTTGTGGTGGCAGGCGCCTTGTCGGGCGTGCGGGCGGGCACGCTTGCTGCGCTGGCAGGCGCCGGGGCGGGGCTGTGGTGCGACGCGCAGGCCAGCCCCATTGAAACTGGAAGTCTCATTGCTGCCGGAGCCTTCGTGCTCATATCGCTGGCGATCGCAACCGGAGGCGAATGGTTCCAGCGAGCGCGCATCGAGACCGAGGCCTCCGCCTCCGGCCTCGCCCAGCGCGAGGCGCATTTGCGTTCGATCCTGGAAACGGTTCCCGATGCAATGGTCGTGATTGACGAGAAGGGCCTCGTCCGCGATTTTAGTTCAGCCGCCGAGCGCATGTTCGGCTGGAGCGCGCGCGAGGTGATTGGTCGCAACGTGAGCACGCTCATGCCAGAACCCTATCGCAGCGGTCATGATAACTATCTCGCGCACTATTATCGCACCGGGGAAAAGCGCATCATCGGCAAGGGACGGGTCGTTGTCGGCCAGCGCCGAGACGGCTCGACCTTCCCGATCGAACTTGCGGTCGGGGAGATGCACGCTGGCGGCGAACGCCATTTCACGGGGTTCATTCGTGATCTCACGGAGCGGCAGGAGGCTGAAGCGCGCCTGCAGGAATTGCAGAGTGAGCTTGTCCATGTGTCACGGTTTACGAGCCTTGGTGAAATGGCTTCAGCGCTTGCACATGAGATTAATCAGCCGCTCTCGGCAATCACCAACTACCTTAAAGGCACGCGCATGCTGCTCGCGCGCGACGAGATACCGCATGAGCGGATTGCCGAGGCGGTCGAGCGCGCGTCTGTCGAAGCCCTTCGCGCTGGCGACATCATCCGACGCCTGCGTGATTTCGTTGCGCGCGGTGAGACTGAGCGCAGCGTTGAAAGCCTGCGCAAACTCGTCGAAGAGGCTACCGCCCTCGCGCTTGTCGGTGCCAAGGAGCATGGTGTTCGCGTGCAATTCACATTCGATCCTGCAGTAGATCTTATGCTCGTTGATCGGGTCCAGGTTCAGCAGGTAGTGCTCAATCTCGTACGCAACGCCTTGGATTCGCTTGTTGCAAGCGACACGCCGAGCCGGTCAATTGAAGTCCGCATTGAACCTGACGGGGATATGGCAAAGGTCTGCGTAACCGACAGTGGGGCTGGCATTGATCCTGAAATTGCAGACCGGCTGTTCCAACCTTTCATGACGACCAAGCGCACCGGCATGGGCGTCGGACTATCGATTTCGCGCACGATCATCGAAGCGCATGGCGGCAAGATCTGGGCCGAAGCAGCCGAGCCTGTCGGCGCGCGCTTCAGCTTCACGCTACGGAGACTTGAGGAAAGGGAGCTGGACCATGGCGAGTGATCCCATTGTCTACATTATCGATGACGACGATGGCGCGCGAGGATCGCTGGAGTTTCTGCTCGACTGTGCGGGCCTCCGCGTTCTAGGGTTCTTATCGGCCGACACTTTTCTTGCTGCGTCCCCTCCCCTCGATGGCGCATGCATCGTCACTGATGTCCGCATGCCGGGCACGAACGGGATCGAACTGCTCGCTATCCTTCGGGCACAAGGCGGCGAGGTCCCTATCATCCTGATGACCGGCCACGCCGATGTCCCACTGGCAATCCAGGCGATGAAAGGGGGCGCCTCCGACTTCATCGAAAAACCTTTTGATGACGCGTTAATGATGTCAGCAATTCGTAAGGCGATCAGTGAACAATCAGACACCGCCGATGCCAGCATGCAAAAGCGCGAATTAGCGGAGCGGATCGCATCATTGTCTGTTCGCGAGCGGGAAGTGATGGAAGCTCTGGTGGAAGGCAAGGCCAATAAGGCAATCGCCTTTGATCTCGGGATTAGTGCCCGAACCGTCGAAGTCTATCGCGCAAATGCGATGATGAAAATGCGTGCAAAGACTCTATCCGATCTGGTTCGGATGGCAACAATCGCTCAGCTTGGAGGATTAAGTTTTAGAGGTGGGGAGATAGCTCAATAGTAAGTCGCTGCGAAAATTCGATGTAGAGAGTGGGACTGATTTCGCCGGCATAGCCGACATTTACTAACCGAAATCGAACTCCTGTTACTGCCAGTCATTCATCGTCGTCGACACCTAGGTAGCGTGACATACGTTAGTAGTGGCTGGTCCAGCAGCACTGGAGCGTGCGCAAGTTGGCAAAGCGTGGCGATATTTGGCGGTAGTTTGGCCAAGAAAGCGTTCGCTAACTCCCTGCTGGCGCTGCTCCGATCGGGCAGCAGCGCCAGCGCCGGGGCAGGAACATTCTCACAAGTCCATCGTGAGCGTGGCCGTGAAGCGACGCCCTGCAAGCAGCGTGTAGCCGCCCCCGCTCGAGACCTTCCAGCCAAATATGTTCGTGGCGTTCTTGAGTTGAAGCCGCAGCAAGGCGGGCGTGTTGCCGATCTTCGTGCGATAGCGCGTGCCAAAATCCAACACGGCGCGGGCGGGGAGCATGGCGGTGTTGGCGGCATTGGCGGTCCGCTCACCTTCATAAAGCATATGCACATCAGCCGAGGCCCCTTGGAACCAGGGCAAGCGATAATCGATATTAGCGTCGATGGTCAGGCTCGTCCGTCCAATGGGGCGACTGCCAAGCCGTCCCTCATCAATGGCCTGCCCTGTGACACGCGGGCGAAGATAAACCGCGCCGACGACCATATTCAGCCCGCTGAGTGGCTCGCCGGCAAGCGATGCCTCGACGCCCTGATGCTTGACCTCGCCCAAGGTGCGGAAGAAGCCATCCCGCCTGTCGATATCGAAATAGGGTTTGCGAATGTCGAAGGCGGCGGCGACCAGTTTCATGCCGCCTGCGAAGGCGTAGCGCAGCCCCACTTCTTTCTGCTGCGTGCGCAGGGCTGGGAGCGCCAGATTGCGGTTGGTGGCGTTGGCGGGCGCGACACCGCTCTCCTCCAGCCCGCGCGTCATTGCGCCATAAAGGGTCAGGTTGGGCAGCGGGGTCAGCGCCAGCCCGGCATTCCAGAGCCAGGGCTGGTCTACCGCAATATCAATGGGCAATCCGGGCTGCACCACCGTCTTGCGATAATCACTCTTGGTCAGCCCCAGATTGACCTCGGCCAGCCCCTGCCAGCGCATTTCATAGCCAATGGCGTAGCTCATCTGGCGGACCCGATCGCTCGTCATCTCGCCATAAGAAAAGCTCGGCCGCTCCTGCGGCGCAGGCACGCCGATCTGCGCCATGCCAAGGTCAGCGACGGCAAAGCCGCCATATTGCGCCTTCGTCCTGCGACCGCGTACTGAAGCGATTAGCCTATGAAGCCTGCGCCCTTCGACGAAGCTCCGGCTGATCCGCGCCTCGCCGGAGGTGGAGGCCGACATCTGATCGCGCCCACTTATGATCGTGGAACGACCCAGGCCCGCTTCATCAACCCCGGAATAATAGGCCGAGGCATAGTCATCCTGCGTGAACCGGCTGTCGAACAGGCCTGCGGCAATCTGCCAGCGACCAAGATCAGCCTTGATCGTGCCACCATAATTCTGGCTATGACCCGCCCAATCGGCCCAGTCCTGACCAAAGTAGCGGCGGCGCTTGACCCGTCCGGGCGGTGCGCCATTGGCGATATAGAGCACGGGCGCCTGTTCCTCGTCGCCAAAGTCATAGCGGGCGAAAAAGCCGGTGGCTTCTACGCCCTTGGCCGGGCGCCACCGCATGACGCTGCCATAGCTGCGGAACCAGCCACTCGCTCCGCTCACATATTCATCGTCATACAGGCCGCCATCGACATTCACGTCCAACGTATCGCTTAGCGGCAGCGCGGCATCGACGATCAGGTCCGTCCCGAGATAATCGCCGCTGTTGAGCTGGACGCTGACGACCGGCTTGGTGCCGACACGGCGTAAATCCGTGTCGATGATGCCCGTCGGCGCGGGGAAGGGATAACCGAACGAGGTCAGCCCCACCCGCACCGTCGTGCCGCGCACAACGACATTGGTAATCTGCCCTGCCTGATCGAAATATAGCCCCTCCACCCGGGCTTTGCCAGCATCGCGCGCTGAAAAACCCCGCACGTCTCCACTGGCATAAATGCCG
>CBIHKY010000161.1:0-5413 GCA_966205705.1 uncultured Alphaproteobacteria bacterium
GCTGAAATGCGTGTCGGTGGAGACCGAATAGACTTCCACGCCCATGCCCTGAAGGGTTGGGTAGATGTCGGCCAGATCTTCCAGCTCGGTTGGGCAAACGAAGGTGAAGTCAGCGGGGTAGAAGAAGAAGACGGCCCATTTGCCCTTCACGTCCGCCTCGGTGACGTCGACGAACTTGCCCTGCTTGAAGGCCGTAGCGCTGAATGGCTTGATTGGGGTGTTTACGAGACTCATGTCTGCTCCTCAGTGAATTGGAGATTGCTACATAGGTGGGGTACTACGAATAGCAAAATTGATTAATCCTGCTGTAAAGATCGGTTTAGTCGATCAGTGATTTCGTCGATGCTGTGCCTCCGTTTGCCCCTGCTGAGTTGGGTTTGTGGTGTTACACGCCCTCGGCTATAGCTGGAGCAGGCGTGAGGTGAGCATGTATCTACCCAAGGCATTTGAAGAGACGCGGCTTCCGGTTCTTCATGAACTCATCAGAGCACATCCGCTTGGCACGTGGGTGTCGGCGGGCGCGGTTGGGCTTGAGGTGCAGCATATTCCCTTCTTGATCGACAGCGAATGCGGCGAATTCGGGACGCTGTATGGACATGTCGCACGCGGAAATCCGATCTGGAAATCAGCGCACGATGCGCGCCCAGACGTCGTAATCTTTCGCGGCCCACAGACTTATATCACGCCATCATGGTACCCCAGCAAGCACCCGCACGGAAAGGCTGTTCCTACGTGGAACTATGCTGTTGTCGCCGCGCATGGTCGTCCCGAATTCATCGATGACCCAGCATGGCTCCACACGCATCTGCGCAACCTTTCCGATGAACAGGAGGTCACGCAGGCTGTTCCCTGGAGCATCGATGACGCACCCGCCGACTATATCGAAAAGCTGTCCGCCGCCGTGGTGGGCGTCGCGATCCCGATCCAGCGCATCGAAGGAAAATGGAAGACGAGCCAGAACCGTCAGGACGCTGACAAGATGGGTATGGTCGCAGGCTTGCTCGCCAAGGGGGATGAGGAAGCCAAAGCGATGGCTTCACTCGTCCGCGACCATATCAAAGGCTGAAGGCGCGAGGAGCAGCGCGAGGCTGCTCCTCCTTATTTCGCCGCAGCCTCTTCCTTCAGCAGCTCTTTCGCCCGCTGATTGAGATAGGCGCGGATGCCCTCGGCTTCCTCAGGCTTGAGATAATCCTTGAAGCTCGCCATGCCATTTTGCGCGAGTGCACCGCCGATAACGACCTGCTGCCAGGACTCCTTGTCCGAGAGCAAGCCTGAGCGGCGCAGATCCGGGTTTACCGGGCCGCCGTGGCAAATCTGGCAGAACTGGAAGAAGCCTTTCTGCCCGGTCGCCACCTGCGCGGCGGTGAAGGTCTCGCTGCTTGGCGTCGGCTTGTCGAGCGGGATTGGCGTGTAGGCGGGCAGCTTGCCGGTGCCTTTGAGCTTGAAGGCCACGATCAACCCATTGGGCATCTTGTCCTTCATGAACGGCGTGCGGCTGGCCATGCCCATCGAGCCTCCATAACCGGCCATCACGGCAATATATTGCTCGCCGTTCACGCGATAGGTGATCGGCCCGGCCATGACGCCGCGATGGGTCTGGAAGGCCCACAGCTTCTTGCCATTATCGGCGCTATAGGCCTCAAAATCGCCCTTGGCGGTGCCCTGGAATACCAGATTGCCCCCGGTCGACAACGTGCCGCCATTCCAGGGCCAATCGCGCTCGACAGTCCAGCGGGGCTTTTGCGTCACCGGATCATAAGCGACGAGCTTGCCTTTGGTCATGCCCTCCATCGCCTTGCGACGACCCTCGACGGTATCGGGCATTCCGGGCATGGCTGGCGGATCGAGGAAGGATACTGCGGTATTCCAGCGGCCCTCATGGATCACGAAGGGATTGGAATCGCCATAAACCATCGCGTTTTCCATCGCCGGAATATAGACGAGGCCAGTCTTGGGCGAATAGCTCATCGGCATCCAGGCGTGGGCGCCAATGCCTGATGGCGTGATGAGAGCCGCCGCGCCTTCATAGCGCACGCCGGGCTTCTCGATCGGGCGACCGGTCTTCACGTCGATGCCCTCGGCCCAGTTCTGGCGGGCATAAGGCTGCGCGGAGATCAGCTTCCCGTTGGTACGGTCGATCACATAGAAGAAGGCATTCTTGGGCGCCTGCATCACGACCTTGCGGTCTTTGCCATCAATCTTGAGCGTGGCGAGCGTCATCTGCTGGGTGGCGGTGTAATCCCAAGTTTCGCCGGGATTGAGCTGATAGTGCCACTTATATTTGCCGGTATCGGGATCGACCGCGACGATGGAGGAGAGGAACAAATTATCCCCCTTGCCCGCGCTGCGCCACTTGTGGTTCCAAGGTGAGCCGTTGCCCACGCCGATGAGCAGCTGGTTGAGCTCCTGATCATAGACCACACTATCCCAAACGGTGCCGCCACCGCCCAGCTTCCAATAATTCTCGCCATACCAGGTTGGTCGCGCGAGCTTCGCCAGGATGTCATCCGAGGCCGCGCCGTCCGGACCAGCCTTGGGGTCGCCCGGCACGGTGTAGAAGCGCCAGACCAGCTTGCCGGTGTTGGTATCATAAGCCGAGACATAGCCGCGCACGCCCAGCTCCGCACCGCTATTGCCGATGATCACCTTGTCGCGCACCACGCGTGGCGCCATCGTGATGGTGTAGGGCTTTTTCTGGTCGACGGTGACGACTTCCCACGCCTTTTGGCCCGTCTTGGCGTCGATTGCGATCAGGCGGCCATCGATGGTGCCGACATAGACGCGGCCCTTCCACACGGCGACGCCGCGGTTGACGACATCACAACAGGCGTGGACGCCCTTGGAGCCGTCATTTTCAGGGTCGAACTGCCACAGCAGTTTGCCGGTCGCGGCATTCACCGCGACGACCTTAGACCATGCGGTGGAGGTATACATCACGCCGTCGACGACGATCGGCGTACCTTCCTGTCCGCGATTGGTGTCGAGTTCCATCGCCCAGGCGACGCTGAGCTGGCCGACATTACCCGCATTAATCTGTTCGAGCGGAGAGAAGCGCTGTTCATCATAAGTGCGGCCATAGCCGAGCCAGTTATCCGCATCGCTATCCGCCGCTTCCAGCCGCGCCTGATCGATTGCGCCAGGGCCATCCGCCGCCGCGCTGCCCGCCATGCTGTAGCCCGCCAGCGCCACTGCAGCGATTGCCACAGACCCAAACCCGATCGAACGCCAAGCCATTGCGGGCCTCTCCTTTATGCGGGCCGCTCACCTGAACTGCCCGAACCATGATGATCATAAACGAAAAAGGGGCGCCCGACGAGCGCCCCCTTTCCTCAACTTTGGATCAGAACTTGAACGTTGCGCCGAGATAGAAGCGACGACCGTTCATGTCGTAGAAGTAGGAGTTGAACGCGCTGGCGCCAACGCCGTTGGCCAGTCCCGTGGTCGCTGCGTTATATTCAACGAGCGGTGGAGCCTTGTCGAAGAGATTGTCCACGCCCCAACGGATCGTCGCATCCTTGGTCACTGCAAATCCACCGCTCAGGTTGAACAGATCATAGGCAGGTGCACCAACGAATGGCGTCGCGTTGTTGGAGGTGTAAGCAATCGACTTGGCGGCGGGCAGATGCTGCCACTGGAGCGAGACCGACACCGGACCGACCGAATAGCCGAAGGTGTTGAGCAGCTTCCAGCGGAAGGCGCCGGGGTTCAGACCGTTCTCGGCAATTGCCGCACTGCCTGCCGGGCCCAATGTGCCAGCATATTCAACCAGTTGGCCAGCCGCGCCTGCCGATGCCGGGAGTGGCGCCGACTTGAGCGAGAGCAGATAGTTGAACACCGAGTTGATGCTGAACGTGCCAGGACCGACCGGGAAAGCCCAATCGAGTTGGACGTCGATGCCCGAGGTGCGGAAGCGGCCATTGTTGAGGTAGGTCACCTGCACGTTGCCGAGGGCACCGTCACCAGCCACGCGACCGATGGCCTGGCAAGCCGTTGTTGCGGCGGCGGCTGCAGCGTTCGTTGCGATTGCAGGGTTGAACGTTGCATCGAAGCACTGACGCTGAGCCGTATCCAGCGTGAGCGGCCCAATCGCATCATCAACCTTGATGTTGTAATAATCGACCGTCAGGCGGAGACGACGCAACCACTCGCTGCTCGCAGTCGAAGTCAGCACGGCACCAATCGTCCAGGTCTTCGCTTGCTCAGGCTTGACGGTTGGATTGCCGACCAAGGTCGGGAAAGCAAAAGCCGGGCCTGCTGCATTGAAGAACTGCGGATTGGAATAGAAGGTGGCCGAAGTGCCTGCGATCGACTGATCCATCAGGATACCGCAAACGGCGCGAACATTCGCCGCATTGGGGTTCGCCGCTGGGTTAGCCGAATAAGCCAGCGTATTGTTCAAGCGGCAAACGTCACCGCCACCAGCTGCCGTGAAGCTCTGCTGAGGTGCGAGGTACAGCTCAGCGATGTTCGGCGCACGGACGGCCTTGTTATAGCCACCGCGGATCCGCAGGAAGTCGGTCACTTCCCAGTCGCCCATGGCCTTCCAGGTGAAGGCATTGCCGGTCGTGTTGTAGTGCGAGTTACGAACGCCGAGGTTGAGCTCGAAGCTCTTGACCAGCGGGAGGTCCTTCAACACCGGGATAGCCAACTCGCCGTAGAACTCATCCACACGAATGAGACCGTTTGAGTTGCCGCCTGGATAGATGCCGATTGCCTGATCCTGGAACGATGTGCCCTGCGATGTGAGCGTATCGTTCTGGAACTCATAGCGGTTCTGGCGGTGGCTCGCACCGACAGATGCACGAAGTTCACCGGCAGGCAGGCTGAAGAGGCTGCCCTGTGCGTTCGCCTCGAACACGGTCTGCTGCATCACAGCGCGGTTCTTCAGGTCGGCACGGATCGCATCGAGGCAATCCTGGGAGATGGTTGCAGCCTTATTGAACGGGTTGAAACCGCTGGTGCAGGTTGCAGAGGCGGCGCCGAAGCCACCAAAGGCGGCATTGCCTTGGGCACGGAAGTTAGCACCCCAGTTCGGAGCGCTGACAACTGCGCGGAAGCGCTCAAGCGAAGCCGTGCCCGTGATGAGCGCGTTCGTCTCGGATTCGCCCTGTGAAGCATAAGCATCCCAGGTCCAGTCGGTGCCCGGAATCTTGCCTTCCAGACCAGCGACCAGATTGTAGGTGAAGACGTCAGTACGACCTTCACGGTTCGCGTAGTTCAGATAGTAAGTCAGCTGCCAAGGCTTGGTGGCGTCATTGCCGTTCCCGGCGATGCCGTCGTCACGGCTTGCAAGCAATGATGCAAGCTCGGTAGGAATGGCGCGGCCATCAACCGGAATCAGCGCCGACCAGCCATTCACAGAAGGCGAAGACTGTTGAACCGTGCGGGTCTGCACGCGGGTGAACGTTCCCTG
>CBIHKY010000162.1:0-5379 GCA_966205705.1 uncultured Alphaproteobacteria bacterium
GCTAAAGCCCGTCTCCCCCGTTCAGGTCGAAGGAAAGACTAATTGCCAAGGAGTTCCTTTTCCTAGGCCAGTGCTACGGCATCGAGGTCGGCGATGGTCGCATCCGTCATCTTCTGGACATCGGTTTCGTGGCGCTTGCGCTCGTCTTCGCTGATCTCGCTCTTCTTCTCGTCAAGCTTGAGATTGTCCATGCCATCCCGGCGCACGTTGCGAACGGCAATCCGTGCTGCCTCAGCATATTTACCAGCAAGCTTGGCAAGCTCCTTGCGGCGCTCTTCCGTGAGATCGGGAATGGGCAGGCGCACATTCTGACCATCGACGATAGGGTTGAGGCCAAGCCCCGCAGACCGAATGGCCTTATCGACCGGCCCGACATTGCTCTTGTCCCACACCTGCACGGAGAGCATCCGCGGCTCAGGCGCGGAGACCGTCGCGAGTTGATTGAGCGGCATTTGCGAGCCATAGACTTCAACCGTCACCGGATCGAGCAGGGCTGTATTGGCGCGGCCAGTCCGCAGGCCGCTCAGATCGCTCTTCAACGCCTCGACAGCCCCAGCCATGCGACGCTCCAGATCAGCCTTGTCATATTTGGCCATGATAACTCTCCTACAAATTCAACCCCGATCAGCCGTTGGCGTATTGGCCGCCATCGACAATCGTTGAAACACCGTTGCCGGACAACACGCGCGCAAGGTTGCCCTGCTCGCGGATATTGAACACGATGATGGGCACGGCATTGTCGCGGCAGATCGCCAGCGCGCTCGCGTCCATCACCTTGAGATTTTTGTTCAGCACCTCGTCGTAACTCACTCTATCATAACGTTGCGCCGTGGGAACCAGTTTGGGATCGGCATCGTAAATGCCGTCAACCGACGTGCCCTTGTAGAGCGCCTCGCAATTCAGCTCTGCCGCGCGCAAAGCCGCGCCGCTGTCTGTGGTAAAATAGGGGCTGCCGACGCCTGCGGCAAAGATTACCACCCGGCCCTTCTCAAGATGCCGGATCGCACGACGGCGGATATAGGGCTCGCAGATGCTCGCCATCGGAATGGCCGACTGAACCCGGGTGGCGACGCCCAGATGCTCCAGCGCATCCTGCATCGCCAGAGCGTTCATCACGGTTGCGAGCATACCCATATAATCGGCATTGGCCCGGTCCATGCCCTTGGCGGCGCCGGCCATGCCGCGAAAGATATTGCCGCCGCCAATCACGAGGCACAGCTCATAGCCTTCATCCTTGGCCTGCTTCACCTCGTTCGCCACGCGCGCGACGGTCGCGGGGTCGATGCCGAAGCTCTGATCCCCCATCGCGGCTTCACCTGACAGCTTGAGGAGAATGCGCTTGGGAGCAGTTTCGGTCATGAAAGCCTTCGGTGTAAGTCTGATACAGGAGCGGCGCGGACCTTAGTGGGACCGCGCCGCAATGCCAAGCACCGAGCTAAGCCCAGTGCGTAACTTTATACATGCGTAACTTTACAGATGGGAGGGATCAGGCGCCGACGGCGGCTGCGACCTCGGCTGCAAAATCCTTCTCTTCCTTCTCAATGCCTTCACCGAGCTGGAAGCGGACATAGTCCGTGAGCGTGATCGTCGTGCCGGCATCCTTGGCTGCCTTGGCGACGACGTCCGCGATCGTGGTCTTGTTGTCCATCACGAAGATCTGCGAGAGCAGAGCCTGCTCCTTGGCAAACTTTGCAACAGCGCCTTCAACCATCTTGGCGACGATCTCGGCAGGCTTGCCGGATTCGGCAGCCTTCTCAGCCGCAACCTTGCGCTCGCGATCGAGAATGTCAGGCGCGATGTCGTCTGCCTTCAAAGCAACCGGGAAGGCCGCTGCAATGTGCATTGCGATCTGCTTGCCAAGCGGTGCCAGCACGTCGGCGCCAGCAGGGCTTTCCAACGCGACCAGCACGCCGATCTTGCCGAGCGACGGCGCAACCGCATTGTGCATATAGTCCACGATCAGGCCCTGGCTTACGGACACAGCCTTCACGCGGCGCAGCTGCTGGTTCTCGCCAATGGTGGCGACGTTGGCGACGAGCGCCTCGCTGATCGTGCCGCCCGCTGGGCTTGCCGCTGCAAGAAGCGCTTCTGCATCGCCGATGTTGTTCTTGAGCGCGACATCGCCAACCATGCGAACGAAGCCCTGGAATTGCTCATTCTTGGCAACGAAGTCGGTTTCGCTGTTCACTTCAACAGCAACGCCACGCGTGACATCAACCGCGATCACGACAAGACCTTCGGCGGCCGTGCGGCTCGACTTCTTCTGGGCCGCGGCAAGGCCCTTGGCGCGCAGCCAATCGACTGCCGCTTCCACATCGCCACCATTCTCGGCCAGCGCCTTCTTGCAATCCATCATGCCGGCGCCCGAGCGCTCGCGCAGTTCCTTGACCGTTGCTGCAGTAATCTCTGCCATGATCTTCATCCTCAAAACTTAAAGTGTATGGTCCACAATGACAGGCGGGCGCATGGACCTTTCAGCCCAGCGCCCTGCCCGCACATTGTTGCATGCGTTTGACGGCGCTTAGCCCTCTACGGCAAGGCTCTCTTCAGCCGGCGGCACGTCGAACGAGCCGACGTCCACGCCCGATGCTGCCTGCGCGCTCTGGTTGCCGCGGGTCGAGGCCGTCGCCATCGCTTCGCAGTACAGGCGGATCGCACGGCTTGCGTCGTCATTCGCCGGAACCGGGAATGCGATGCCAGCTGGATTGACGTTCGAGTCGAGGATTGCAACGACCGGAATACCAAGCGTGTTGGCTTCCTTGATCGCGAGCTCTTCCTTGTTCGCGTCGATCACGAACATCACGTCCGGAATGCCGCCCATGTCGCGAATGCCGCCGAGCGAAAGCTCAAGCTTGTCGCGCTCACGCGTCATCTGAAGGACTTCCTTCTTGGTGAAGCCGTGCGTGTCGCCCGAGAGCTTCTCTTCGAGGGTCTTAAGACGCTTGATCGAACCCGAGATCGTTTTCCAGTTGGTGAGCATGCCGCCCAACCAGCGGTGGTTGACAAAGTGCTGACCCGAGCGACGCGCGAATTCTGCAATCGGCTCCTGCGCCTGGCGCTTCGTGCCCACGAAAAGCACCTTGCCGCCGCCAGCAACCGTGCTGGAAACGAAATCGAGCGCACGCGCGAAAAGCGGCACAGTCTGCGAAAGATCGATGATGTGGATGCCGTTACGCTCGCCGAAAATATACGGCTTCATGCGTGGGTTCCAACGGTGCGTCTGGTGACCAAAATGCGCGCCGGCTTCGATCAATTGATGCAGAGTGACGACAGGTGCCGCCATAAGATAGTCTCCTTTTCCGGTTGAGCCTCTGGGATCCAGTGACCGCGAAGCGGCACCGGCATGTGCGGATCCCATGTGGATTAGTCGGGCGCCAATAGATGAGTCGACCTGAGAGATCAAGCCTTGACAATGATCTAAGATAGGAACAAATAGTGAACATGGGAACAAACGGCCGGGTTGCGGCGTTTAATCTCGGTCTGAAAGGAAGCCTGATGCTTTACGTTCTTGGATCAATCCTGTTCATCGCGTCGTCCATGGTCGCTGTTGCTGTTATTGGCAGTCAGATCGCTCGGTACAGGCATCTTGCCGTCATGGCGCTGCGCGGATTGAGCATGAATGGTTTGCAGACCAAAAAGGCGCCGGCCAAAATGGTCAGCGCGGATGCTCTGGCTCAGCGCTTCAATCTACAGCCGGCGCCGCTGCCGTGGAAGCCGCAAGCCGTCGTTTAAATTTGGCGTAAGCAATAATCCCAACCGGGATGAGCGCGAGATAGCCGAGCGACAAGGTCAGTAACGCATGCCAGGGCGCGACCATCAGGCTCGCAGCAAAGATACCAGCAAATAATATCGCGAAGATGCGCCATGCAGGTGGGACGCGCATTCTCTTCCAGCTCAGGGTTGGCACGGCAGATATCATTAGAAATGCCGAAACAAGAATCCACGGCGCAACGAGGCGCCAATCCCGGAAGATATCCAACCCTGTAATGAACCAGGCGTAAAGCGGCAGCAGCGCTAGACCTGCGCCTGCCGGTGCAGGAACGCCGGTCAAAAATCCTGCAGTCTTAAGGGGAGGGTCGGTCGCATCTATACTTGCGTTGAAGCGAGCGAGCCGAAGCGCGCAACTCAGCGCCAGGACGAGCGAGACGATCCAGCCAAAGCGAGGCATGGCATGCAAGGACCATAGATAAACGATGAGTGCGGGCGAGACGCCAAAGGCAATCGCATCCGAAAGCGAGTCCAGTTCCGCACCGAAACGACTGTCCGCCCGCAAAAGGCGGGCAACGCGGCCATCGATACCGTCAAGCACGCCCGCGAAAATAATCGCCGCAACGGCAAGCTGCCATTGGCCCATGATCCCGTAGCGAATTGCGGTGAGACCAAAGCAAAGAGCCATCGCGGTAATGGCGTTTGGCGCGACCTGCCGCAGCGTAATGCCACGGCTCATGCTCAGAGGAACGTGGCGAGGACGGCGCATCGGCGTGTCTTTCCAAGGGTTTGGATGTGAAATTCAAGTTGGCTTGGCGCGCGAGGCATCACTGCAGCGTGCTCGTCATTGCGTGGCCATCGCCAATATAGGCGATGATGGTTTCGCCGGCGATGATATGCTGGCCCAACGTCACCTTGGGGGCAGTGCCTGCCGGCAGATAAACATCGACTCGACTGCCAAAGCGGATGAGGCCGATGCGTTGACCTGCTGCCACAATATCGCCGCGCTTCACGAAGGGCACGATGCGCCGCGCAACCAGTCCGGCAATCTGGGTGAAGCCAATGCGAACGCCATCGGCGCGCTCGACCAGAATGTGCTGGCGCTCATTATCCTCACTGGCCTTGTCGAGATCGGCATTGATGAACTTGCCGCTGATATAAACCACATCTCGCACAGTGCCGGAAATCGGCGTGCGATTGATATGAACATCGAACACGCTCATGAAAATAGAGACGCGCGTCATGGGCAATTCGCCCAACTTCTCGGGGCCAATCATTTCAGGCGGAGGAAGAACGGTTTGGATCAGCGTCACCAGGCCATCGGCGGGCGCGATGATCGCAGCTTCATCGTGCGGCACCGCCCGGATCGGATCGCGAAAGAAAGCAAAAACCCAGATCGCAACGCCCGCCATCAGCCAGGCCAGCACAGACCAACCCAGCACAGCGAACAAAAGCACGATGGCGACCGCGATCGCGCCGAACTTGCGACCTTCGGGATGGATGGCCGGGAAGCTCCATTTGACGCTGGTTTTTGTCGCCGCCACAGGCTGACTGCCCGAAAATTCTGTTGTCATATCTCTGTTTAGGCACGCTTTGTGGTGGAAACAATCCCTCAACCATCTTCGTTCGGGCGGAAATGCCGCCCGATCGCTGACTAATCACGCGAAAGGT
>CBIHKY010000163.1:0-5362 GCA_966205705.1 uncultured Alphaproteobacteria bacterium
ATATCCAGATTGTCGTGCGTGCGCACTTCGTCCGCAACATATTCATAGGGATAATCCATTGCATACATCACCCGGTCTTCACCCAGCTGATCGATGCACAGCTTGATGGCGAGCGGGCAAGCCATGCCGCTCGTCGTCACGCACACATTGTTGCGCATATAATGGAACATGTCGTTCTTGAGCGGCTTCATGCGCTCATAGCGCTGCGAGCGCACGCCAGCCTGATGCATATAGTTGATGCGGAACAGCCAGTAAGGGATCGCCTCGCCGCCATGACCCACGCACACGGTAAGGTTTGGGTAGCGATCGAACACGCCGGAGGTCAGCACACGCAGAAGATGATAGCCGGTCTCCATGCCGAAGCCGAAGATCGCGCCATCAAGGCCCGCTTCGACCATGCCTGCAATCATCGCATCAGGCGGCGACTGCGGGTGGATGTAGAGGGGAATGCCATTGTCGGCGCAGGTCTTCAGGATGGGGTCGAACTGCTCTTCGTCCAGATAATGGCCCTTGGTATGGCTGTTGACCATCACGCCCTTGAAGCCGAGCTCATTCTTGCCGCGAAGGATTTCCTCGACCGACCAGTCCACATCCTGCGGAACGATGGAGGTCATGCCGACGTAGCGCGTTGGGTGACGCTCGCAGGCCTGCTTCAGCACGTCATTCGCGCGACGCACGAGGCCCTTGGCTTCGTCTGCCTCGAACACCTGTCCGCCCGGTGAGGTCATGGAGAGGATGGCAACATCGATGCCGGTCTCGTCCATCGAGGCGAGGCGCATATCATCCAGATCGACCAGACGATCGCGGATCCACTGCGAGCGCTCGGAGAGCGACGTGCCGTAAAAGCCCCAGAGTGATGTCGTCGCCTTGTCGGCGCGGCCATCCTTCACCAGCTTGAGATAGGCGTCGATCTGCTCGGATGTGGCAAATGCCTCTTCAGTCGCGATCCGCAGATAACCGCGATCACCGCCTGTTTTCAGCGCATGGGTCATGTCTCTCTCCTTCAAATCAAAGCATGGCTCCGGCCACACGCAGCATGGCCGGAGCACGTTGTTTCAAATCAACCTTCGTGAACGACCTTGGTGACGAGGCAAGCCTGCACACCCTCAGGGCCATCCTCATGCCCGTGGCCGGACCACTTGACGCCGCCAAAGGGTGAGTCCGCCCCGCCGATCGCGACGGTGTTGATACCGAGCATGCCCGTTTCAACATCACGCGCGATGCGCTTCTGGAGCTTGGAATCGTTCGTCCAGCTATAGGCGGCAAGGCCGTAAGGCAGACGGTTTGCTTCCTCGATCATATCGTCGATCTTGCCGAACGGGTTGATCAGCGCGACGGGGCCGAATGGCTCCTCATTCATGATCTCGGCTTCAAGCGGAATTTCGCTAAGCACGGTCGGCGCATAGAAATAGCCCTGATTGCCGAGGCGCTCGCCACCAGCATTCAGCTTGGCGCCGGCCTTCACGGCGCCACCAATCAAATGCTCCATCGCATCGGGACGGCGTGCATTGGCCATGGGGCCCATCTGCGTGCCGTCGATCAGGCCATCACCGACCTTGAGCGCCTTGGCGCGCTCAGCAAAGCCATCGCGGAAGCGCTCATACACATCTTCCTGCACGATGAAACGCGTGGGCGAGACACAGACCTGCCCGGCGTTGCGATATTTGTGGCCCGCCATCACGTTAAGCACATGGTCGACATCGACATCGTTGAACACCAGCACGGCGCCGTGGCCGCCAAGCTCCATGGTCGTGCGCTGCATATTCTCGGTCGCGAGGCGGGCAAGATGCTTGCCGACGACGGTTGAGCCGGTGAAGCTGAGCTTACGGATGATCGGCGAGGCCAGCAGGTGACGCGACACTTCATCGGGCACGCCGAACACAGCCTGCGCGACTTCCTTGGGAAGGCCAGCATCGAGCAGACATTGCAGCACGCCGAGGCCGGATGCTGGCGTCTCTTCAGCCGACTTCATAATGACCGAGCAGCCTGCAGCGATCGGCGCGCCGAGCTTGCGGCCGGGATTGCCGAGCGGGAAGTTCCAAGGTGCGAAGGCAGCCACCGGGCCGACTGGCTCATGCGTCACCGTGGAGCGCATGCCTGCCGGGCGAACCAGCGTGCGGCCATAGAGCCGGAACACTTCGCCAGCGTAGAAATTGAACAGGCCAGCAACCATCATCACTTCGATGCGGGTTTCGGCCAGCGTCTTGCCCTGCTCCATCGTGGCGATGCGCGCGAGCGTCTCCTGACGCTCCATCAGCAGGCGCGCTGCGCCGGTGAGCACGGCGGCGCGCTCTTGCGGCGTGGAATTGCGCCAGCGGATGAAGCCGCGCTGCGCCGTCTCCAGCGCGCGATCCAGATCGGCGGCGTTAGCGAGCGGCAATTGTCCCAGCGTCTCGCCGGTTGCAGGGTTGACGATGGTCTGCGTGCGACGATCGCCGCCACTAACGGTCTCGCCGTCAATGATCATATGCAGGGCGGGATAACTGGTCATGGCCATGCTCTCCGAGCTTGTTTCAATTGCGCGCGGTCAGCAACCATTACAGTTCTCCGACTTTGCGATACACCCCTCTCGTGGGAGAACCATGATTCGTCAACAGTTATCGCAACAGCTTAGGATGTAGCGGCCTAGGCCTCAGCTGCTACGAGCCGCTCGATCTCTTCACGATAGGGTTTGCAGGCCCGCCACATGCTGATCGTGGCGAGCGGAAGCAGGACGACGGCAGTGAGGAAGATCGCTTTCCACAACTGGCTCTCATCACCTATCACGCGCTGCGCAACCGATCCGATCACAAAGCTGCCCATCGCCCCGAAGAAGGTGAACATGAAGAGATAGAAGGCTGTAACCTGCCCACGCATGGCTTGTGGGGCCACGCGCTGCACGGCGGCGTTTTGGGCAGGCGCACCGGCAAGGCCGAACATGGTGGCAATCGCCATCGCGGTCATTGCCAATTCTCCTGTCGGCATTAGCGGAGCGCTAATCGTGCAGACCGTTACCACCGTGAAGCAAATGGCGGCGGTGCGCACATTGGCGTCCTTATATTTGCGGCTTAGGCGCGAGACCATGATGCCACCCAGCACAAGGCCTATGACCTGCGCGACCAGCAGCATGGGCGCGAGCACTCGCCCGATCTCACCCTCTTCCATTCCATAAGTGCGCACGAGGAAGGGCACCCGCCAGAAGCCGAACCCTTGGCTCTCCGTTGCGGACAGGGCGAGCGCGAAGAACAATGGATAATAGACCATCCCCTTAGCGCGAATGCCCTTTAGCGCATCTAAGCCCATGAAGGTGCCGACCTTGCGGCCAAAGCTGACATTTTCCGGCGGGGCTATACCTGGAACAACCGCGCCACGGCGGGCGGGTTCCTTTACGAAGAGCAACAGCAAGGCAGCAGGGAATGAAAGCATCCCCAAGCCAATCAAAATCCACTGCCAGCCAAACACGCGCAACCCCAAAAAGGTGCTGACATTCCAATCTGCGGTCGCAGCGATCATCATCCCGCCGAAAAATACGCCAAGGGTCGTGCCACCGATGAAGCCGAACTGGAGCAGGGCAAAGGAAATCGGGATTTTCTTAGGGGGAAACATATCCACAATAAGCGAATAGGCGCCCGGCGCATGTGCTGCGCCGCCTGCCCCCAGGAACATGCGCGAGGCGATAAACTGTGTGAAGGTCTGCGCCATGCCGCTAAGCATCGTCACGCCACCAGTCACCGCCGCGCTGATTGCCAGCACGATACGGCGCGGGTAGATATCTACGAGGCGAGCCAGCGGAATGCCCACGAAAACATAGAAGATGATGCTCGCTGGGCCGCCAAGGATGCCCAGTTGCTCATCGGTGAGCTGGAAATCGACCTTGATACGCTCGGCCAGCATGCCGAACACCGTCGCATCAAAGAAGTTGAGGAATGTCACGATGATGATGACTGTGAGGCCGAAATAGGCTCTCGTGCTGGAAGGCCAGCTTTGCTCCGATGCGCCTGCGCTCGCCTGCGCCGCGATCGGCCCCGATTGGGGTGCAATTGCCATGTGGTAGATCCTCTCTTCGCTCACAAATTGTCATCACCCGGACCAGCGTAGCATGTGCGCACGCTCGCCCCCGGCTCCGCGAGGTTGATTCTGTCCGGCATCATTTGCGCACCGGTTGCACGCTTAGAGACCATCACGAAGCCGCGTGCAAGCCTGTGATTTTCATCTGGTGGCAAGGGCTTGTGGTCATTTCAAAAAGGGGGATCGATGCGAAATGTCCCACGTCACCTCGCACTTGATCTGGGGTCCCGCTGCTTTCGTCAGCTGATCGCTCGACGGTTGAGAAGAAGCGGAATCCCGTTTCAAGCCCAGGATGACCAAGATGAGGGCGGGAACCGGCTGAAGCAGCGATACCTAAAGAAAAGCCCGCCGAGCTTGCGTCCGGCGGGCTTCTATCAATCTAGCTCAGAGCGAGCTCAGAACAGACCTTCGATCTGGCCGTTCTCATCCAGACGGATGGTGTCGGCAGATGGCGTCTTGGGCAGGCCGGGCATGCGCATGATGTCGCCGCAGACGACCACGATGAACTCGGCACCCGCCGAGAGCAGCACGTCGCGAACCGGGACGACATGGTCGATCGGCGCGCCGCGCAGGGCAGCGTCGGTCGAGAAGCTATATTGCGTCTTGGCCATGCAGATCGGCAGATGGCCGTAGCCATCGGCTTCCCAGCCCTTGAGCTTGTTGCGTACGCTGCTGTCGGCCGTGACTTCACTGGCGCGATAGATGCGCTTGGCGATCGTCTCGATCTTCTGGAACAGCGGCATATCGTCTTCGTAGATGGGCGCGAAGTTGGACGAGCCACCTTCAGCCAGCTCGACGACCTTGCGGGCCAGCTCTTCGGTGCCCTTCGAGCCATTGGCCCAGTGGCTGCACAGAATGGCTTCGGCGCCCGCGCTCTTGGCGATTTCCTGCACCATTGCCATCTCTTCGTCCGTATCGGTCACGAACTGATTGATGGCGACGACGACAGGCACGCCGAACTGGCGAACATTCTCGATGTGACGCGCAAGGTTCACGCCGCCCTTGCGGACTGCCTCAACATTGGTCTTGCCCAGATCAGCCTTCTCGATGCCGCCGTGCATCTTGAGTGCGCGGATGGTGGCGACGATAACGGCTGCGGCAGGCTTGAGGCCAGCCTTGCGGCACTTGATGTCAAAGAACTTCTCGGCGCCAAGATCGGCACCGAAACCGGCTTCGGTCACGACATAGTCGGCCAGCTTGAGCGCGGTCGTGGTGGCGAGCACCGAGTTGCAACCATGCGCAATGTTGGCGAACGGGCCGCCGTGGATGAGAACCGGGTTATTCTCGAGCGTCTGCACGATGTTGGGCTGCAGCG
>CBIHKY010000164.1:0-5281 GCA_966205705.1 uncultured Alphaproteobacteria bacterium
CCATACATCCCCGGTACTAATACCGAAGATCTAAGCGCCTATACCAGATCGGCAATTCCCTCAGCGGCGTAACCATCTGGCCGCGCCGCCTCGTTGAGATGGCATATATGGAGGGGGTTCCGACCCGTCAAACACTTTCTTGCAGTTTTGTGTCGGTTTGCCGGGTTCACATTCTGCTCGGAGGGTCGACAACCGCAGAAAACGTCAATGTATCAGATGATTGCGACAGGTGTGCGTCAGCATGAGCTGATGCGATCGTGAAGGCTCCGCAGACTGGCGCCGAGGCTCCTAGCTGAACAATGGCTCATCGCAACTTGCCAATGAGAAGCCGCCTAGAGCGGCCATGGAGTAAAAGTTACCATTTAATATCAGTGACTAAGTCACGTTTACGAGGCACATCCGAATCATTGAATTTGTCTACAATGGAGCCTCTCACCCGCCTGTCCGGTCCTCAGATGTGAGTCGCGTCGGCCGTGTGATCCCATGCCATCTCGCCCTCACCTCAGGCGCCCTGGATATAGCTCCGCATCGCTTCCGCCTCAGCCTCGATCTTGTCGATGCGCGTCTTCACAAGATCACCGATGCTAACGAAGCCGACCATCTGCTCCCCCTCCACGATCGGGAGATGCCGGATGCGGCGCTTGGTCATAAGCGACAGCGCGGAGAGGATTGGCGTGTCGGGCGCCACGGTCATTGCGGGTTTGGTCATCACCGCCTCCACGGGCCGATCGAGCAAGGCAACGCCCTCTCGCGCCAAGCCGTAAACGACGTCCCGCTCGGAAAAGATGCCGATGACTGTGCCATCATCGACAATCGGCACGCAACCGATGCGTCTTTCCGCAAGCAGCTTCACCACGGTGGCGACGCTATCGCTCCTGCTCGCTGAAATGATGTTGCCGCGCGATTCGCCTGTAAATGCCTTAACGGTCATCACACTCTCCCAAACTCGCTCTCCGGACCGGGCCAGCCGACATCTTGTGTGCGGCCTGCAGACGGTCTCGATATGTCCAGACTATGCGCCAGCCCGCGTGGATCGTCAAAGCCTGTTGATCGTCACCGGCCCGCTCCATATTGCGGTCTTATGAGCTCACCCTCCGGCCTCGATGATCCTCATCACGCAAAATTTGCCTGGGCGCGCTTTCGGGCGATCCTGTGGGCTATTGCTGGCGTCTCGCTGCTCGTAAGCCTGAGCGTTGCGGGATTGCTTTGGTGGATGCATGGCCCCCTGCCCTGGCTCTTCATGGGGATGATCGTTGGGGGTGTGTGGACCACGATCATGATGGCAGGCTTGCTGATGGGCCTCATGTTCCTCTCAAGCGGCACCGGCCATGATGAGAGCATCGACGACATGACGAGCAAGGATGTGCTTGGCGACGACGACTAGCACCCACGCCTCCCCTCCAGACAAGCAAAAAGGCCCGATCGTGAGACCGGGCCTTTTGTCATTTCACGAAACCTACGCGCGTAGGTCAGCCAGCCTTATTCGGCGGCTTCCGCTGCCCGGCGCGGAGGACGACCCCGGCGTGGCTTGACAGGGGCCTCGGCAACATCCGCTGCAGCCTCGACGTTCATCTCTGGCACGTCAATCTCGACGCGCGCGATGGATGGCGGCAAACCGGGCAAGCCAATCTCGAGCTCACCATCATTATCGGCATCATCATTGACCGGGCGCGGACGAGCGACGCGCTCGACACGAGGCACCTTCTCGCGCGGTTCGCGACGTGGGCGAGGTTCTGCTGCGCGGGGCGCGACATCCTCATCACGAGGCATGGTGCGGGGCCGCTGCTCCTGCTGGCGAGGCTGTGCCTCATCGTCGCGCTGATCATTACGTGGACGGCGGTCCTGCTGCTGACGGGGCTGAGCCTCGTCATCACGCTGGTCACGACGCGGGCGCTGCTCTTGCTGACGATAGTCCTGCTGCCGAGGCTGCGCGTCATCGTCACGCTGATCGTTGCGCGGACGCCTATCCTGCTGCTGACGGGGCTGCGACTCATCGTCGCGCTGGTCACGGCGAGGACGTTGCTCCTGCTGGCGGGAGTCCTGCTGCCGGGGCTGCATATCCTCATCGCCATTGTCACGGCGCGGACGCTGTTCCTGCTGGCGGGGCTCGTGCTGGCGAGTATCCTGCTGACGGGGCGAGATATCGTCCATATCATCGCCCATGCCATCATTCATGAAATCGCCATCCGAGCTTTCGGGGCCATTATATTGATCGCGGTCATTGCTCTGGCGCGGACGCCCGCCCTGCTGCTCTTCCTGACGCATGCGATTGTCAGCCAGCACGCGGAAATAATGATCCGCAAACTGGAGATAATATTCCACATTCACCCGGTCGCCAGCCATTTGCGCATCGCGCGCAAGGTTGCGATATTTCTCGAGCAACTGGGCGGCATTGCCACGTGCGCGGTTATCGATGCGGTTACCCGAATCTCCGTTGCCGCGGTTGTTGCCACCACCACCACCGCCGCCACCTTGGCGCGGGTTATTCCGGCCACGACGGCGACCGACCTGACGATTATTGATCAAAGGTTCGTCCCTATGCTCTCGACTGAAACCTGGCTTCCACGATTAAAAGCTCCAAGCGCTCTACAAACCCAAGCGCTAACTAAACAACGTCGGCGGAGCGGCCTAAAGACCCCTCGCGCCCCGCGCTTCGGCCAACGGCTCCATATAGAACGCCGCCAAAACTGTGGGAGCAGGCCGTTTGCCCAAGCGCCATGCGCGCGGGCGGGAACGGCCCCGTTCCTCGCAGATAGTCGGTCCAGTCCCGCAAACCAAGCGAAAATCGCAAAGGAGCGCGAAAAAGCATCGTTTCGGCCTGTGGCACTCAGGCTGGCGTGACGATGAGGGCGCGCGGGTGCCCGGCAAGATCGTGCCTCAGGCCCACCGCAAAGCCCTGTTCGCGAAACAAGGCAGCTGCCGTTTCCCCTTGATCATACCCGATCTCAAAGATCGCTACGCCATGGGGCGCAAGCAGCTTACCGAGCTGACCGGCCAGAATCCTGTAATCATCTAGGCCGTCCGCCCCCGCGAACAACGCCTGGGCCGGTTCATGATCGCGCACATCGGGCGCGAGTACGGCGTCCATTGCGATATAGGGTGGATTGCACAGGATGAGATAGAACCGCTCGTCAATGTCTGCACCCCAGTTCCCAGGACGCATATGCGCGCGATCTGCCATGCTGCATCGCTGCGCATTCTCCCGTGCCACGGCCAGCGCGGCGGGCGATGCATCCACCCCCAGCCCCGTCGCATCAGGCCAGTGATCCATCGCCGCCAGCAACAGCGCGCCAGAGCCGGTTCCGAGATCGAGAACACGTGCTGGCGCGCGATCGGCGCCGAAAAAGTCGATCGCGGCCTCGATCAGCGTCTCGCTATCCGCACGGGGGATCAGCACATCGGGCGTCACCCGCAACGAGAGCGTCCAGAAATCGCGTGTGCCGATGATGTAAGCCAGCGGTTCATGGGAGAGCCGCCGGGCGATCAGCGCTTCGCCATCCTCCGGCGCAACCAGTCGCGGCATGGCGAGGATCATCTCCTGACGGCTAACCCCCAGCGCATGTGCTGCAAGCAGCTCTGCATCGAGCCGGGGCGTGTCGCTCACGGATACAAGGCGCGCGGTCGTGGCACGAAGCCATTGGTCGAGCTTCACAACTCCCGCAGTCTCGCTCACCCTCAGGCAGCCATATCGAGCTGGGCAAGGCGCGCCGCCTCATCCTCCGAGACAAGCGCAGAGATCACCTCATGCAGACCCGGCCCCTCCAATATCTCCGGCAGCCTGTGCAGCGTCAGGTTGATGCGATGATCCGTCACGCGACCTTGCGGGAAATTATAGGTGCGGATGCGCTCGGAGCGGTCGCCAGAGCCGACCATCGCCTTGCGCGCGCCTGCCTGCTCGCTTTGCGTGCGCTGACGCTCGGCCTCATACAGGCGCGTACGCAGCACCTGCATGGCCTTGGCCTTATTCTTGTGCTGCGACTTTTCATCCTGCTGCGTCACCACGGTGCCGGTGGGCAAATGGGTGATGCGCACGGCGCTATCGGTGGTGTTCACATGCTGCCCGCCCGAGCCGGACGAGCGATACACATCGATGCGCAGATCCTTGTCATCGATTTGCACGTCCACTTCCTCGGCCTCCGGCAGCACAGCGACCGTCGCGGCGGAGGTGTGGATGCGTCCGCCACTCTCTGTGGTCGGCACGCGTTGCACGCGGTGGACGCCGCTCTCGAACTTGAGCTTTGCGAACACGCCCGTGCCATTGATGCTGGCAATGACCTCCTTGAAGCCGCCCTGCTCGGATGCGCTGGCGGAAATAATCTCCACCTTCCAGCCCTGCGCCTCGGCATAGCGCTGATACATGCGCAATAGATCGCCCGCGAACAATGCCGCCTCATCGCCCCCGGTGCCCGCACGAATTTCCAGCATGGCCGGGCGTCCGTCGGCGGAGTCTTTGGGCAGCAGCGCGAGGGCGAGTGCATGTTCGGCGTCCGGCAGGCGAGCGCGCAGGGCTTCCAACTCCTCCTGCGCCATCGCCTTCATCTCCGGGTCGGCAAGCATCGCCTCCAGCTCAGCCTGCTCCTCGCGCAAGGCGCCCACCTCGCCAGCGGCGCGCGTCACCGGCTCCAGCTCGGCATAATCCTTGGAGAGGCGCACAAATTCCACCGGATCAAGATCCGGCCGCGCCATCTGCGCCTGCACCTCCTCCTGCCGCCGCAGGATCGCCGCGATCCGCTCGGGGGAGATTGTGGTCATGGAAAGAGCGGACTCAGGAGCGCCTGAACCTGTTCGGCCAGTTCGCCCTTTGCGTTGAACACTGGCCGGTTATCTTTCAAGTTCACCGACACGAGCGCACGGGCGGCGATTTTCGATGCCTTGTCGTAGCGCTTGCGCGGCGAACCGCTCGCGACTGTATCAAGAGACAGCCCTGCCCGGCGCAGCACGCCGATCGCCGTAATCGCCTGCGCAAGCACGTCGTCCGTCTCGACTGCCACAACGACATCAAGCGTTGTCTGCGGCGCAACATCCAGCAACATCCCCAGCCGCTCGATCCCCGCAGCCCAACCAACCGCAGGCGTTGCCGGGCCGCCGAGATTCTCGATCAGCCCATCATAGCGCCCGCCACCCAGCACAGTGCCTTGCGCGCCCAGCCGGTCGGTCACGAACTCAAACGCCGTGTGGCGATAATAATCTAGGCCACGCACCAGCCGCGCATTGCGCTCCCAAGCCACGCCCGCCGCCTTCAATCCGTCCGTAACCTTCTCGAAGAAGCCGCGCGCATCGT
>CBIHKY010000165.1:0-5164 GCA_966205705.1 uncultured Alphaproteobacteria bacterium
TCTTTCAAAATTCGAGCATCATGACACGAACTATCTGAAGATAAACCCAGCCGGACAAGTTCCTGCTCTTGTGCATGATGGACGCACGCTTACAGAATCGACAATCATCAATGAATATATTGACGATGCATTTGACGGCCCCGCGCTAAAGCCTACCAACGTCTATGACCAAGCCTTGATGCGCATCTGGACCAAATATGTCGATGATGTGTTCCGCCCCTCCCTCTCCTTCCTCGCCTGGCACCGCGTCATCCCCGGCCTCGCCAAGTCATTGCCGCCGGGCGAATTCGAAGCCCGGCTTGCGCGCATCCCGCTGCGGGAAAAGCGCGACAAATGGGCCCTCGCCGCAAGCGGCGGCTTCACGGAGAATGAATTGGAGGGCTGGCGCGAGAATCTGGCCAATGTGACGGACCGGGTAGAAACGGCACTGACTGGCCATGATTGGCTGGTCGCAGATCAGTTCACGCTCGCTGACATCGCCGTCTTCGCAATGGCGATCTCCATGCCGCGCAGTCATGCCGACGTGTGGAACAGCGAGCGCACGCCAAACGCGATGGCATGGCTGGAACGAATGAAAGCGCGCCCTGGCGTGGCGGCGGCGCTCGCCATGCCCAACCATAGCGATCTGATCAAGACCGGGGGATAGTGGCTCCCAAAAATGCCGTCATGCCAGCAAGGCTGGCATCGTTTGCGCGGGGAGCGGATCATCCAAAAAGGGGCCACTCCGCCCCTTCTGCACGTGTCGATCTTCACGCTGCCGAGCGAAGGCTTGGAGTCGACGAATTCGGGGTCAGCGCTAACATGCCACAGGCCTCAGCCTGCGCTGGGGCGACGATATTGATGGGGAGTTGTACGCGCAGAAATATTCGCCCACCATCCAGCCTCAGCCTCTCAGCACGCAGCCCGAATAGCCCGGCAATGCCCCTTGCCCCGCGCCGCCGACGCTCATCAGCGGCGCCACGTCACGCGAGGCGCGCTTGGGCCATTTTGCCGGCTCGGGCCCAAGATTGAACAGGCAGACCAATCGCTCGTCACCAAAGCTCCGCTCGAACATCAGCACAGCCTCATCCGCCACGCGGAACTTGATCTCCCCCCAGCGCAACGCCGAATGCGCCTTGCGAAAAGCAAGCAGAGCGCGGGTCAATTCGAGCAGTGACTTGGGATCACCCGCCTGCACGTCCACAGCCATCGCGGCATGGTCCGCGCCCAGTGGCAGCCAGGGTTTCGCGCTCGAAAACCCGCAATTGGCCTGCCCGCTTTGCCAGGGCATCGGCGTGCGCGCGCCATCGCGGCTCAGCGTGAGCGGCCAGTTGGCAATCGCCTCGGGGTCCTGCAAATCCTCAAAGCCGATCTCGACTTGCGTGAGGCCCAGCTCCTCACCCTGATAGATGAAGATGTTCCCCCGCAGGCAAAGCAGCAACAGCATTTTCATCGCCGCGAACCGCTTGCGCGTCTCCGCATCGGCATCATCCGGCAACCAGCGCGTAATTGCCCGGGGCGCATCATGATTCTCGAACGCCCAACTCGGCCAGCCCATGCCCGCCTTGTCCGGCCATTGGCCGATCGCCTTGGCAATCACCTTGGGCGTGAGGCCCTCCGCATAAAGGAAATCAAAGCCATAGCTGGTGTTCAGCCGCGTATCGCCCTGCGTGTAGAGCTTCATCTCGCGCACGGCATCTTCCCCGCCAATCTCCGCGACGGTGAAGCGGCCCTCATACTCCTCCATCAGCGCACCGACCTTCTCGATGAACTTGGGAATGGCGTGATGGCCCTGGTTATGGATGCGCTTTTGATAATCGAAAGGACGCGTGCGCGGATGCTCGGCTGTCTCGGGCTGCGGCGGATTATCGCGCAGGCGCTTGTCCTGCATCAGGAAGTTCAGCGCATCGAGCCGGAAGCCGTCCACACCGCGATCCAGCCAGAAGCGCGCGGCATCCAGCAGCGCCTGCTGAACCGCCGGGTTATGCCCGTTGAGCTGCGGCTGCTCCTTGAGGAAATTATGGCAATAATATTGGCGACGGCGCGCATCCCATGTCCAAGCGGGGCCGCCGAACACGCTTTGCCAATTGTTCGGCGGTGAGCCCTCCGACTTTGGATCGTGCCACAGATACCAGTCGCCATGCAGCCCCTGCGGATCATTACGGCTGGAGATGAACCAGGGATGCTGATCCGATGTATGCGCGTAAACCTGATCGATGATGATCTTGAGCCCAAGCCGGTGCGCCTCGACCACCAGCGCATCAAAATCCGCGAGCGTGCCGAAGATCGGATCGACATCGCAATAATCGGCAACATCATAACCAAAGTCGCGCATCGGCGATGTGAAGAAGGGCGAGAGCCAGATCGCATCCACACCCAGCCTGGCGACATGCTCCAGTCGTGCGGTGATGCCGGGCAGATCGCCAATGCCATCGCCATTGGAATCGGCAAAACTGCGGGGGTAAATCTGATAAATGGTCGCGCCCAGCCACCAGGGCAGTGTCGCTGGATCACGCTGGCTCACGGGCAGGCGGGTGGCGGAATCGACCGGCAGTTTTTTGCTCATGAGACCAAGACTGCCGATTTATGGTGCAATGCGCAATGGAGTGGAGCGAGTTTCTGGCTAGGCCCGCCGCCTCAAATCAAAGCCGCCAGCAACCAGCGCCCACCAGCAGATGAGCGGTTGCGCGAACAGGCGGGGGTAATGGTAGATCCAGCCAAGGCCCGACCCGGTCGACAAATCATGCACGGCATGAGCAATGTTCACCGGATAAACGCACACCGCATAGAGCGCGAGCGCGACGCCCGCCCAGCGGCGCGTTTGCGGAATGAATAGCCCGATCACCCCGGCGATTTCCGCAATGCCGGTGAGAATGACCACGAGCCGGGGCGATGGCACGCTCTGCGGCATCATCGCCATGAAGGCGCCGGGCATCAGAATGTGGACGACACCGGCAATGAGGAACACCGGTGCGATGGTGAGGCGGGCGATGGCGCCGCGCCCTTTCAGCAATTGCATGATGGTCCTCCAGCTCGGTAACGCACACCGGGGGATAACGCACATGTCCCAAAATGACGCGGCATTTTTTACCGCAGTAATAAAGATTTAACCAGACCTGCATCCGCCCTTCCAACCGCCCCGTACCTTGGCCGATCCGATAGCTCGCGATTGTGCGACGGCGCGGATCATTGGGAGAGAGATCATGGGAAAATCGCTTATTGTCGCCATCGCGGCGTTGGCTCTTGGCGCATCGATGCCAGCATCCGCTGCGCAGTTTAACTTCAACTTCGCGACGAGCACGCCATTATTCGGCGGCGCGGTCAACGGCAACGGCATCTTCACGACGTCCGACGTCGCGACGACCGTGGGTGGACGGACTGCCTTTGCAATCACCAGCATCAGTGGCTTCGTGAACGGCTCGGCGATCGTCGCGCCAACCAGCAATTATGGCAATTATTTCACGACTGGCTCGACCTTCCTTGATGGAACCGGCCTTCGCTTCTTCACCGCAGCGGGCAATGATATCCGCTTCTTCTATCAGGACACGGTTTCACAATATCGCGTGAACACGTTCAGCCCCGGCTCTTCGTCCTTCGTCTCGGCGTCGTCGTCGATTGCAGCGGTGCCGGAGCCTGCCACTTGGGGCATGATGCTGCTCGGCTTTGGCGCTCTGGGTGCGGCGATGCGTCGTCGTCGCGCGCCGCTACTCAGCTTCAGCTGAACTGGCCTGACAAGATTTGAAGATCAGGGGCCGGGTTTCTCGGTCCCTTTTCTTATGTGCTGTCAGCTGCCGTCCGCACGCAAAGTCAGCACGTCCACGCCGCTCGCCGTCACAGCGACGGTATGCTCGAACTGCGCTGAAAGCTTGCGGTCCTTGGTCACGACCGTCCAGCCATCATCCTGCATCGCCACCATCCGCGTGCCCTGATTGAGCATTGGCTCGATTGTGAAGACCATGCCCTCACGCAGCTTCAGGCCCGTGCCCGGCTTGCCGAAGTTGAGCACCTCCGGCTCCTCATGCATCTCCCGCCCGATGCCGTGGCCGCAATAATCGCGCACGACGCTGTATCCATGCTTTTTGGCATGCCGCTCAATGGCAAAGCCGATGTCGCCCAGATGCGCGCCGGGGCGCACTTGCCTGATGCCCTTCCACATCGCCTCCTGCGCAACGCGGACCAGTCGGCGCGCGGCGGGAGGGGCATCGCCCACGATATAGGTTTTGCTGGAGTCGGCGATGAAGCCATTCTTCTCCAGCGTGATATCCAGATTGATGATGTCGCCATCGCTAATGATCTCGTTCGCATCCGGTACGCCATGACATACGACATGATTGATCGAGCAATTGAGCACATATTTGAATCCATATTGCCCCTTGCTTGCGGGGCGCGCAGCCAGATCAATCGTGATGAAGCGCTCGACGAGGTCATTCACCTGCATGGTGGACAGGCCCGCCAACGCCTGCCCGTCCAGCATTTCGAACACGGAGGCGAGCAACTGACCAGAGATGCGCATGAGCGCGAGCTCGTCGGGCGTCTTCACCATGTCACGCCGCCAATTGGTCAGGCAGCGAGACGTGGGCGCGCTCCAGCTGCGCTTTCACGATATCGTTGAACGAAAGCGTCGGGTTCGCCTCGGCCAACATGCCGATTTTCATCCAGAATTCCGCCTGAGCGTTGATCGAGCGGCACATGACTGCGCTGGCGCGGCGGGCCTCCTCATGCAGTTCGTCATCGACCTTCACAATTCCCACACAAACCTCCGCTATATGATGCACGTATGAACCATATACGCATCATATAGCGTTGTCGAGCAGGACCGCCTTTAATAAGAAAGGTCGATCTGCCTTCGGTCGGATGCAGGCAGAGGCGCCTGCCGCGTCTCATCACCAGTTCGGGTAAGCTTGTTCAGCAGAAACTGGCCGAACGTCCACGCGCCCAGATCCGAATCTGCATTGATGTGCCCAACAGCACCTGCATCTGCGACACGGCTTCCCCAGAATTGAGCGAGGCGACGCACGCGGTGGAACTGGATGTAGGGGTCGTCATGGCTTGCCACCACGATCGAGGGGAATGGCAGCGGACCCTTGGGTGCCGGGCCAAATTGCTCGATGCGCGAATCAAGTGGCGCAACGTCAACTTCTGGTGGAGCCACCAACCGGGCGCCGATCACGGGGCTGCCATAGCT
>CBIHKY010000166.1:0-5161 GCA_966205705.1 uncultured Alphaproteobacteria bacterium
GTGTCCGGTGCCCCATGCCTTCAAGAGATCAAGCGCCTCGGCGCCGCGGACTTCGCCGATCGGGATGCGGTCAGGTCGCAAGCGGAGCGACGACCGCACGAGATCGGCGAGGCTTGCGACCCCATCCTTGGTGCGGAGCGCCACGAGATTGGGCGCTGCGCATTGCAGCTCGCGCGTGTCTTCGATCAGGACCACCCGGTCCGACGATTTCGCCACTTCGGCGAGCAGCGCGTTAGTGAGGGTGGTCTTGCCGGTCGAGGTGCCGCCAGCGACCAGGATGTTGCGTCGATCAGACACGGCAGCGCGGAGCATGCCGGCCTGACCGGCGGACATGATGCCGGCGGCGACATAGTCGTCTAGTGTGAAGACGGCGACCGCCGGCTTACGGATAGCGAAGGTCGGAGCGATAGCTACAGGAGGCACCAGGCCTTCGAACCGTTCGCCACTTTCCGGCAGCTCTGCTGAAACGCGCGGTCGTTCAGCGTGGACCTCGACGCCGATGTGGTGCGCGACGAGGCGAATGATCCGCTCGCCATCGTGCGCAGACAACCTCTCGCCCGTGTCTTCCAAACCCGAGCTTAGGCGGTCGATCCAGAGTCGACCGTCCGGATTTAGCATCACCTCGACGATCGTCGGCTCTTCGAGCCAGGCGGCGATATGAGGCCCCATCGCCGTGCGGAGCATCCGCGCGCCACGGGCGCTAGCTTCCGAACGGAGGGGATGAATCGACACGCCCGCTTTCCTCGAATAGCGACGCAACGCTTCATGCGCCGGCGCTCGCGGGCTCCTAAGAGGACCTCATTTATGCGATCCGCAACAGCTTGTTGCGGCCGGCGTAGCCTAGCGCAGAAAGACAAAGCGACGGCGGGGTTGGCTCGCGCTACCTTGCCGATTGGGCGCCGATGCGGGCTGGCTATCGAAGGCGTCTAGAGAACCAGCCTATCAACTGGCCTGCGGCGAAATCCCAGTCGGCGAAGATGATGATAGGATCGGCGCTGGCGACCGACATCACACGTGTCCCTCCGGACGCGATCACGCTCTCTGCGGTTTCAAACGACAACGCGGCGTCCTGGCCGGTCCTGTTACAGTTGAAGACCGGGATATCCGCTTGTCGCGAAAGCCGCTCCCATTCGCCAGCCGGGCCCCATTCCCCGACCGCCCAATTCGATGCGGATACGATCGCCCGGACGCCGCGTCGCCTGAAGACCTCTCCGATCCGGGTTGCGCACGCGTCTGCGCAGATCAGAAGTCCGACCGGTCCGAAGTCTGGAAGGTCGGCAACTGTCGCGATCGAGCCCGTTGACGACCACGCCTCTGAGCCGACCCGCAGCGCGTTGATCTTTCGATGCGTGCAGATCGAACCATGATGACGGTCAATGACCCGCAATGTGTTGTACAACGCACCCGTCGTCGGGTCCCTTTCTGGCATGCCAAGAAATAGGGTCACATCCGTTTCCGCCACCTTGGCGACGATGGCTTCGATGGCGGCGTCGTGTTCGATGCCGATCCAATCCGTGCCGTACTCAATCGCGAAGGTGTATCCCGTCGTTGCCAGTTCCGGCGTCAGCACCCAGCGTGCTCCGTGATCGGCGGCTTTCCCGATCGCAGCGGCGATCGAACGG
This sequence comes from uncultured Alphaproteobacteria bacterium, assembly GCA_966205705.1. Lineage (GTDB taxonomy): Bacteria > Pseudomonadota > Alphaproteobacteria > Sphingomonadales > Sphingomonadaceae > Sphingobium. The sequence goes on from CBIHKY010000166.1 coordinate 1,623, forward strand.
ATGTTGGCCTGTCTGTCGCACGGGGTGGGGCTCTGGTGCAGGAACGCTATGCGCTGAAGTGATGCTGACTTGGCCTGCGACGATGCCATTCGATCAACGGCCTCAATCCGCATTCACGCGATCACCATGGCTCGGCGGCGCGGACACAACCAAGAACTCGATCGCGGCGTTTGTCTCATTGCGGGCCTGGTGGCGGGCCCCCGGGAGAATCGAGACGCCCTGTCCTGCATGCAGAACAAGGCGGTCGTCACCGACGCACATCGTCAAGACGCCCTCTATGACGTGAAAGTACTGTGTCGCTCTTTCGTGATGATGCGAGATCTCTTGGGTATTGGGCGCCATGCGCTCATAGATGATGCTGAGATCCGACGACCTGGAGAGATGCCAGCCGTCGTTACCATCGCCCCATGTGTAGTGCTGAGCGGACTGGCGATCCACGACCGCAGGGGGCGTGCCGGGGTTATGCACGGACGGCAAGGTCATCAGACGACTACTGTGCGGAGTCGCGCTCGCGTGGCGTTCGACAAAGGCTCGGTCCCTTTCGGCGACTGCGCCAAATGTATTAGAGAGCATCGCCCGTTATGGGAAGTAGGCGCCCTTCGGTTCTGGAATTGAGAATGGGTCAGCTCCCGGCTTCGTCCGGACCGTCGCGTGCGGCAACGTCTTGTGACAGCTCCGCCCCGAGGCGGGGGCCAATCTCCATCCGCCGGGACAGCGCGTCGACAAACCCTTCGTAGCGCTGGCGTCCCATCGCTTGCGCCGCCGCCATCGCCGTGTCGGGCAGTGGCGCGTTATTGGTCAGCCAGAAGCGGACAAACAAGGCGATGGCCTCATTGCCAAGATCGAGGTTCCAGGCCAGTCGATCCGCCTGACGAGACAAGCGGTCTAGCCGTCGGACCAGCGCCGCTTCCAGCCGCTCCGATCCATCGGGTGAAAGGAATGAGGCCAGCGCCATCTCTACTACCTGGGCCTGGCTTATGCGTTTGCGGCTTGCGTAGTCCGCCACCTGGGAAGACAGCGCAGGCGGCAGCCGGAACGTGTGCTTGATGCGCTTGGCGGTCACAGGCTGATTCCGTCACCGGGATCGAGCGAGGCGCGCTGCGCGGTGTCGCGCATCTGCTGCTGCAGATGGCGGCTGTTAGCGCTATCGAGGTCAGATCCCGCGTCGTCGTCGAAGGCGAACTCTTGCTCCGGACGAACCGGCCTGGTGACGATGTCCTCATGCCGCTGAAGTTCCGGTTCATTGCGAATTCCGCCGTTGGCGGGGTCGGCCGGTGCGGTTGGGGGTGCTGCACGAAGGAGAGCCGTGATCGGTTTCAGCCCGCTCCAGTCATCCACGGTCCGAACGCCCTTGGCCGACAAGACCGGGGGCTTTTCGATGCGGGAGGTGAGACGCGGATCCTTATAGTACTGGGCCTTCCTAGCCCGGATCGGCTGGACGCCCGAAACCATGACGATCTCTTCCGTCGGCGGCAGTTGCATCACCTCGCCAGGAGTCAGCAACTGTCGCGCCGTCTCGGACCTGGAGACCATCAGATGGCCCAGCCACGGCGACAGGCGATGGCCGGCGTAGTTTTTCATGGCGCGCATCTCGGTCGCGGTGCCGAGCGCGTCGGAAACGCGCTTTGCCGTTCGCTCGTCATTCGTCGCGAAGCTGACCCGTACATGGCAGTTATCGAGGATCGCGTTGTTGGGACCGTAGGCCTTCTCGATCTGATTAAGGCTCTGGGCGATCAGGAAGCTTTTGAGCCCATAGCCGGCCATGAAGGCGAGCGCGGACTCGAAGAAGTCCAGCCGTCCCAACGCCGGGAATTCGTCCAGCATCAGAAGCACGCGGCGACGTCGGGTCTTCGATTCCAGCTCCTCTGTCAGACGGCGACCGACCTGATTTAGAACCAACCGGATGAGCGGCTTGGTGCGGCTGATGTCGGAGGGCGGGACGACGAGGTAGAGCGTGACCGGGCGATCGCCATCGACGAGATCGGCGATGCGCCAATCGCAATGCCGCGTGACCTGGGCCACCACCGGATCGCGGTAGAGCCCGAGGAACGACATCGCGGTCGAAAGCACGCCCGAGCGTTCGTTCTCGGATTTGTTGAGCAGCTCTCGCGCGGCCGAAGCGACGACGGGATGAACGCCCGCTGCACCCAGATGCGGCGTCGACATCATGGCAGTGAGTGTGGCCTCGATCGGCCGCCGCGGATCGGACAGGAAGCTGGCGACGCCGGCGAGCGTCTTGTCACGTTCGGCGTAGAGAACGTGCAGGATCGCGCCGACCAGCAGCGCGTGACTGGTTTTCTCCCAGTGATTTCGCTTCTCGAGCGACCCTTCCGGGTCAACGAGCACGTCCGCGACATTCTGGACGTCACGAACCTCCCACTCTCCCCGACGCACCTCAAGCAGCGGGTTGTAGGCGGCCGACCGCGCGTTGGTCGGATCGAACAGGAGCACGCGGCCGATCCTGGAACGGAAGCCTGCCGTCAGCCCCCAGTTCTCACCCTTGATGTCATGAACGATGCAGCTTTCCGGCCAGGTCAGTAGCGAGGGCACCACCAGACCGACGCCCTTGCCGCTGCGCGTCGGTGCAAAGCACAGAATGTGTTCCGGCCCATCGTGTCGAAGGTAGCGGGGGCCGAACTTGCCGAGAACTACGCCGTCGTCGCCAAGCAGCCCTGCTCTGCGCGCTTCGCGTTCCGTCGCCCATCGCGCGGAGCCGTAGGTTTGCGCATTCTTGGCTTCACGGGCGCGCCACACGGACATGGCGATCGCGACGACGATCGCGGCAAAGCCGCCGGACACTGCGATGTAGCTTCCGGTAAGAAAAATGTCGGGGGCATAGGCGTCGAATGAGAACCACCACCAGAAGAAGGCTGGCGGCGGGTACATCCGGAATCCGACGATCTCAAACCAGGGAGACCCGAGCTGGGCTTGATGTCCGAGCGCGGCCGCCGTCCACTGCGTTGCGCCCCAGACGCCGGCCAGAACAATCAGGCCGACGACAAGCAGTTGGCCCCAAAGGATCTTGGTCGCCGACATGATGATCTCCTCGAACGCGGAGGTCGGACATGGTCGAGGCCAAGTTCAAGTCCTGATCGTTTCAGCCAGGCCTGGTTCGTAATACAGCGTCGAAAAACAGGGTCTGGCGTAGTGCGTCCGAGCTGCCTTCAATGGCCCTGTGCGCGGCTGCCGATCCTATCGCTCCAACCGGGTCGCGTGCTCGTTCAGCCAGTCCTTAATCGATGAATCCCCGACCGTACGCCGTCGAGCAGCGACGCTGCGCGTGATGTTGGCGATCGTCGTCTGCTTCAACGACGCCCGATAGGCCTGTTCGGCAAGAGCGAAGGCGCAGGCGATTTCGCACGCTGGCCCGGATGGGTCGATTGACACGGCGCAAGGGCCTCGGGCCCGAATGTTACGACACTCGAAGCGCGGCTCCGAACCGGCGATCGCCGCCTCCACGTCCCAGAGTGTGATCGCACCGGGATCGCGCGCCAGACGATACCCGCCTTGAATGCCCCGAACAGCGTCAAGCAGGCCGG
>CBIHKY010000167.1:0-5120 GCA_966205705.1 uncultured Alphaproteobacteria bacterium
TGCCCGCCTCCGCCGCATCGATCAGCGCGCGAATGATCGCCGATTGCTTGCCTGCGCGATACAGCGTCTGCTTGATCGCCACCACGTCAGGATCATCCGCCGCCTGTTTGAGGAAGGCGATGACGACATCGAAGCTCTCATAGGGGTGATGAACGACGATGTCCTTCGCCCGGATCGCCGCAAAGCAATCGCCGCCATATTCGCGAATTCGCTCGGGAAAGCGCGGTGCGTAAGCGGGGAATTTGAGGTCGGGGCGATCCTCTTCCACCACCTCAGCCAGATCGCCGATGCCCATGAAGCCATCGATATCAACAACCATTGCTTCATGGCCCTGCATCATCGTCTGCAGTTTGAGCTCGACCGCCTCGGCAACGCCGCTCTCGATTTCCACGCGGATAATGCGGCCGCGCCTGCGCTGTTTGATGGCGCTGCGATAATAGCGCACGAGGTCTTCGGCCTCTTCCTCAATCTCGATGTCGCTATCGCGCAGGATGCGGAACAGCCCGCTGTCGCGCTCGGTAAAACCGGGGAAAAGCAGGGCAGAATAGCGCCGCACGAGCGCTTCAACGGCGATGTAGCGCGCCGGGGTGCCGGGCACCCGAATGAAGCGCGGCAATGTGGAGGGCAGAATGACCAGCTCCTGCAGCACTTCCTTGTCCGAATCGCGCACCAGATCGAAGAACAGGCTCAGGCCCTTGTTCGGGATAAACGGAAATGGGTGGGCGGGGTCGAGCGCTTGCGGCGTCAGGATTGGGAACACCTGCTCAAGAAAATGCGCCCGTAGCCAGGCTTCGGCCTCCACATCCACTGAATCGGATCCGATCACGGCGATGTCCGCGCTAATCAATGCCGTGCGCAGATCATGCCACACGGCTTGCTGCGCCGTCATCAGCGCTTCGGCACGCTCGCCGACAGCATCGAGCTGCTGCGTCGGCGTCAATCCATCCACCGAGCGCAAGTCGACGCCTTCAAGCTGCTGCCCCTTCAGCCCCGCGACGCGAACCATGAAGAATTCATCGAGGTTATTGCCGGAGATCGACAGTAAGCGCAGCCGCTCCAGCAAGGGGTGCGCCGGGTTGCAGGCCTCCTCCAGCACGCGCTGGTTGAAGTTCAGCCAGGAAAGCTCGCGATTGAAATAGCGCGATCCATTATGGATGGCAGTATCGGCATTGATTGCGGACAGGTCAGCTTCGGCCACGGTCAATCTAATCCTTCGCGTGGTTCATTGGCGGGGGCAGCAGGCCTGTCTAGATCAACAATGTTACGAAGTGAGTGTCGTATCATGCTGACCGATAATTTCTGCGTTGAAGCCAGTGACAATGCGTTTAACTCGGTAATGACAGCGTCGATTGCTTCGTAGCATCGCTGCGTCCTTCGGGCGAGAAATTCGGGCACATCGGGCGCGAAGGCGGAGCCTGCAAGCTCCAGCCCATGTGCAATCAAGGCAGCTGACACGGCTTCGTCCGGTGGCGCAATGCGCGCGATCGCCGCTGTCGCCAGTCGCGTGCGTAAATCAGGCAAGGCGATCTGCCAAGCTGGCGGGGCTTCCTGCGCGATCAGCAAAAGTGGGCGGCCAGTGTCTCGCGATTCGTTCCAGATATTGAAGAGGCGTTCCTCATCGGTGCGGTCCGCATCGTCCACGAGCACTCCGCCACTCTCCGCGATGAAAGCCTGACCGATCAGCGTCCGCCCCGATCGCACAGGTCCAACCAGCAATGTGCAGAGGGAAGGCCAGCGCTGCCAATCGCGAACAAGTGCCACGGCATCAGCATTGGCGGCGTGAATGAGCAGGCTTTCGGGTCCCCCGCGCCGTGTCCACGCCATCGGCAGCGGTAACTGGCTCATTGCCCGCCACTTCCTCCGGCAGCGGGTGGAGCAGTCGGCGCGCCCGCTCGCCGCACGATACGCAAGCTCGCGCCAGAGACCGTTACGGAGAAGCCGCGCGACTCAAGGGCGGATTTCAACTGCTCGATCGGCCCGGCAAAGCTCACCTGCATCACCGATGTTCCGCCAAGCGCAAGGCTCGTCGTAGCCGCAGCGCTGACGCCCGGCACAGCGCGCAGCACGGCCTGCACATCGCCAACCGAAGCAGCCGTCGGCGTATCGACCATGACTGTGAAGCCGCCGCCCGATGGGCCAGCCGTCTCGCTTGGCAGCGCCGCAAGCAACGAATCAAGGTCCGTTACATTGTCGATCGCAATCGCGTTCAGCGGCTCCTCGACCACCAGTGATGGATCGGGGCGGAGCATCCCGCTCGACAGCGCCTGCGCATACAGCACATCGATCCGCTTGACCGCCTCAGTCATCATGCCCGGAACATCCGAGGCGCGGTTCACGCTCAGCGAGAAGCTGCCAATATATTGATTATCTGGCCCGTAGCGCGCCGAAAAATGCCCCTTCACCGGGCCACCCGGCCAGCTGCGCTCAAGGCGCGCTACCGGCATGATGACATCGGCAGCACCATAAAGATCGAGCAGGATGCGCCACCAGTTGCGCCCACGCCGATCAATCTGGCCGGCATTGAGCAGCACAGCGTCCGGGCCATCGCCTGAGGTCCGCACATAATCGATCGAGCTTTCAGCCGTGCGGAACATCGCCCAGGCCTTCTGCCACTCGGTTGGCGTTTCAAACACGGTCGCCGTGCCACCATCCCACAGGATGGGAATCACCAGCAGTGGCGGCGAGCGGCGAATCTGTCCCGAGACGCCCAGCGCCTGCCCCGCACGTGCGCGATCGAACATGATCGAGAGTCGCGCAATATAGCGATTGGGGCCAATCTGTTCGTTCTGAACCTCGATGCCTGAGACGAGGCCGTCCAGCACCGAATCGCCCAAGCCCGGCGCCGCGCCGCCATTGGTGCGCTTCCAGAGTGCCTGCCAGCCAAGGCGCTGCCCGAGCCGCCAGCCCAGCGCCCGCGCGGCCTCGGCATTGGGGCCATACACATCCACCTGAATGTCCCGCACTTCCAGATCGCCATTGGATGCGATGGGCGCGATTCCCCGCTCACCTTCGATTTGCGCGAAAAGCACAGCCCCAAACGCCGCAAGAACGAGCGCGAAAAGCAAGTGAATGGGCCGCAGGATAGGCTTAGTGAGCGTCACGGCGTCCTTTTGACGGCATTGCTCTGGAAAACCAAGCCTGATTTGGTAAGGGCGGTGAATGGATAACAGCAAGCACAACCAACCCGCCGGATATACCTATGCTCAGGCAGGCGTCGATATCGCCGCTGGCAACGCTCTGGTGCGAGCAATTGCGCCGCTCGCGCGCTCCACACGACGCCCCGGCGCCAACGCTGATCTGGGCGGTTTCGGTGGATTTTTCGATCTCAAGGCGGCGGGCTTTACCGATCCGCTGCTGGTGGCCGCGAATGACGGCGTCGGCACCAAGCTCAAGCTCGCCATCGATAGCGGCAAGCATGACACGGTCGGCATCGATCTGGTGGCGATGTGTGCGAACGATCTGATCGTTCAGGGCGCGGAACCACTTTTCTTCCTCGATTATTTCGCTACCGGCAAGCTGGACAATGGCATTGCCGAGCGCGTGATTGCGGGCATTGCGGAAGGCTGCAAGCAGGCTGGCTGCGCGCTCATTGGCGGCGAAACAGCCGAGATGCCGGGCATGTATGCTGATGGCGATTATGATCTGGCGGGCTTCTGCGTCGGCGCGGTCGAGCGCGATGAAGTGCTCACCGCAGACAAGGTCGCGGCAGGCGATGTGATCCTCGGCCTCGCTTCATCGGGCGTGCATTCCAACGGCTATTCGCTGGTGCGCCGCCTTGCGAGCGACAAGGGCTGGAAGCTTGATCGTCCTGCCCCGTTCGATCTGGATGTGTTGCTGATCGACGCGCTGATGGCGCCGACCCGCATCTATGTGAAATCGCTGCTGCCCCTCGTCCGCAAGGGGCTGGTCCATGCGATGGCGCATATCACTGGCGGCGGGCTGCTGGAGAATATCCCCCGCATTCTGCCCGACAATCTTCACGCGCATATCGATGCCGATCTGTGGGAGCAGCCACGCCTGATGGCGTTCCTGCAGGCGCAGGGCAATATCGAGCCGGGCGAGATGGCGCGCACCTTCAATTGCGGCATCGGCATGGCGGTTGTCGTGCCTGCAGATCAAGCGGAGGGCGTGATCGCAGCGCTGGCCGAGGCTGGCGAAACCGCCTATCGCATCGGAGATATTCGCGACGGCGCGAAGGGCTGCACGGTGCGCGGATCGGAAGAAGCATGGAGCGCGCTGGCGCCGTGGGAAGCAGTTCACCACGCATAAGGACGCGCAAATGACCAAAGCCAAAATCGCGGTCATGCTCTCCGGCTCAGGCACCACGATGGCGTCTTTGCTCTTTGCATCGCGCTTGCCCGATTGCCCCTATGAGATCGTGCTGGTGCTCTCAAACAAGCCTGAGGCGCGGGGCCTCGCCATTGCGACTGCGGAGGGCGTTGCGACCTTTACCCACAGCCACAAAGGGCTCACGCGCGACGATCATGATGCCATAATGCAGGCGGAAATCGTGAAGGCTGGTGCAGATTATGTCGCCTTGTGCGGTTATATGCGCATTCTCACGCGCGGCTTTGTGAGCGCATGGGCTGGACGGATGCTCAACACCCACCCGGCGCTGCTGCCCAAATATAAGGGCCTCGATACGCATCAGCGCGCCATTGATGCAGGCGACACGCATGGTGGCTGCTCGGTGCATGTCGTGACGCCGGAGCTGGATGATGGCCCAGTCCTGGGCCAGATCCCCGTCGCCATATTGCCAAGTGACACCGCCGAAACATTGGCGCAGCGCGTTCTATACGCGGAATATCAGCTCTACCCTGCAACGCTCGCAGCCTATGTAAGCCGCGAGATATCGCCGGATTGGATCATCGGGAAAGTAAGCGAACTGGCGCTTTCCCTGCCGGAAACCTCCGCGCAGTCATCGCACGGCAGCTCAGGTTGGCGTGTGGGCGGCGAGAAATCCGGCAAATTCTTTGCTTATGTCTCAGTGCGTTATCATGGCGAAGATGCGGTCGCGCTGCTCGTCAAAACCTCCGGCGCTGATGAAATGGCCGCGCTGATCGAGGCTGAGCCAGATATCTATTATCGCCCGGCCTATTATGGCGCGAGCGGCTGGATCG
>CBIHKY010000168.1:0-5113 GCA_966205705.1 uncultured Alphaproteobacteria bacterium
TGGTCGTGCGGACGTGTTCGAACCGGAGAAGGATATTTATTGGGGCACGGAGGAACAGTGGGTTGGCCAGGATGGCAATGAAACCCGCATCCAGCCCGACAAGGACATGGCGCTCGAAGATCCGCTCGCGGCGATCCAGATGGGCCTCATCTATGTGAACCCGGAAGGGCCGGGTGGTAATCCCGATGCGCTGCAATCGGCCCGTGATATCCGCGAGACGTTCGCGCGGATGGGCATGAATGATGAGGAGACGGTGGCGCTGACCGCAGGTGGGCACACCTTCGGCAAGGCGCATGGCGCTGGCGACGCCTCCAAGATCGGCGCGGAGCCGGAAGGCGCGGATGTCGCGATGCAGGGTCTTGGCTGGCAGAGCGGTCATGAAAGCGGCTTTGGCGATGACAGCATCACCAGCGGCATCGAGGGCGCATGGACGCCGACGCCGATCACATGGGATATGAGCTTTTTCCACATGCTGCTCGATTATGAGTATGAGCTGGTGCGCAGCCCTGCCGGGGCCAAGCAGTGGCAGCCGGTTGGGCAGAAGCCGGACGATATGGCCCCCGGCGCGCACAGCCCGGATCGCCGCTTGCCGACGATGATGACCACGGCCGATATGGCGATGCGGGAAGACCCGGCCTATCGGGCGATTTCGGAGCGGTTCCGTGCGGACCCGGCTGCGTTCGCCGATGCCTTCGCGCGCGCATGGTTCAAGCTGTGCCACCGCGATATGGGGCCAAAGGCGCGGTATCTGGGGCCTGAGGTTCCCGCGGAAGATCTGCTCTGGCAGGATCCGCTGCCTGCGGTGTCGCACCCGTTGATCAATGAGGGTGATGTTGCTGATCTGAAGGCGCGGTTGCTTGCCTCGGGCCTGAGCATCGCCGAACTGGTGACGACGGCCTGGGCATCAGCGGCGACCTATCGCGGCTCCGATCATCGCGGCGGCGCTAATGGCGCGCGCATCCGGCTGGCCCCTCAGAAAGATTGGGAGGTTAATCAGCCTGCGCAATTGGCGAAGGTGTTGGGCGTGCTGGAGGGCATCAAGGTAGCGTTTGATGGCGCTGCTTCGGGTGGCAAGAAGGTGAGCATCGCTGATCTCATCGTGCTGGGCGGATCGGCGGCAGTCGAGAAGGCGGCGGCGGATGCTGGCCGGCAGATCGAGGTGCCGTTCACGCCGGGTCGCGTCGATGCAACGCAGGAGCAGACCGATGTTGAGGGCTTTGCGGTGCTGGAGCCCAAGGCGGAAGGCTTCCGCAATTATCTGCAGGTGCGCTTCAGCGTGCCGACCGAGGAATTGCTGATCGACCGGGCGCAATTGCTGGGGCTGAGTGCACCGGAGATGGCGGTGCTGGTTGGTGGTCTGCGCGTGCTGGGCGCCAATCATGGCGGATCGAGCGATGGCGTGCTGACCGATCGACCGGGTAAGCTGACCAACGACTTCTTTATCAACCTGCTCGACATGGGTACGGCGTGGAAACAGGTGGAGAATGATGCTGACGACCTGTTCATCGGCACCGATCGCGCGACGGACCAGCAACGGTGGACAGCGACGCGGACGGATCTTGTGTTCGGCTCGAACTCGCAGCTGCGGGCCTTGTCTGAGGTCTATGCGGCAGCGGACGCCGAGGAGAAGTTTGCCAATGACTTCGTGGCGGCCTGGGTCAAAGTGATGAATGCTGATCGGTTCGATCTGGTCTGACCGAAAGATAATCGCATGAGAGAGCCGCCCCGGAGCAATTCGGGGCGGTTTTGTTTGGCGCGCGGATGGTGATGGGGAAGGACGGGGGCGTCGCCGGGGGGGGGGCGTGGCCGCGGGCCTCGGCGATTGTGGGGGCTCCGCCGAGGATGCCGTCGCCGATTGAGCGAGGCAGTTCCCTAATTTTCTTCTTAACCAGTTCCGTCTGTGTGGCTAAATTGATTGATCTGGTCATTATGATCGCTTTTCTCACTCGCGGCTTTGCGCCACGATGCCGGAGAACACAGCCCGATGAGGTTGCGCGCGCGATGCGACGCTGATAGGCGCGCGGCCATATCGTTCACGCTTCAGCCGGAAAGAAACGTCGCCATGTCCGACAAGATCAATCGCGTTGTCCTTGCCTATTCGGGCGGTCTCGACACCAGTGTGATCCTGAAATGGCTCCAGATTAATTATCAGTGCGAAGTCGTGACCTTCACCGCTGATCTGGGGCAAGGCGAAGAGCTGGAGCCTGCGCGGCAAAAGGCGATCAACGCAGGCGTCAAGGAAGAGCATATCTTCATCGACGATCTGCGCGAAGAATTTGTGCGCGATTATGTGTTCCCGATGATGCGCGGCAACCCGATGTATGAGGGGCTGTATCTGCTCGGCACGTCGATTGCGCGGCCACTCATCGCCAAGCGCCAGATCGAGATCGCCAAGATGGTGGGCGCCGATGCCGTGTCGCATGGCGCGACGGGCAAGGGCAATGATCAGGTCCGTTTCGAGCTGGGCTATTACGCCCTGCAGCCGGACATCAAGGTGATCGCGCCCTGGCGTGAGTGGGATCTGACATCGCGCACGCGGCTGATCGAATGGGCCGAGGAGCATCAGATCATGGTGCCCAAGGACAAGCGCGGCGAAGCGCCATTCTCGACCGACGCCAACATGCTCCACACCTCATCGGAAGGCAAAGTGCTGGAAGATCCGTGGGATGAAGTGCCGGACTATGTCTATTCGCGCACGGTGAGCCCGGAAGATGCGCCGGATAAGCCCGAATATATCACTATCGATTTCGAGCGTGGCGATGGCGTTGCGATCAATGACAAGAAGCTAAGCCCGGCGACGCTGCTGGAGACGCTCAACGAATATGGGCGCAAGCATGGCATTGGCCGGCTCGATCTGGTCGAGAACCGCTTCGTCGGCATGAAGTCGCGTGGCATGTATGAGACGCCGGGCGGCACGATTTATGCGCTTGCTCATCGCGGCATCGAGCAGTTGACGCTCGACCGGGGCGCTGCGCACCTCAAGGACGAGCTGGCACCGCGTTATGCAGAGCTGATCTATAACGGCTTCTGGTTCTCGCCTGAGCGCGAGATGCTACAGGCGGCGATCGATCATAGCCAAGTGAAAGTCTCGGGCACGGTGCGGCTCAAGCTGTACAAGGGCAATTGCATGATCGTCGGACGCAAGTCACCCAATTCGCTCTATAGCGAGAAGGTTGTGACATTTGAGGATGATGCGGGCGCTTATGATCAGCGTGATGCTGCTGGGTTCATCAAGCTGAACGCGCTCCGGCTGCGCCTGCTTGGTCGGCGCGACGTCTGATTAGTGACGTCTATCCCTGTCGATCCGGCGGACCGACAGGGATGGGAGGGTCAGCTTTGAGTCGAGCCCCAAAGTAGCAAGACGACCATGACGATGAGCGCGAGCACGAGCGAAATACCCAGCACATAGCGGACGATGTGCGGCGTAGAACCGGCGCGGGCGTCTTCCTTCGATTTATGAACTTCGCGTTCCATCTTGCATTCCTTTCACAAACCCAACGTGCGGTCGCCCGCGCCCGTTCCACTTTGCGATGAGCGGCGCTTTTGCTCGGTCTGTCTCATGCTGGCTTGAGGGCGGGGTGGTGCGCATGCATGCAGGTGCACGACCGCGTGGGTCAGCTCAGCGCGGCAAGCGGAGGATGGATTGATGACGGGATACAGGATTTTCGCGGCTGTGCTCATGGGCCTCGCCACGATGCAGCCAGCGGTTGCGGCTTCCGAAAAATTCGGACTGGAATATCGCGTCGAGCGTGAGGATGCTGGCAAGCTCACGCTCGCGGCCTGCCTCGCGATCACCGAGAAGGCCTCCGCGGCGCTGGGCTATGTGGCGGCTGAGCGCAAATTTTATCCGGGGCAGCTGGCCGTCTTCGCATCGGGCCCGCGCAAAGGCGGAGGTTCTTTGACGGTCTATTGCATCGCGGTTGATCGAAAGGTCGCTTATGTCGTGCAGGCGCTGGATTATAATCAGGCGCAAAGCAGTGCTGCGCGGCGCGCTGCCGACTCGGTGCATCAGGCCTTGCTGCGGGCGGTGAAATGATGGGCTGGTAAGCGCTCCCTTCGCTCTGCCACGGTTTTTGCGACGAACGACGCTCCGCTCATCGCAAAACCTCTGCGCGGACAGCCGCTTTTACAAACTGTTAGCCTCTCCATGCGCTTGATTTCGGCGAGATTTGGAGAATGTTGAATGCAAGTAGGGTGTCAGGGGTGCAAAGCGCCGAGCGATCAGTTCGATATCGCAATGGCCTTCCAGCCCATTGTCGATTGTGAGACCGGTCGTCCCTTCGCCTTTGAGGCGCTGGTGAGGGGGAGCAATGGCGAGGGTGCGGCGTCGGTGCTGGCACAGGTCACGCCCGAGAACCGCTACGCCTTCGATCAGCAGTGCCGCGTGGCCGCGATCGAGGGTGCGGTTGCGGCAGGCATATTGGAGACTAATGCCAAGCTCTCCATCAACTTCCTGCCCAATGCCGTCTATTCACCCGTCGCCTGCATTCAGCTGACATTGAAGACGGCGAAGGCAACGGGATTCCCCGTCGAGCGGCTGATCTTTGAATTTACAGAGAATGAGGAGATGGTGGATCCGCAGCATGTCGCGGGGATCGTCGAGGCTTATCGCAAGATGGGCTTTGGCACGGCGATCGACGATTTTGGCGCGGGTTATGCCGGGCTTGGGCTGCTGGCGAAATTCCAGACTGACTATATCAAACTCGACATGGAACTGGTGCGCGGGCTGGATACCGATCTGCCGCGCCGGATCATCGTCGACGGGATCATCCGCATCGCCCGCGCGCTGGACATCAAGGTGATTGTCGAGGGCATCGAGACCGGGGGCGAATATGCAGCGCTGCGGGCCTTGGGCGTGCGCTATGTTCAGGGTTATTTGTTGGCGCGGCCGGGATTCAAGACGCTGCCGCTGGTGATGCTGCCGGGTAAGCAATATGCTGCGGTGGCTTGAGGGGGGCAGCCCGCACATGACGGTTGCTGACGTCTCTCCCCTCCTCTTCAGAGGAGGGGTCGGGGGTGGTGACGATGCGTCAGCATCGTAGCTCCCCCACGCCAATGTTGCTGCACCACCCCAACCCCTCCTCTGAAGAGGAGGGGCTTTAAGCAACAGCGT
>CBIHKY010000169.1:0-5069 GCA_966205705.1 uncultured Alphaproteobacteria bacterium
CTGCTTGGCCTTGCCGGGCGCGAAATTCTTGAAGCTGTTGATGCCCAGAGCGTTGAGGAATGCGAAGGCATCGGGGCCTTCGACCATCAGCTCGACCATGTGGTAGCTCTGGTTGAACAACACGGCGGTCTTCGCCCATGCGCGCTGCTCATTGCGCCAATTGCTATATTCTGCAGGAACGCCGGGATACACATTTGGGCCGGCCTGCTGGTTGCGCAGAAAGTCGACGGTGTTACCGGCGCCATCCAGCACTTCTTGAAGATTATTAGCCAATTTTACTCTCCTTCAGACTTCAGGTTCAGGGTTTTTGGAAATTTGGTTTTGAATGCTCACGCCTCGTTGGCATGTCCCGCATCGAAGGTCGCGAGCCAATCGACCAGCGCCCCTGTCATCGCCTCGGGCTGTTCTAGCGGGACCATGTGGCCAGCGCCCGGAATGATGACGAGCCTCGCATTGGGGATATGCGCCGCAAAGCCTTCATGCTGCGCGGGCGAGGCCCAAGCGTCATGCGCGCCCGTCGCCACCAGCGCGGGGCATTTGATGGTAGGCAGCAGGCTCTCCACCTCTGGCCGGGCCAGCAATGCGCGGATCTGGCGCTCGTAACTATCGAGACCTGCTTCCTGACACATGGCTTGCAAGCCCTCCATCAGGCCAGGCTGCAAATGATTTGGCTCCCACACCATCGGCGGCAACCATGCGTCGATGAGCGCATCCATGCCCTCTTCCACACCGCGCGCGAGCAGGGCAAAGCGGCCTTCCGCTTCATTGGGTTTGGGCGAATGAACGCCGGTGCTGATGAGGCCCAGCCCCACGACACGATCCGGCACCCGCCGCAATATTTCCAGAGCGACGCGGCCACCCATTGAATGGCCAATGACAATGAAGCGCTCCGGCGCATTAGCGAGCGCGTGCTCGGCCATCGCCTCAAGGCTATCGCTCTCGCCATAGCCATCCACGGCAATGATCTGGCGCTGCGCGCGCAACGCGTCTGTTTGCGGCGCCCAGATGTGCGCATCGCAGATGAGACCGGGCAACAACAGCAGAGGCGTTGCCGAAGAAGGCGAGTCGCTCATTGAATTCCAAGTTGTTCGTATACACGAATTTTTCACCTACACGAAATCAACGCGCATTGCCAGAGCCAATCGACTAGAAGAGTGCAGAATTTCATGCAGCAAAGGCGATTTCACCCATATGAAAACGACCCCCTTCCGCGGGGGAAGGGGGTCGTGTTTAGCATTGAAGCTGTTGGCCGCCGACTGATGCTGCCAGTCACTACCAAGCAGCCGTCATCCCGGGCTTGACCCGGGATCCCGCTTTTCTTTGGGCATATCGAAAGGGACAGCGGGACCCCGGATCAAGTCCGGGGTGACGACTTCATTAAGTCGCCCTCATCCCCGTTCAGTCCAGCAGCATCAGCGCATCGAGCGCCACAACGCCCTGCCCCTTTGGATAAACCACGACCGGATTGAGATCGAGCTCGGTAATACGCGGCTCAGCCCGCAGCAATTGCCCAACCTGACCGATCAGGTCCGCAACCGCATCCACATCGAGCGCAGGCGCACCACGATACCCATGCAGCAGCGCCGCCTGCTTGAGCTTGCCGAGTTCGGCAATGATTGCAGCCTTGGTCATATCCGGCGAGAGCAGGCACACATCCTGCAGAATCTCAGCCGTCACGCCGCCAAAACCAGCGAGAATGACCGGACCCCATTGCGGATCATTCTTCGCGCCGACAATCAACTCAAGCCCGCGCGCGCCCATCGCTTCGATCAGCACGCCATCGAGGATGATGGAGGCATCCTAGCGCTTCACATCGGCGACCAGTTGCTCCCAGGCCGCACGAATCGCCTCGGACCCTTGCCGATTGAGCGCAACGCCGCCGGCATCGCTCTTGTGGCTCAGCGATGCGGCCTGCGCCTTCATGACGACCGGGCCGCCAATGACCTCTGCAGCCGCAATCGCCTGCTCGACCGTCGCAGCAAATTGCCCCTTGGGGAAGGAGATGCCGAGCGGTGCGAGCAGCGCCTTGGACTTATATTCCGGCACAACACCATGCTCATTGGCGAGCGCAGGAACGGGCGAAGGCGCAGCATCCGTTTTCGATGCGTCCTGCTCATTAGCGGCCGCGATCCGCCGAATGGCGCGCAAGGCCCGCTCGGTCGACGGGAAGTAAGGAATGCCCTCGGCACGCAATTGTGCAATCCAGTCGGCAGGCACAGGCGCGCCTTCGTCCACACCGCCAAAGATCAGCGGCTTGTTGGGCTTGAGCTCGCGCACGGCCCGCAGGAACGGCGGCAGCTTGATGCCGATGGTTGCGGGATTGGTCTGGATCAGGCCCGCGAAAATCGTGCCAACCCGGTCATCGGCAAACAGTGCCGCGAGGGTGCGGTAATACATATCGGGATCGACCAGACCCTGCGCGGTCAGATCCAGCGGATTGCTGACGGGCACGAAGTCGGGCAGCGCCGCGCGCAAGGCGGGCGCATTCTCGTCATCGAGGACAGGCAGCGACAGGCCAAGCTCTTCCGCCAGATCGAGCGTCAGCGCCTTGAGCGCTCCGGATTCGCCGAGCACAGTCGTGCCGCCGCTCGGGAGCGCCGGACAAACGGCGGCGATCTCGCTGATGTCGCCCAATTCCTCCAGCGTTTCTGCCATGATCACGCCAGCGCGCTCAACCTTCGCCCGCATCAGCTTGTAATCACCTGCCATCGCGCCGGTATGGGTCGCGGCGGATTCACGCGCTGCACTGCTCTTGCCGGGGTGCAACAGCACAACCAGCTTGCCGGCGGCCTTTGCCTGCTCGACCAGCGCCAGAAAGCGCGCGGGCTGACGGAACTGCTCGACGATCATCGCGATGATGCGCGTCGTCTTGTCCGTGATCAGATATTCGACGAAATCTTCAACGCCGTTTGCCGCCTCGTTACCGGTTGAGACCGAATAGCTGAGCGCCAGCCCACGGGCTTCCAGCATCACCGCCAACACCGCCGCCATCGCGCCGCTCTGGGAGACGATGCCAATGCCGCCGGGGCTTGGCGCTGCAATATCCGTATCGATGAAGGTCAGCGGAATGCGATCGACATAATTGACCGAGCCAAGGCAGTTTGGCCCCTCGATCACCATGCCTGCTTCACGCGCGATGCGGCCGATCTCAAGCTGATCGGCAATGCCTGCCTCGCCACCTTCGGCAAAGCCGGCCGCGAAAATGATTGCCGCGCCAACGTTACGCGCCGCCAGTTGACGGATCGTATCGATCACAGCGACGCGTGGGATTGCGAGGATGGCGAGATCGACGCCATCAGGCAGCGCATCCACACTCGCGATGCAAGGGCGCCCATCGATCGTTTCGCGCTTGGGATTGATGAGATGAATATCACCGGGATAATCATTGCGAACGAAGTTGGCGAGCACCGCAGCACCGAGCGCACCCGGCTTTTCCGACGCGCCAACGATGGCAACAGAGCGCGGGCGCAAAAGGCGATTAATGTCAAATGCGCTTGTTTGCGAGCGCGTCTCGGTCTCGATCGTCATGCTTCACCTCTCCCGAACGGGATCAATCAGTCTTATCCTCACATCGTGAGGCCCGAGCCTGCCAAAATCGGCAAGCTCGAGCCAAACGATACCCTAATCTGAAGCTCAGACTTCAGTCTTGGTCTTGTCGTAATGACCAAGGCCGGGCTTGAACGTCTTGTCATCAAGGAACTGCTTCATCGCGACATGGCGACCATCCGACTTGTCGAACCAGTTTAGGCCCTCTTGCAGACGGATCAGATAATCCTCTGCATTATCATAGGTCATCTCACGCGTGCGACGGACAGCATCCTTGGTGTATTTCAGCGTTGCCCAATTCTTCTGCACCAGCGTCTCGGCAACCTTCTGCACGCGCGCCTTGAGCTGATCGAGCGGCAGCGACTCATTCACGAGGCCGTACTTCTCAGCCTGCGCACCGGTGAGGTTCTCGCCCATCATGGCGTGATACATGGCCTGTCGCATTGGCATCAGCTCGACAGCAACCTTGGTTGCGCCGCCGCCGGGCAGAATGCCCCAATTGACTTCCGACAGGCCGAACTGTGCTTCATCAGCGCAATAGGCCAGATCGCAAGCGAACAGCGGACCATAGGCGCCACCAAAGCACCAGCCATTGATCATCGCGATCGTCGGCTTCTGGAACCAGCGCAGACGCTCCCACCATGTGTAGGCTTCACGCTGCGACTGGCGCACACCGGCGAGCCCCTGAGCTTCGCTCTCGCGGAAATACTCTTTGAGATCCATGCCTGCGGAGAAGGCTGTGCCCTCACCGGTCAACACCAGAACGCCTACATCGTCACGGAATTCCAGATCGTTCAGAACGGCCATCATCTGACGATTGAGCTTGGGGCTCATGCAGTTGCGCTTGTTGGGGCGGTTGAAGGAAACCCAGGCGATATTGTTCGCAACCTCTACGCGAACCGTATCTTCCTGCTGCTCGACGGGCTTGTTTTCATCAGACATGGCATTTCCCTTCCAGACTATTTATGCTATGTCGTATAGCATTATCGGACAGGGTCGACAAGCCGGAAGGAGGCATGATGAGCAAAGATAGCGAAGCAACCGGTCATGCCCCAGAACCTGGGCAAAGTGGTGCGGCGGTCGTACCAAAAGCGCCGTTGATCAGCCCGCTGGACGATATGCTGGGCTACCGCCTGCGCCGCGCCTCCATGACGATGATGGGCGATGTGATCGACGCACTGCGGCCGCTAGACCTGAGCGTAGGTGAAGCCTCATTCCTCATTCTGGTCGGCACCAATCCGGGCTGCCGACAAAGCGATGTGGGCCGGGCGCTGGCAATCAAGCGCGCCAATCTCACGCCGCTTGTAAGCCGGATGAAAGCGCGAGGATTTGTTAGCGATGCGCCCATTGATGGCCGGTCCCTCAGCCTGACGCTTACGGATGAAGGACGGGTGCTGCAGGCCGAGGTGATGAAGCGCGTCGTCGAGAGCAATCGCAAATTCCGCGAACGGCTGTTGATTGAAGAGAAAACACTACTGGCTGCGCTGGAAGCACTCACCTGAATGCAGAGATTTGCCAGAGAT
>CBIHKY010000170.1:0-4963 GCA_966205705.1 uncultured Alphaproteobacteria bacterium
AACGGCTATCGTTAGGGCACCAGACGGTTACGCAGTCGAACTGTTGCAATATTCAAAAGGGCGCCAGAACGGGGCGGTGCCCAACAGCGCGGGAGCGATCGGAGCGGCCCACCTGGCTCTGACCGTGAAGGATATTCATGCCGCTATTGCCCGCGTCGAGGCAGCAGGATGGAAGGCCAAGGGTCGTCCGCTGCCGATCGCGGGTGGGCCACGGAAGGGTACGTTGGTGGCATATGTTTCAGGACCCGATCATATCACGATAGAGCTTATGCAGCCGCCGGCCCGTTAATGAGCCTGCGGAAGTTTTCCCGCTTCACCATCCCTCTTGGGAAAAGCTGGACACGCAATGTCGGCTATTGCCACCCGCCTTCCCGAAAGCTGCCGTTCCCCTTCCCACGACGTTGGTGCCATAGCGCTAAGTAGCGGCAAGCATTGAAAGCGGCCATTTGTTCAGCTTTGCCGCGAAGGTCGCAATTTAGGATTTCTGCTCTGAAACCTGCCTCTGCTCCCCTACTCTTCAGAGGAAGGGCTTTAGATGCAGTTCCCCACCTCATATCCGTCATCGGACGGGCTTTGTTGACTGTCCAATTGCAGACAATCCTTGCGGGTGGAATTTGTCCACATGGCCTAGCTGACCACCACCTCGACCAGATTTGGCCCATCCGCCGCAAACGCCTTCTCCAGCGCAAGCTTGAGCGCGCCTGCATCGGAAACCTGTTCGCAGGCCGTGATGCCATGCCCCTTGGCCAAGGCGCAGAAATCCAGCCCTGAAAGATCCGTGCCGACCACGCGCTGCATCCCGAAGGTCTGGCCGAAATCACGCAGGGCCTGATATTTGCCATTATTGATGATGACGAAGGTGATTTCCGCCTCCAGCTGGAAAGCCGAGAAGAGCGCCTGAATGCCATACATGGCCGATCCATCACCAATCAGGGCGACGATGCGATCTGTGGGCCGGGCAAGCGCAACGCCGACGGCCGCTGGCATGCCATAGCCAAGGCCGCCGCTTGCGGTCGTGAAGAAGCAATCCGGGCGATTGATGTGCAGATAGGCCTGCATGGCCGAGCGGGAGCTGGGCGCTTCCTCAACGATGCTCGCATTGGCGGGCAGGGCCTGTGCGATGACCTGCATGGCGCGCCGGTCATCCAGCACATCGGGATTGAGCGTCGCGGGGGTGGCGCGCGGCGAGGGGGCCGGGCGGCTGGATGTTGCGCCGAGCGAAAGCAATGTCTGCGCGATGGCGCGTGTGTTGCCGAGGATGGCATTGCCCACCGGCGCCCAGGATAGGACGGCTGGATTGTCGCCCACCGTCCAGCATTGCGCATCTTCCGGCAGATGAGGGCCGAAGCCTTCAGCATGATAGAGGTTGAGCGGGCCACCCATCGTTACAATCAGGTCATGCTCGGCGAGCAGCGTGTTCATCCGCTCCTTGAAGGCGGGGACGAACCCACGGAACAGAGGGTGATCCTCCGGGAACACATTGCGGCTGGCATAGGGCGCGGCATAGACCGAGGCGTTCTGCTGCTCGGCAAGGGCAACCATCGGCTCCCACGCATTGTCGCGCGCAATGCCCGCGCCGAGGATGAAGGCAGGGGTTTGCGCCTTGGCAAGTGCAGTGCCGAGCCGGGCAATTGCCTCTGGGTCGCCGGGGTTAAGCGTGGAGATTTGGCGGGCGGACACCCAATCACATTCCATATCCCAGTCATCGATTGGCACCGAGACGAACACTGGCCCATGCGGGGGCGTCATCGCCTCATAATAAGCGCGGGCAATCGCCAGCGGCACGTCCTGCGCGCGGGCGGGTTCGCAAGCCCATTTGACGAATGGGCGTGGAAACTCCGTCGCGCGTTCGGCATGCAGAAAGGCTTCGAACGGCATGATCGAGCGGGCCTGTTGCCCAGCCGTGACGATGAGCGGCGTCTGGTTCTTATAGGCGGAAAAGAGATTGCCCAGCGCATGGCCGGTGCCTGCCGAACTGTGCAGATTGACCAGCGCGGCATTGCGCGTTGCGAGCGCATAGCCATCTGCCATGCCGATCACGACGGATTCCTGCAGGCCGAGGATATAGCAGAAATCGTCCGGGAAATCGCGGAACATCGGCAGTTCCGTCGAGCCGGGATTGCCGAAGATGGTGGTGATGCCAAGATCGCGCAAAAGGCGGATTGTGGCGTCGCGGACTGTCGGCATCATACTCTCCAGGCTCATTTTCAGATGGCATCATCGCAAACGCAGGTCATGCCGCCTATTGCAAATTATCCACCAGCGCATACGGATGTTGCATGACCTTTGAGCGGCATTTGCTGGCGGCGTTTCAGGCGGTCGCCGATCATGGCACAGTAGGCCGCGCCGCGCGGGCGCTCAATGGCTCACAACCGACGATTTCCCGCCATATCCGCAGCTTGGAAGAGCAGTTGGGCGAGCCATTGTTCGACCGGGATAGCAAGGGCATGCATTTGACGCTTGCGGGTGCAGATTTGCTGCCGCGCGTCCGGCTGCTCCTTTACGAAATGACGGCTGCGCAGGACATGATCGATGCGCATCGCGGATTGAAACGTGGCGCGATCCGCATTGGTGGCGTGGCCGCAATTGCCCGCTCACTTTTCCCCGATGTGCTGGCGCTGATAAATGAGCGTGCGCCCGATCTGCGCATCGAGCTGACTGTCGGATCGCAAGATCAGGTGCTGGTTGCGCTGGCTGACCGGGAGGTCGACATCATCTTTGCCGAGGCGCCGCCCGCCGATATCGAGGTGGTGAGATTGGGCACAAGCGGATTCAAAGACCGGTGCGTTACCTTTTGCGCGCCATCGAACCCTTTGGTGGGGAAGGGGACGACGCCGCTTGTCACCGATGTTCTGAACGCACGGTGGGCGATGCCGCGCAGTGATGCGACGCCCCGCCGTCAGTTTGAAGCGCTAGTACGATCACTCGGTTTCGCCCCGCCGAAAAGCAGCCTTCAAACGGATTCGGTGGAGACGGTCGTGGAGGTCGTTGCTCGCAGCAATATCATCGCCTGGCTTCCAGAGCCTTTGCTGACCCATGCCCTCGCGCGCGGCGAAATCATGATCGTGCCTGTTCCAGCGCTGGAACTCCACCGAAGCTTCTCAATGTATCGGCGGGCGAGGGGATCAATCCCCGCCAGCGCGCAAATTTTTATCGATGCCGTAAGCGCTGTGCAGAAACGCGTTTAGACCTCAAGATCATCCGTGTTCATTTGGGAGATGGCGGCGAAAATGAGTACACCGCCAACCGCGATGACGGGATTGCGCAAGGCGAACTTCAGCACGCCAATGGCGATGCGCGGCGCTGCTGCGGCGATCAACATTTTAGCGAGGGTGCGTGGCTCCTCCTGCTTGAGCGTGCGGGCGATCGGCCGGGCGACTTTTGCGCTGGCTTTGGAGACGAGCTTGCCGGTCTGAGCGGCGGTTTTGGCGAGCTTTTCGCGCGCAGGACTACTGCTCTCAGCCGTTGGGCGAACGACCGGTAGGTTTGAGCTTGGGGTCTGGGTCGCCATCGTCTGTCTCCTGTTAATGCGTATAGCCTAGCAATGCCGCGCTAATGCGGGAGTTCCCCGACTCACCGCGATCAGTGCGATGAGCGATCATTCCTATAGGCTACATGCTGCGCCTGCCGCCGCCGCTTCTTTTCGAGCAGGATGCGACTGGCGTCTCCCACGGCAGCGCTATCGGCCATCACAGCGCCGCGCATGCCGAACGGACGATCTGGCCCCACGGTGGAATCCACCATCGTCTGGCGCTCCATCTCGCTATTGATCTCCGCGCCGATCAGCACGGCGAAGGCAGAGAGGAACAGCCACATCAGGAAGATGACGACGGTGGCGAGCGAGCCGTAGGTGGCGTTGTAATTGGTGAGATTAGCGACGTAAAAGCCGAAGCCGAAGGTGATCGCGACCCACAGCAAAGTCGAGAGGATGGAGCCTACGGAGAGCCAGCGCCATTTTGCGGCGCGGCGATCCGGCGCGTAACGGAAGAAGACCGCGAAGGTGACGCTGATGAGCGTGCCCGCCAGCACCCAGGTGAGGATTTGCACGACCAATGTCGTCGTGCTGCCAAGAAAGGGCGCGAGGAAGTGGCTGACATAAGTGAAGGCCGAGATCGCGATGGTGCCGATCAGCGCGACGCCGACCATGCCGACCGTGATGGCCGCCGCAACGCCTGTGGTGCGCAGGATGTTGCGTGTCTCATGCTCCTCATAAATGATGTTGAGCGCGGCCATCATCGCCGTGGCGGCGCGCATGGCGCCATAGACGGAGAAGAAGAGCGCGATCGCAAGGCCGAAGCCCTTCGCGGCCTTGCTGGTGGTGACGATGGCGAGCATCTGGTCTTCGAGGATCGTAAGCACTTCAGGCGGGACAACACCTTGCAGCAGGCTCACATTGCCAGCGACGGTTTGCGGGTCACCCACCAGACCGTAAAACATCACCGTCGCGCCGATGAGCGGCACGAAAGCGAGGAATGAGAAAAAGGCAACGCCCGCCGCCAGCAGACTGAGATTGTGGAAGCCGACCATCACATAGACGCGCTTGATGATCGCCCACCAGGCGCTCAGCGGGAAGGTGTGTGGCGAATGTTCGCCGGAGCCGGGCACGGTGTCGGCTAAGGCTTCCAGTTCTGTCGGCGAGGCCGGTTCTGCGTCGTCGATGATTTGATCTTTATCCAAGCGGTTACTGCGTGTTCGTTTGGCTGGAGAGGGCATTTGCGTTCGCATCAAGCCTGCCCGCCGCGACCGAGGCATTGAGCTGATTGCCCAGTTCCACCGCCATGGTGTTCGCGGTGGCGCCAAGCTTCTGCGATTGCTCATTGTAGCGCTCATCGAAGCTTGGCTCGCGATTGCAGGCGCTCAGCGCACAGAGCAGGATGAGAGATGCCGCGCGCATCAATAATCCTTCCGGTAGCGGGCATTCACGCTCGATCCGCCAAAATTGCTCATGGAGCTAAGGACTGAG
>CBIHKY010000171.1:0-4875 GCA_966205705.1 uncultured Alphaproteobacteria bacterium
GCCCTGAATGAAGGTGAGCGCCTTGAGCCGGTCGCGATAGACCGCGGCCATTTCATAATCGAGCGACTGGGCCGCTGCGCTCATCGCCTCGCCGAGCTTCTCTTGCACTTTGGTGGATTTGCCGCCGAGAAAATCCTGCGCATCGCCGACCAATTCGGCATAGGCGGCCTCTTCGATACGGCCCACACAGGGCGCCGAGCAGCGGCGGATTTGATAGAGCAGGCAGGGGCGCGAGCGATTGGCGAAAAAGCTATCTGTGCAGCTGCGCAGCAGGAACAGTTTTTGCAGCGCATTCAGCGTGCGGCGCACCTGCCCTGCCCCGGCGAACGGGCCATAATAATGCCCCTTCGCTTTGCGGGCGCCACGGTGAAGCTGGACGCGGGCAAACTCATGATCGGTGCGCAGGAGGATGAAGGGGAAGCTTTTATCATCGCGCAGCAGCACATTATAAGGCGGACGAAAGCGCTTGATGAGCTGCGCTTCCAGCAGCAACGCCTCGGCTTCGCTCTGGGTCGTGACGATCGTCATGGAGCGGGTTTGCGAGACCATCCGCTGCAGGCGACGCGAGAGTCGATCGACCTGCGTGTAGTTGGTCACACGGCTACGCAGGGCGCGGGCCTTGCCGACGTAGAGCACATCACCGCGCGAATCCTGCATGCGATAGACGCCGGGCCGCGTGCCGAGCGTTTTCAGCGTTTCCCGAATCGCGGCGACGCCAATCTCGATGTCCGGCGTGTCGCTGCCGCGCACCGAGAAGGTGGCCTTGTCTTCATTGAATCGATTTGGGGAAGAAGGCCGGTCAGTCATTCCGGTGATTTAGGGCGGCCGCCCGGTGGGAGCAATGACGGCGAAGAGATTCACTGTTCCGATGGACGCATTCCAAGCAGCGGGCCGCGCCATCACGCCCGACCTCTCCACTTCAGAGGGGATTGTTGCGCAAATTGTTCCCACCCTCACCCTTCGTCATCCCGGGCTTGACCCGCGATCCCGCTTCTCCTCGAACCGTGGAGCGATTAGCTAAGAAGGGTAGCGGGACCCCGGATCAAGTCCGGGGTGACGTAGATCATTAGGCAACGACCTCTTTCAGACGAGCGCTAGCATGCATCGAACGTCGTCGCGCAACCGGCACGAAAAAGCCGGACAGAAATCTCTGCCCGGCCTTTCAATCTCCACATGCCCGCCGCTTAGTGCGTAAGCTTGGAGATCACATCATCCACCAGACCCTTGTCGGCCTTGGCATCATGCGTCTCGCGCACCAGCGCCGTTGCGGCGGCTGTCGCTGCGGCTGCTGCACGCGCGCGCACGTCGGCAATCGCACCACGCTCAGCGGCACCGATCTTATCCTCCGCCATCTTCTGGCGGCGGATGATCAGCGCTTCGGCTTCCACCTTTGCAGCGCTGATCAGATCAGCCGCTTCTTCCTCGGCAGCAACGCGCATGGCGTCTGCTTCCTTGGCGACGCTGGCGATCTTGGCCTCATACTCGGCCTTCAGCGCTTCGGCTTCCTTGCGGAGGGTCGAAGCTTCATCCAACTGCGTGCGGATGGCGCTGATCTTCTTGTCCAGTGCGGCGCCGATGACGGCAGGCACTTTCTTCCAGACCAATATGCCGAGAAACACGAGCATTGCCAGGCTGACCCAAGCAGTCGCGTTCATCATCAGAGCGGTGGGCTCGATGCTATGCTCGACAGGGCCGCCATGCGCTTCAGTCGCTGCATTCACGTCACCATTCAGCGACTGAACCTTGTCAGCATTCTCAAGATTATATTGCACAGCCTGCGTGGCATTGCCGTGGGTCGAGACGGTGTTACCGGATTCTGCATTTGCCATCAGATTACCGCCTTCACTGCCTTGAGCGCAGCATCAGCAGAGACTTGCGCCCCGGCAACACGCTGCACGATGTCCGCTGCGGCTTCCGCTGCAACTGCTTCGATCTCACCCATCGCCTTGACGCGGCTGAGTTCAATCTCGCGTTCCGCCGCCGCCAGCTTTTCGCCGATGGCGCCGTCCGCACGCGCAAGCGCCGCTTCACGGTTGCGCATGGCTTCTGCCTTGGCAGCCACCATCCGCGCCTGTGCTGCAGCACGTGCTTCATTTTCCTTCGCCCGCCAATTGGCTTCGAGCGTATCGGCCGCGGCGGAATTCGCCTTGGCCGCTGCGAGGTCGTCGGCAATCTTGCTGTCGCGCGCGTCAATCGTCGACTGGACCTTTGGCACCATGCCAAGGCCGATCACGAAAAAGACGAACCCGAATGTCAGCAGAATCCAGAAGATCTGTGACGAGTAGGTTGCGGCAAGCTGGGCTATCTGAGGCATATCACCTGTCCGTCTGTGCGCTTTGGCGGCTGCCCATCAGGGAAGCCGCCAAATTCGCCATCATTGTCAAATCGTCTTGCGAGCGATCAGGCAACGAAGATCAGGATCATCGATACGACGAACGCCAGCAGGCCGAGAAGCTCGGCAGCGGCGAAGCCGATGAACAGACGACCCTGCTGGCCATCGGCTGCACCTGGATTGCGCAGTGCGCTCTCAAGGAACGAACCGAAGACGTTACCAACGCCAAGAGCGGCCATGCCTGCACCAATTGCTGCGAGACCGGCACCGATGAGCTTTGCGGCTTCTGCGTCCATGTGAATAACTCCTTTTTGTAGAACTAGATAATTGTTGGTCGGAAACTTAGTGCAGATTGACCGCATCGTTGATGTACAACGAGGTCAACAGCGCGAAGACATAGGCCTGAATGACGGCCACCAGCATCTCAAGCGCGCTGATGCCAATCATCAAGGCGAAGCTGGAAAGGCCCACTGTGAGGCCGAAACCGGCACCCGCATTGGCCGAATTGATCACGAAGCCAGCGAGCACCTTGAGCAGCACATGGCCGGCGGTCATCGCAACGAACAGTCGCAGGCCGAGGCTGAACGGACGCACGAGGAACGACACCAGCTCGATCAGGAAGATGAACGGGATCATCGGCAGCGGCGTGCCGTGGGGCACGAACAGCGAGAAGAAGTGGAAGCCATGCTTCCAGAAGCCCACGATCAGCACGATGGCGAAGCTCATGATGGCGAGCACGCCAGTGGCCGTGAAGTGGCTCGTGAAAGTGAAGGGGTGCAGGCCCACAAGGCCCAATGGCAACATGCCGAGCAGGTTCGCGATCAGGATGAACATGAAGAGCGAGAAAACATAAGGCACGAACTTCTTGCCCGCCGGGCCGACATTCGCCGTGAGCAAATTGTCGATAAAGCCGGTCATCGTCTCGACCGCAACCTGCCAGCGACCGGGAATGAGCTCACGCTTCATACCGCCGAGCATGAACAGCCACAGGACAACGACTGTCGCCACCATCCACAAAGCGCTGTTCGTGAACGCGATGTTATAGCCGCCAATCGCCAGATGATCGGTGCCGAACATCGGCTCGATCGCGAACTGGTGCATGGGGTCGATCTTACCGGATTCTGCCACGTCTGATTCCCAAAAAGCCGTCTGCGATTACAACGAAAGCGCCCTTATTTGTCAGGACGCTTCGTCGAAATCCGAATAATGTTCCTGAAGGCCACGATAATCCCCAAAAAGAGGAAAACCAGCAGGAGCCAAGGCGATGTGCCGATGAACCGGTCCAGGACCCACCCAATCAACGCGCCACCGACAAGACCACCGATCAGCTCAGCGAGCACCCGGTTGCCCAGACGATAATTATCGTCCGTCGCGCCCGTCTGGCTCGTTCCTGTTCTGACCTTCTCGACTGCTTCAGCACGCTTCAGCCGCTCTTCGAGCGAGTTGATGCGCTTATCCTCAGCAATCGGGTCCTGCCCGGGTTCGTTATTGGCCATCGCACCCAGCTCCCGTTCACGTCCCTCAAGGGCGTGAGGCTGCCGATGCATGACCTGCCAATGTCGCCCCCGTCAAGGCGCGGCCCGTGTAGAAAGCCAAGGCCGCCAAGTCAACACTGGTGCCCAGTATTGCGGCAGCGCGCGGGTTCGTTGGTGAAACGCCACTGGTTTCAGGCCGAATCAACCAGCCTGTGGCCGCACTTACTGACTCGCGGTTGCACAATAATCAGGCAAAGCGATCGGCCCAGCGCCCTTGGTCTGCCATTCGCCGCCGCCGATCTTGTAGATCTGCCCCTGCGAGACACGACCCGCGAGCGTCTGGCAACCGGTCACCGCCGCCATGTCCGCAACGGTCACGCCACGCTTGGAGGCAAGATCGGTGTAGGCAGCACGCCGTTTGATGTTGATCGCATCCACTGCGGCGCGAACGTCTGCGCTCACGGAGCCTTTGGTGCCGAGATAGCCATCGGCCTGCTCGCCAACGGCGCCTGCGGCCTTCGCTGCGCTCACGGCAGCATCCTGAGCAAAAGCGGGGGCAGCGCTCATCACGCCGACACCGAGGAGAAGAGCCGCCGCTGCGGCGATGCTAAACTTGCGCTTCATTGTGGAAAAAGCTCCGGGTTGTTCTGGATGAGGTCTTTGGCATCCTGCTGGAGCCGCACCACCACTTCCTGCTGAATTTTCACGTTGAGATTGATCTCGATCGGCTTGTCCGGCGCACGCACCTGAATGCAGCCTGCCACCGCTGTTGCGAGAATGAGCGCCGCGCCTAATCGCATGACATTCGCCAATCGCGCCCTCCGCCAAAGATAGAATATCTGTGTCACCTTAGTTCCCCTTTAGGATTTTGTCGCTGTCTGGCGCCTGAATGACACTGTTCGGCGTGTCGACCGGCGCAAATTGGTCACCCAGCGCGCCGCTGATGAGCTTGGATGGGTCCGCCAGACCGGTCGCCGTGTTGAGCAAGCCACGGAAAGGCGCCTCGATCCTTATATTGAAAATGAATGGCAGGCCGAGGAATGGCCGAGCGATGAAACTCTTGCGCGC
>CBIHKY010000172.1:0-4770 GCA_966205705.1 uncultured Alphaproteobacteria bacterium
GACAAGCGCGATGGCGACACAGGCGATAAGGCCAAATTCCTCGCCGATCACCGAGAAGATATAGTCCGTATGCGCTTCCGGCAGATTGAACTTGGCGCTGCCACCGCCCGCGCCAACGCCAGTCAGGCCGCCCCGCGTGATCGTCGCATAAGCCAGCTGAACCTGATCGGGGCCGGACGCCGGATCGACCACCGGATTGAGGAAGGCGTCAATTCGGTCACGCCCATTATCGTAAAACAGATAGACCATCACGAACAGGCCGAGCGCCGCGCATCCCACCGCGCTCATCAGCCGCATGGAAGCGCCGCCGATGAGGATCAGCGCGCCCCAGCAGGCGCAGAAGATCACTGTCTGGCCAAAGTCCGGCTGGCGCATGAGCAACAGTGCGACAATGCCAGTCAGCATTCCCGTAAGAGGAATCACTGGCAGCGAGGGATCGCGCGCGCGCAGGGAAAGCAGCCAGGCAATGCTCACCACGAAGAAGGGCTTGAGGAATTCCGATGGCTGGAAGCGAAAGCCGCCTACGCCCAGCCAGCGATAAGCGCCATTCACATTGATGCCGATGATCGGCACCAGCAGCAGCATGACCGAAAACAGCACCGCCATCGCCACCGCAAGCCTGCGCGCCTGCACGCGTGGTAACATGCTGATGACGACCATCACCGGCAGACCGATGCCGATCCACATGAGCTGACGATAGAAGAAATAAAGCGAGGACAGCGCGCCTTCCTTGCCGGAAAGCTTGGCCGCCGCAACGGGCGACGCCGCCGCGACCGACACCAGACCAATCGCAATCAGCACGACGATCAGCCCGAGCAGAACCCGGTCGATTTCCCAGAACCAGATCGCCAGCGCGGTGCGCTCGCGTGGCAACGGCTTGCGCGGGCGTGGTCGCAAGGGCGAGAGCGCCATATCCAGCTGGGCAGGCTTGGCCGGACGCGGCGGCGCGCCTTCGACCAGCGTGATGCCTTCATCGCTCAGATCGCTCATGCCTGCGCCCCCGCTTGCTGCTCGTTCAACGCGCCCACCGCGGCTGCAAATGCATCGCCACGCGCCTCAAAATCCCGGAATTGATCGAAGGACGCGCAAGCAGGCGAGAGCAGCACGATATCGCCGGGCTGCGCGCGCTTGGCGGCCTCGGCAACAGCCGTCACCATCAACTCGCATTCCAGCGCTGGCACATTCGCCTCAGTGAGCAAGCGAGCGAACAAAGGCCCCGCCTCGCCAATCGTATAAGCCTGCGCAACATTGGGGAAGCCGACGGCGCATTCATCGAGCGAGTCCGATTTCGCCACACCGCCCAAAATCCAGTGAATACGCGGCCGCCCCTCCACCGCAGGCCATGCGGAGAGCGCAGGCGCGGTCGAGGCGGCATTGGTCGCCTTGCTGTCATTCACATACAGCACGTCGTCGATTTCGGCGACTTTCTGCATGCGGTGCGGCAAACTCACATAGCTTTCCAGCCCCGCAGCGATATTGGCCTCGGAGATGCCGAGCGCTTCTGCCACGGCGACCGCGACGGCGATGTTCTGCGCATTATGCGGACCTTGCAGCGTCGGCCATTTCGCCTGCATCGCAGGATCGACACAGCGCCCCGAGACACGGCGGCTCTTTGGCAGGCCGTCAGCAATGCGCTGCGTCATTGCATCATCCACCGCAATGATCGCGTCATGCTCCGCAGATTGCATGGCGAACAGCCGCTCTTTCGAGGCCACATAGCCCTCAAACCCATCATAGCGGTCGAGATGGTCCGGCGTGATGTTGAGCAGCACCGCGATATCGCAGTCGAGGCTGAAGGTCTGGTCGATCTGATAGCTGGAAAGCTCCAGCACATAGACGCCGCCCGCCTTGAGCGGATCCTGCGCAAGGATTGGCAGGCCGATATTGCCGCCCATCCGCGTCGGCAGCCCAGCATGGCGCACGATATGATGGATGAGCGCGGTCGTGGTCGATTTGCCGTTGGTGCCGGTGATGCCGATCACGCGATGCGGTGGCAGCGTGGGCCGGGCGAGTGCAAATAGTTCGATATCGCCAATAATCGGCACGCCAGCCTCGCGCGCCCGCGCCGAGATCGGGTGGCGATTGAGCGGCACGCCGGGCGACACGACGATCGCATCCAGCCCGGCTAAGTCCATCTCCAGCGGATCGCCGAGCGTCGCTTTGCCTGCCACCAGCGCCCGTGCATCCTCGCGCTGATCCCAGGCGATAACGGTCGCGCCGCTTGCCGCCAGCGATGCCACCGTCGCAAGGCCGGACCGGGCGAGGCCCAGCACCGCATAGCGTTTCCCCGCAAAGACCCCCGAGACGATCATCGTAGCTTCAGCGTCGCAAGGCCTGCCAGCGCAAGCACAAAGGAGACTATCCAGAAGCGGATCACCACCGTCGACTCAGGCCAGCCCAGCTGCTCGAAATGATGGTGGATCGGCGCCATGCGGAACACCCGCTTGCCCGTCCGCTTGTAGAAAAACACCTGAATGACGACCGATAACGCCTCCACCACGAACAGCCCGCCGATGATCGCCAACACGATCTCATGATGCGCAGCCACCGCGATCACGCCAATCGTTCCGCCAAGCGCCAGACTGCCGGTATCACCCATAAACACAGCCGCTGGCGGCGCGTTGAACCACAGGAAGGCAAGGCAGGCGCCAATGATCGCCCCGCACAGGATCACCAGATCGCCCGCGCCCGGCACATGGGGAATGCCAAGATATGCGGCATAATCGGCGCGACCCACCAGATAGACGATGAGCATGAAGGCCATGCAGGCGACGATCACGGGCATGGAGGCCAGGCCATCCAGCCCGTCGGTCAAGTTCACCGCATTGCCGAAGGAGACGATCACGAAGGCGCCGAAAAGATAATAAGCCGGGCCAAGATCAATCGCCCCGCCACTCCAGAAGGGCAGATACAGCAAAGTGCCATTCTGGCTGACGATCAGCCAGGTCGCAAAGCCCGCAATGGCGAATTCCGCGATCAGCCGCGCCCGTGCGGAAAGCCCTTTATGACTGGCCTTCGTCACCTTGTCATAATCGTCCATGAAGCCGATGGCACCAAAGCCGAGCGTCACGATGAGGCAGGCCCAGATATAGGTGGACTGCACATTCATCCACATCAGCACCGCGCAGATCATCGCGGTCAGGATCATCAGCCCGCCCATCGTGGGCGTACCGCGCTTGGCGAGGTGGGTCTGCGGGCCATCCGTGCGGATCGGTTGCCCCTTGCCCTGCCGCACCCGCAGCCAGCCGATGAATTTGGGGCCGATGATGAGGCCGATGACAAGCGCCGTCAGAATCGCCGCGCCTGCCCTAAAGGTCAGGTAGCGCACCAGATTCAAAAGGCCGGGGAAGTTGAGTTGTTCAGCAAGCCAGTAAAGCATCACGCCACCTCGCTTGCGCAGAGCCGTTCGACAAGTCTCGAAAGTCCGACGCTGTTAGAGCCCTTCACCAGCACAACATCGCCATCCTTCAAAACTGTTTCTATCATTTCAATCGCTTCGCCCGCATTGCTCGCGCGCTCTACGATCAGATCGCCGCGCAGCGCATCGGCAAGCGGTGCCATTTCCTCGCCGACGAGAATGGCGAGACCAACATTTGCATCGCGCACCGCGCCTGCGAGCCCGCCATGCAGCCGCTCGGACTGGTTGCCAAGCTCCTTCATCGCCCCGAGTACAGCGATGCGCCGCTTGCCCTTCTCCTCGCCCAATTGCGCGAGGGTGACCGCCATCGAGGCAGGATTGGCGTTGTAAGCTTCATCGATCAGCAGCGCTTCGCCGCCATCGCGAGTCGGTACGGTCCGCCGCGCGCCCCGGCCGGGCAAGCCCTGCATTTCCGCGAGCGCTAGCCCCGTCTGCGCCAGATCGCCGCCCGCTGCTTCCACTGTTGCGATCACGGCCAGCGCATTGCTCACCCAGTGCCGCCCCGGCATCGCAATGGTGAAGCTGAGCCGCGCGGTGCGGCATTGCGCCGTCACCAGCGTGCCGCCCCCACTGGAGGGCGCCTCGTCAATCACGCGCACATCAGCGCCTTTACCCACACCAAAGGTCACGACCTGCGCAGCATAGGGCGCGGCGAGACGCTGCAAAAGCGCGGCATGGGGCGAATCATACGGGATGATGGCAGTGCCGCCTTCAGCCAGCCCCTCGAAAATCTCGCCCTTGGCCTCCGCGATCTTCTCTTCCGTACCGAAATATTCGATATGCGCGGGCGCAATCGTCGTAACGACAGCCACATCCGGCCGCACCATCGCCGTCAATGCGCGCAGCTCGCCCTCATGGTTCATGCCCATCTCGAACACGCCAAAGCGCGTCTCGCGCGGCATACGCGCAAGGCTCAGCGGAACGCCGACATGATTATTATAGCTTTTGAGCGAGCGATGCGCGCCGCCGAAGCTCATCCTGTCGAAGGCGCTGAACAACGCCTCTTTGGTGCCTGTTTTTCCAGCCGATCCGGTGACGCCGATCACCTTGCCTTGCATCCGCGCGCGCGATGCCACACCCAGCGCATCGAGCGCCTGAGTCGTATCCGCCACGCGCACATGTGGGCCATTGATCGCGCGATCAGTCACCACACCCGCAGCCCCAGCGGCCAGCGCGCGCGGGATGAAGTCATGCCCATCCGCACTCTCGCCCTTGAGCGCCACGAACAGATCGCCCGGCCCAACCTCACGGCTGTCGAACGCAACGCCGTTCACCTCGAACGCGCCCGAAGCAGTCCCGCCAGTCGCCAGCGCGAGGTCCTGAGCGGACCAAAGCGCCATCAGGCTGCACAC
>CBIHKY010000173.1:0-4654 GCA_966205705.1 uncultured Alphaproteobacteria bacterium
CGAAACCGACCATGAGCGATGGTACTCTATTTTGGTAACTCATTATCCCGGCTCCTCTATCAATCTCACGCCAAGCATGCTCATTATGTAATACGCGGACCCAAGGTCCATCCCTCGCTTTTGCTGCCAACCAGTGTAGCCTGGCGTCGCGTGGGCGCGTACCATCCACGCTACGCCCTCTTCCTTGGCGACAACGACGCCGTGCGCCGGGTCAGCAACGCTTTGAACATTCTGCGTCAGTCCTGTGAGCCTAGCCCCTCACATCATCGTTGCTATTGCGAACGATTATCTATATCCGGCCCCGAGGCTAGCATGCCGCTTAGCTATCAGGGGGATTCATGAGCCGCAATTTCAGGACATCAGCCGTTTCACGTACTGCCATTCTGGCCGCCGCCTCGCTTGTCGAGGTGCTGGCTCTGCCGGCATATGCACAAGAGCAGCAGCCCCCCGTGCTCGGCAGCGTAACCGTGACCGATACTGCAATCAACGACAGTGAGGCGGAAACCTCCTACAAGGCGACCCGGAGCGTTTCGGCGATGCGCACCGACACGCCGCTGATCGACGTGCCGCAGACGGTCAACGTGGTGACAGTGAAGCAGATCGCGGACCAAGCCGCGACCAGCATTGGCGATGCCATCCGCTATGTCCCCGGTGTTTTCTCGACGCAAGGCGAGGGCAATCGTGAGACGCTGGTGTTCCGCGGTAATTCGACGACCGGCGATTTCTTCGTCGATGGCGTCCGCGACGACATCCAGACCTACCGCGATCTCTACAATATCGAACGGCTCGAGATCTTCAAAGGCCCCAATGCCATGGTTTTCGGCCGCGGCGGCGTGGGCGGCATCGTCAACCGCGTCACCAAAGTCGCAGACGGGCGCCAGCATCTCGGCGCCCGTCTGGAGGCCGGCAGCTACGATTTCTATCGGGGCCAGGTCGATCTCGGCGCGCCGGTCAACGATGTGCTTTCGCTCCGCCTGACCGGCGTCTACGAGAACAGCGGCAGTTACCGCAAGGGGGTCGAAAACGAGCGGTGGGGCTTTAATCCGACCGCAACGCTCCGGCTCGGACCGGATACCACCGTCACGCTGGGCTACGAGCATTTCGAGGATGATCGCGTCGCCGACCGCGGCGTTTCCTCCTATCTCGGTCAGCCGCTGCAAACGCCGCGTGGCCAGTTTTTCGGCGATCCGGGTAACAGCCCGACAGGCACCAATACTGATGCAGGCACGCTGTTCATCGAACACGCTTTCAGCGATACTGTAACGATCCGCAACCGGACGCGTTACGCCGACTATGACAAATTCTATCAGAATGTCTTTCCGGGAACGGTGAACACTACAGTCCAGACCAACCCCGCTGGCCTGCCTGCCGGTGTCTACGCGCCGGGCATGATCGTCCAGATGTCGGCTTACGTCAACGCAACGCAGCGGCGGAACTTCTTCAATCAGACCGACATCAACGCCACCTTCGACACTGGCGGCATCCATCATACGCTCCTGCTCGGTGCGGAATATGGGCATCAGAAGACCGAGAATCTCCGCAGCGAAGGCTTTTTCCCAACGGCGGCGGCGCCCACCGGCGTCCAGAACATCTTCGCCACGGTTGCGAACCCGACGATCTTCCGACCCGACCTGATCTGGCGCCAGACCGCCAGCAGCGGCGACAATCGCGGCACGGCCGAGGTCCTGGCAGGCTATGTGCAAGACCAGATCGAGCTTTCGCCTATGTTTCAGGTCATCCTGGGAATGCGCTACGAGCGTTTCGTCACGAACGTAACCGACCGCCGTACCGTTGGCTTCCCCGCCGGGCAGCGGCGCGACTTCCGCAAAGTGGACAGCCTTTGGTCGCCGCGAGCCGGGCTTATCTTCAAGCCGGTCGAGAACGCCTCGATTTATGCGAGCTACTCGCGCACCTATCTACCTCGTGGCGGCGATCAGTTCACGAGCCTGAACCTCACCAACGAGGCCCTGGATCCGGAGGAATACCAGAACTATGAGATCGGGGCCAAGTGGGACATCGTGCCTACGTTCAACGTTTCGGCTGCCATATTCCAGTTGGACCGCTCGAATGTTCTCGCGTTGAGCGATCCCAACAATCCCGCCTCACCGGCCATCCCGATCGGCCGTCAGCGGACCAAGGGCGTCGAATTGAGCGCGACCGGCAACATCACCGACCGGCTCAGCATTGTCGGCGGCTATACCTATACAGATGCGCAGTTCCGCGACAGTCAGTCGGGCACTGTGGTGGCGGGCAACCGTCCTGCAGGCGTCCCCAAGCATAGCGCGTCGCTCTGGACCCGGTTCGACCCCATCGAACAGCTCGGCATCGCAGCCGGCGTTATTTACCAGGGCAAACGCTTCGCCGCCACTGACAACACGGTGACGCTGACGAGCTTCACCCGGGTCGACGCGGCGGCCTACTACAACATTAATGAGAATCTCAGCGCCCAGCTCAACGTCGAGAACCTCTTCCAGGAGCGCTATTTCCTGTTCGCCAACAGCAACACAAATCTTACGCCAGGCTCGCCAAGAGCGTTCAAGGTCAGCCTGAACGCTCGGTTTTGAGCCATGCCCCGCCGGTGGACCAGCATCGCCAAACTGCCTGCCAGCGAGCAGCGGGCGATCGGCTGGCTGCGCGGGGATGATCGGTACGAGCTCGGCAGGGACTCCAAAAGAGAATTCCGGCAACTGCGGCAAGCGGCTGAGGGGGTCGGCATGTACATTCCGACCTCCCAAAGTCCTTATCTCAGCGTGGATGAAGCCGGCTTGCTGGCATGGCTGATGCTGTTTCAGCGGCAAAAGCACGGGACGGAGACCAATTTGGACGAGACTCTGCGCGGATGTCTTCTCCGCTGCGCCGTGCGGCTTGATCGTGCAGGCACGCGTCTCCCATATCGAAGCGTTGAATGGAATCGTACGCCAGGCAACGCGCTCAAACTGCAACCCGTTCCTGCTTCGCTTGGGCCTCAGAAGGGGCGTTCGCTTGCAATGCCACGCGTAGGAAGCCTTCAGGTGCGAGCCCTGCGCTTTATCAGCGGTCGCGGCGCTGTCTCGACGCAGGAACTCCAGCGTTTCGGCGCATCGCGGCAGGTAATCAGCATCATGTTTAAGCGCGGCCTACTTAGACGCGTGCGGTTCGGCGTGTATGCGGCTGCCCCGGAGGCCGTAGTCAGGCTGGGGGCAGCCCAGTGAGCCAGGCCGCGGTGATGGAGCGGCCCGTCAGGCGTGAGCGATATCCGCCGCAAATTGATGGCCAGCCACAAAGGATGACCGAAGGGTTCGGGTCGCTGTTCGCCGCTCTTGTGCTGCTTTCGGTCGGGATATGGATGCATGGCAAGGCGCAAGCTGATCAGTGGCAGCGCTATATTCGAGAGAAAATGTCACGGGCGCTCACCGGCGGGTCGGGATGGTTCCTGTTCGGGCTCGCGTTCCTGGTGGTTTATCGGGAAGTATTCGAGACGATCCTTTTCTACGCCGCGCTCTCGACACAGGGGAACACCGCAATGCTGCTGGCCGGGGCCGGCGCAGCGATCAGCCTTCTCGCCGTCATCGCCTGGGCAATGCTCCGCTACAGCCGGACGCTCCCGATTACGCAGTTCTTCCGCTACAGCTCGTGGCTGATGGCCGCTCTGACGGTCGTGCTGGCCGGTAAGGGAGTCGCTGCCCTCCAAGAGGCGGGGATCATCGACATAGCGCCGCTCGCCAGCGTGCCACGTATCTCGATGTTGGGCCTGTTCCCAACATTGCAGTCGCTGCTGGCACAACTCCTGATGCTTGCCGCGATCGTGATCGGGTTCGCCTGGAACCGCGGCGCCAAGCCGCGGGCGGGCGGGCGGGCCGCGAGCCTACTAGCGGCAGGGCAGGCGACGCCCCCCTAAAGCGTTGCCGCAACCCTGACCGTGCATCGCACCGTCTCACGCGCCTTTGCCCGCGATGTAACGGGAGGGCGGCGGGGAAAGCGCCGCCCTCGGGCCATTTACGCGGCCATCTTGTCGCAAGCCTCGGCGCACTTGCGACACGCGGCGACGCAATCCTCCATGCCGTCCAGCCCTTCGCAGCTCGACGCGCACGCCCGGCAAATCTCGGCGCACTCGCGGCAGATATGCCGGTGATGCTCAGATTTCCGCGCCATGAAGTCGATCGCGACCGCGCAAATCTGCGCACAATCGGCCATGATCTTCATGTGCTGCGGCTCGGCATGTCGGCCTCCCGCCTCAAGGCAATGGTTCATCGCCATGTGGAGGCAGGTGACATGGCATTCGTGGCAGGCGTCCATGCACGCCTTCATCTCGGGATCGATCTGATGCATCAGTCATCTCCAGCTGAGCCCCCGCCCATTTGAAAATACGCGGCGCGCGCGCGTACCCCTTACCTCAATCGATCAAGCCAGCTTGCTGGAGATGGCTTTGATCGCTTTCAGCCCCGAGCCGAACCGGGCGATGGCCTCGCGGTTTCTCTCCAGCTCGCCGTAGGGAAGATACGATATGTCGAGATCGGCGACGCGGCTGAACGCGGGACGCTGTAACTGCGCGCGGACATCCGCCTCGCGGGCGTCGGGTGCGACCAGAAACAGCCCTGCGGTCGCGTGGAGGTCGCTGCCGCTCAGCGCCAAGTCGAGCATGCGCACAATGCCCGAGTAGATCGACGTCGAATGC
>CBIHKY010000174.1:0-4652 GCA_966205705.1 uncultured Alphaproteobacteria bacterium
GATTGCTTGGTCGCCATCTCGCTGCGCAACTGACCATCGCCAAACTTCTCGTTGCCGATAATGTTAATCTGGCGAACCTTGGACTTTGGCCCTTCGGAAATCTCATAGACGATATCGACGCGGTTCTGATCCAGCTTGACCAGTTTGGGATCGACAACCGCAGCGAAGCGGCCCTGACGACGATAAAGCTCGATGATGCGCGCAACATCGGCACGCACCTTCGAGCGTGTATAGATCTGCCGCGGCGCCATGCGGATTTCAGGAAGGATCTTGTCATCCTTGAGGCGCTTATTGCCCTCAAGCACGATGCGGTTGATCACCGGATTCTCGACCACCTGAATGGTGAGCGCGCCAGCATTGTCACGGATTTGCACGTCCGAGAAGAGTTCGCTGGCGTAAAGTTCGCGCAGCGCCTCATCGAGCGTTTCACGGGTATATTGATTGCCGATCCGCAGCTTCGTGTAGGAAAGCACAGTATCCGGCTCAAGACGCGCTGCGCCTTCAACCGTAATGGATTTGATCGGCGCGCTAACCGCGACTGGCGTTACCACCGGCGCAGTCGGCAGCGCGGACGCTGCAGGCGCGGATTCGGCGGTCTGCGCAGAGGCGGACACGGCAGCGAAACTTGCGAGAAATGTTCCGCACAGGAGCAGAGGCGCGAGGCGTGCCTGCTTCGACGGAATTCGTCCTGTATCGTTCAAACTCTGCTTCCTCGCATGATCCAGATAGCCCATCCCCAATATGGGCATGTGCGCGATGCTCCACTGCCCCAACCGGCTCAGCCAATCAAGCCGGTCAATCCACGCCAGAGCCCGAATGACGCAAGATCGTTCAATGTCACGAAGACCATGAGACCGAGCAACAAGGCGAGGCCTGAACGAAAAGCGACTTCCTGAAAACGGGCACTGACAGGCCGACGCTGAATTGCTTCGATCCCGTAGAAGAATAAATGACCCCCGTCGAGCATGGGGATTGGCAATAGATTGATGAACCCCAAGTTAATCGAGATTAGCGCGATGAAGGCGATGAGCGCTTCGGGCCCCATCGCAGCCTGTTCACCGGAGATTTGCGCGATCTTCAACGGCCCGCCCAATTCATCGACGGATCGCCTGCCGGTGATGATGTCCAATAAACCGCTGGCCATCATGCTGATCAGGTCTGCCGTGCGGCGCACGCCCACGACGGGCGCCTCCAGCAATCCGACCGGGCGGGAGACCGACTCGAGGCTGCGGACACCCAGCGCGCCGAAGCGATACTCATTGCCGAACCGATCCTTCTCGACCATCGCGCCGATAACGACCGGCACCTGTCGCGTCGCACCATTGCGTATGATCGTCAGATCGACTTCTTCACCGGGAATTTTCGTGACGACGACCTGCCGCAACTCGGAGAATAGTTCGACCGGCGTTCCATCAATCGCGCGGATCTTGTCGCCCGGTAGAATGCCTGCCTTGGCAGCGGCTGAATTAGGCTCAATCGCTGTTACATCGGACGGCGTGACGTTCTGGCCATAAGCAAAAGCGAAGCCAGCAAGAATGATTGCGGCGAAGATCAGGTTGATCGCTGGGCCCGCCAGCACAATGAGCGCGCGCTGCCAAAGCGGCTTGGACGGGAAAGTGCGATTACGCTCTGCTGCCGGAAGCTGCATCCAGGCCGGATCAGACTTGCTCGATGCGTCCATATCGCCAGCGAATTTGACATAACCGCCGAGCGGCAGCGCAGCGACGCGCCAGCGGGTGCCGCGTTTGTCATGCCATGCGACCAGCTCTTTGCCAAAGCCGATGGAGAATGTCTCGGCATGCACGCCGAACCAGCGCCCAACCAGATAATGGCCAAGTTCATGAATGAACACGAGCGGACCAATGACGAGCAGAAACGCCATGATCGTGAACAGGAAGCCAGGATTGTTGGTCAATTGATAAGCTCCGCTGTCAGCTGCTGCGCCATTGCGCGCGCTGACCTGTCAATGGCCTGAACGTCTTCGATCGTGTCGATCGCCCCTGCCCCGCACCGCGCGAGCACATCTTCCACGATGGCGCTGATATCGAGGAAACCGATGCGACCATCAAGGAAGGCGGCCACTGCGACCTCATTGGCCGCATTGAGCGCTGCGGGATAGCCTCCGCCCGCCTCAATGGCTTCGCGCGCCAGCCGCAAGGCGGGAAAGCGCTGCTCGTCGGGTGCCTCAAAATCCAGCCGACCGATCTTACCTAGATCGAGCGGTTCGCACGGCGTTTCCATCCGCGCAGGCCAGGCAAGGCTGCTAGCGATGGGGATGCGCATGTCTGGACTGCCCAGCTGCGCAATCGTCGAGCGGTCGCGAAATTCGACCATCGAATGCACGACGGACTGCGGATGCACGAGGATCGTCAGGCGTTCCAGCCCGACAGGAAACAGGTGGAATGCCTCGATGAACTCCAGTCCCTTGTTCATCATCGTGGCGCTATCGACGCTGATCTTGCGACCCATCGACCAGTTGGGATGCTTGACCGCCTGCGCAGGCGTGACCAGCCGCATTTCCTCGCGAGACGCTGTGCGAAATGGCCCGCCGCTCGCCGTCAGCGTGATCTTGCGCACTTCGGAAATGTGCCCGCTCGCGAGGCACTGGAAGATCGCATTATGCTCACTATCAACCGGCAGCAGAGTCGCCCCGCTGCGTGCGACCGCGGCCATCATCACCTCGCCAGCAGAGACAAGCGCCTCCTTGTTGGCAAGCGCGACCGTGCGACCCTGCGCAATGGCGGCGAGTGTCGGCGCCAGCCCGGCGCAGCCGACGATGGAGGCCATGGTCCAATCCGCGCCCATTTTGGCAGCTTCGATGAGCGCCTGCTCCCCGGCGGCGACTTCGATATCGGTGCCAGCCAAAGCCTGCTTGAGATCGGTGTAACGCGCTTCATCCGCAATCACGGCGCGGCGTGCGCGATGCTGGATGGCGGCGGTGGCAAGCTTGGCAACATCACTCCCGCCAGTCAGCGCCAGGACCTGATAGGCGCCAGGCTCGCGACGGATGAGGTCGAGCGTCGATGAACCAACAGAGCCCGTCGCTCCAAAGATAGATATGCTGCGCGGCGCCATCATCATTGCCCAACCCACGTCAGAATTCCGCATACCAGCGCGACGAGCAGTAAGCCATCGACCCTGTCGAGCACGCCGCCATGCCCCGGAATGAGCGCGCCACTATCTTTCACGGCAGCACGGCGTTTCATCCAGCTTTCAAAGAAATCGCCAACTTGCGCAACGATCGCCAAGCCTGCCGCAGTCAATGCCGCCAATATGATGAAACTTGGCGCCTTTGCAAAGCCGATCCCTTCCGTCGAAGGCATGATCGATATCGCCGCCGCGACGAGGAGCGCGGAGGCCAACATGCCACCGCCAAGCCCTGCCCATGTTTTCGACGGACTGATCAAGGGCGCAATCTTCGGTCCGCCAATCGTCCGCCCGGCAAAATAAGCGCCCACGTCCGTTGCGATCACGATACCAATCACCAAAATCCGCGCCGCGAATCCCAGTGAGAGCAGAGCGAAGGCCGCGCCAGCGACATAGATCAGGCCGATGACTAGCCAGAGCGCCTTGATCGACGCGCCATCGGGAAATCTCAGCACCAGTCCGCGCCACTCCCAAAAGGCAAGCGCTGCAACGAGCAGAATCAGCAGCAGCAAAATGCCACCCTCCGCCCACAGCGCCAGCCCCGCGATGAGGACGAGGACCAATCCGGATGCCGTGCGGATTGCAAGATCCGAGCGAAGACGAGGCTCAGCCATCAGCGCCCACCATATCGGCGTTCACGGCGGCCATAGCTCTCGACTGCAGCCGCAAGCGCGGCTTCGTCAAAGTCAGGCCAGAGCGTGTCAGTAAAATAAAGCTCGGCATAAGCCGCCTGCCAAAGCAGGAAATTGGAGAGCCGTACTTCGCCGGAGGTTCGGATCAGCAAATCGAGCTGCGGCAAATCGGCGGTGTCGAGTTCAGCCTCGATCAGTTCGGTCGTGATGTGTTGCGGATCGAGCAACCCGGCCTGCGCCTTGGCCGCAAGCGACCGGGCAGCGCGCGCAATTTCATCCTGCGCGCCATAGTTCAGCGCTACGACCAAGGTGGACTGCGTGTTCCCCGCCGTCTTCTGCACCGCCGCATCGACCATCGCCGCCGCATCGGCTTCGAACGCGTGATGATCGCCGATAATCTTGAGCCGAATGCCCGCCTCATGAATCTCGTCAATCTCGGACCGGATAAATTGCTTCATCAACCCCGTCAGATCGGAAATTTCTTCTTCCGGCCGCTTCCAGTTCTCGGACGAGAAGGCGTAAAGCGTCACGCATTCGATGCCGAGCTTTCGCGCGGCGCGCAACGTGCGGCGCACGGCTTCGGCCCCTGCCCTATGCCCGGCCACACGCGGCAGGTGGCGGGCCTTGGCCCAGCGTCCGTTGCCATCCATGATGATAGCAACATGACGCGGCACTGCGCCCTGCCCCGCGCCAGTGGCGGGAGCAGTCACAGTTTTTCGCAGCAGCTTAGGACGCAGCAAGCTCATGGCTAACGCCCGACTCCCCCGTTCAGGTCGACGGAACGACTAACTGCCAAGGATTTCCTTTTCCGTGGCCAGAGCTACGGCATCGAGGTCGGCGATGGTCGCATCCGTCATCTTCTGGACATCGGTT
>CBIHKY010000175.1:0-4630 GCA_966205705.1 uncultured Alphaproteobacteria bacterium
CGACGGAACGTGGCCTTGTCGGCATCACCGAAATAGGAAAGCTCGCAGCCTTTAAGGAGGCGGGAGCATGGACAACGAGCAGTCAAACGAGCCTCCTATGAGCAGTCGCGGGGACGGCGGAGTGCTTGTACAGGTGGAGCGGCGTCGGAACTGGAGCGACGAGGAGAAGCTGGCGATCCTAAAGGAGACGACGGTGCCGGGCGTTGTCATATCGGCCGTAGCGCGGCGGCATGGGATAGGCACGGGTCAGCTCTACACCTGGCGCAAGCAACTGCTCCGGGGAGCGATGGCAGGCTTCGTACCTGTCGAACTGGCAGCATCATCGCCGTCGGCCAAAGCCCGAGAAGCTGGACGGATCGAGGTTCGCGGACGGTGCGGCCTGACGGTGTCGGTGGATGGCGAAGTTGATCGGGCCGCCCTGAAACAGGTGCTCGATGTCCTGCGGGAGCTGGATCATTGAGCCTGGCGTTCCCGCCTTCGACGAAGGTCTACCTGTCGCTGGCGCCGTGCGACATGCGCAAGGGCTTTGACGGGCTCTCGGCGCAGGTGCGCAATATCCTTCAGCTGGATCCATTCTCGGGGGCGGTGTTCCTGTTCCGCGGGAGGAGGGGCGACAGGCTGAAGGCCTTGGTCTGGGACGGCTCAGGGCTATGCCTGTATGCGAAGCGTCTTGAGCGCGGAAAGTTTGTTTGGCCACGTGCCCATGAGGGTGCGCTGCGGCTGTCGGCAGCCCAGCTT
Source organism: uncultured Alphaproteobacteria bacterium (assembly GCA_966205705.1). Taxonomy (GTDB): domain Bacteria; phylum Pseudomonadota; class Alphaproteobacteria; order Sphingomonadales; family Sphingomonadaceae; genus Sphingobium. The sequence goes on from CBIHKY010000175.1 coordinate 739, forward strand.
GCGATGTTGCTCGAAGGCCTGAACTGGAAGCAGGCGATCGTCCACGACGAGGTCATCACGCCGAGCCTCGCATAGCCAAAAAGATCAGGAAAACCGCTATTTTATGTAGGCTTTGCCGTCGGCTTCCGCTATTATCTGCGGCATGCGGTTCGCCCTTGATCGCCTTCCCACAGACCCGGTTCTCCTGCAGAAAATGCTGCTGGAGATGGCCGATGTCATGGAGCAGGAACGGGCCGAACTGACGGCGGCGCAAGCCACGGTCAAAGCCCAGACCTTGCGGATCGAAAAGCTCGAACATCGTGTCGCGCGGCTGCTGCGCGTCCAGTTCGGCCGCAGCTCCGAGAAAATGGATATCGCCCAGTTGCGGCTGATGTTCGAGGAGGTCGAGGCACCGGAACCCGCCAACGATGAGGTGCCGGCGCCGCCTGTGGCGAAATCGGCTCGCAAACCCGGCGGCCGCGTTCCGCTTCCTGCGCACTTCCCGCGTCAGACAATCGATCATCAGCCCAGCCCGTGCAGTGGCGGTTGTAACGGACCCTCAGTCCAGATCGACGAGGCCGTCACTGAGGTTCTCGATTATGTCCCGGCGCGCTTCCGCGTCATCCGCCATGTCCGGCCCAGGCTGGTGTGCCGGTCCTGCGAGCAAATCCGCCAGGCGCCCGCTGTCGATCTGCCCCTGCCCAAGGTGATGGCGAGCAGCGCCTTGCTGGCTCACCTTATCGTCAATCGCTTTGTCGATCATCAGCCCTGGCACCGGCAGTCGGTGATCTTCCGACGGGTGGGGCTTCATATCGATCGGGATGTGATGAGCCGTTGGGCACGGAAACTGGCATGGCTGCTCGCGCCACTGGGCGAGCGACTGTTCGCCTATATCCGGGAAGCCGCCAAGATCCACGGTGACGACACGCCGGTCACCTTGCTGGGCAATGGCGACGGCAGTCGGACCGGGCACTTCTGGGTATATCTGCGTGATGACCGCTCAAGCGGCGACATGAGCCCGCCTGCCGTGGTCTTCCGCTTCAGCGCCGATCGTGGCGGAGCGCATCCGGCAGAACATCTCGCCGACTATCGGGGGTATCTACAGGCAGACGGCTTTGCCGGGTACAACGCGCTTTACCGCGACCCCAGGACCAAGGCGCCCAAGGATATCGTCGAAGTGGGATGCTGGAGCCACGCACGCCGGAAATTTACCGACATCCTGGAGAAAAGTCCGTCACCGATTGCGGCAGAGGCGGTCGTGCGGATCGCCGAGCTCTTCGCCATCGAGCGCGATATCAAGGGTGCGCCACCCGATGAGCGAAGACGCATCCGCCAGATCAAGGCGGTGCCGAAGCTGGAGGCATTGCGCGTCTGGCTCGAAACCCAGAACCGAGGCCTGTCATCTGACAGCAATCTGGCGCGTGCGTGTCGCTATCCGCTCAATCGCTGGCAGGCTATGGTCCGCTACTGTGATGACGGTCGGCTCGAGATCAGCAACAATCTGGTGGAGAACGCCCTGCGCGGTGTCGCGCTCGGGCGCCGGAACTGGATGTTCGTCGGCTCCATGAAGGGGGGAGAAGCCGCCGCGCTCTTCTACGCCCTGGCCGGTACATGTCGGCTCAACGGCGTCGAGCCCGAGGCATGGTTCACCGACGTCATCGAACGCATCGGTGATCACCCGATCAATCGGATCGATGACTTTTTGCCGTGGAAATGGCAGGCATCAAGGCTGACCAACGATCTGGAGAAGGCTGCGTGAGCAACGGCACTGTCGTGCGGATGAAGATTACGCTGGACGATGTCACGCCGGCCGTCAGCCGAACGCTGGAGGTGCCCCTCAATATCCGGCTCGACCGTCTGCACACCGTCATCCAGACCGCCTTCTCGTGGACGGACTCTCACCTGTGGGAAATGAGCTTCGGGCAGACCGGCTTTGGCATCCCTGATCCCGAATATGGCTTCGACGGACCTCTTGACGCCCGTAAGGCCACTCTCGCCCAGGTCCTGGCGGATACGAGGCGCAAGACCTTCCGATATCTCTACGACTTTGGCGATGCCTGGGAGCATAGCGTCAAAATCGAGCGCATCAGCACGGCCAGCCCGCACCTGACATATCCGCTCATCCTCGATGCAGTAGGTATGCGGCCGCCGGAGGACTGTGGCGGCCCATGGGGTTACGTCGAAAAGCTCGAAGCGCTCGGCGACCCCCAGCATGAATATCATGAAGAGGCGCTGGAGACCCTCGGCGACGACCATGATCCCAACGCCCAGCCCGATATCCCCCTGATAGAGGCAAGGCTGGAAGCGCTCGCGAAAAAATGGGCGCCACGGACACGCCGGAAAGCCTGAAAGGCCGCGTCAACGCCGCCTTCCGTCGCTTTCAATTACCCACAAGTGGTCTGACGCCAGATTCCACTGATCGCAGCGGTATTGCTGCGATGGAATCAGCTATGATTCATGTTCCCGCAAAGGCTCGCTTTTGCGGAGTGCACGATGGTCGAGGGTGGCTCGGAATCTCAGGCTTGGATCGATGATGAATTTGCTGCGTCGCGATTTAGCGATGTGCGTCTTGGGCGTCGTCTGCGCCAGTTGGTGACGCAGATGGCAGGTGCGGTGGGCGGTCCAATTCCACTCGCCTGCCAGGACTGGGCCAACACCAAAGCTGCCTACCGCTTTCTCTCAAATTCAGATGTTTGCGAAGGTAAAATTCTGCAAGGCCATTTCCAATCCACGGCGTCGCGTGTCGCAGCTATTGATGGACCCATTCTGGTTCTGCAAGATACCACCGAATTTTCATATGAACGCAAAAAGCCCGAACAGGTTGGAATCATCGGCTATGCCCCGAGCAAGCGCGAGACTGTGGGGATTGCTCGGCGACACACCATTTGCGGGCTGTTGATGCATAGCAGCCTGGTGGTAACGACAGAGGGGCTGCCGCTCGGCTTGGCGGCGATCAAATTCTGGTCCCGCAGCAAATTCAAGGGTACCTCGGCACTTAAGCGTCATATAAATCCGACGAGGGTGCCGATCGAAGCCAAGGAAAGTATCCGCTGGTTGGAGAATATGCGCGCCTCCACGGCTCTGCTGGGGAAAGGCCAGCGTCTGATCCACATCGGCGATCGCGAAAACGACATCTATGAGTTCTTCTGCGCTGCGGGCGAAGCTGGCACCCATTTCTTGGTACGGACATGCGTTGATCGCTTGGCGGGCGATGGCAAACACACCATTGCTGCTGAAATGGCGGACGCGCCCATTGCAGGTCGCCACATGGTTGAAATTGCCGAGGGCGTGACCGCCAGCCTGGCACTGAAATATAAGAAGATTCGGGTCTTGCCGCCGATTGGCAAGCAAAAACGCTACCCTGCGCTCGATCTTACCATAGTCCACGCTCAGGAACAGGAAGCCCCGGAAAACCGCTCTCCTATCGACTGGAAGCTTATCACTGACCTTCCCATTACGTCGCTGGAGGAGGCGATCGAAAAGCTTCAATGGTATGCTTTGCGCTGGAAGATAGAGGTTTTTCACAAGATCCTTAAATCTGGATGTCGCGCAGAAGAAGCCAAATTACGTACCGCTGAGCGGCTCGTGAACTTGCTTGCGATTTACTGCGTTCTGAGCTGGCGTATATTCTGGATGACTATGATAACCCGTACTGCGCCTACGGCTTCGCCAAATATCGCACTGACCAAAGATGAAATAAACCTCATCGACCGCATTGTGATAAGCCGCACCGGCCAACCGCCGCCGCAACAATTATCATGTTACCTGACACAGATCGCAAGACTCGGCGGCTATCTCGCTCGCGAGCGAGACCCGCCTCCCGGCAACAACGTCATATGGCGTGGATGGTCCCGTCTTATGGACATGAAACTTGGTATTGATCTCGCTGGGCGCACTTATGGGTAATTGAAAG
>CBIHKY010000176.1:0-4621 GCA_966205705.1 uncultured Alphaproteobacteria bacterium
TCAGTGTATCTCGTGGCGGCGAACAGCCATTCGATGAAGCCGTTCATCTATAAATTCGCGGGCGCCTGGGGCAATCATGAGGGCTCCATGCTGCTCTGGATTGCCGTGATGAGCGCGTCCGGCGCGGCGGTTGCGCTGTTCGAGCGCGGGCTGGACCGGCGCACGCATATCGCCACATTGGGGGCGCAGGCGGCGATCAGCATCGGTTTCTATGCATTTCTCCTGCTGGCTTCCAATCCGTTCAAGCGGCTCAATCCGGCGGCTGCGGATGGGCAGGGGCTCAATCCGCTGCTGCAGGATCCCGGCCTCGCCTTCCATCCGCCCACGCTCTATCTCGGCTATGTCGGGCTGTCGGTGGCTTTCTCATTCGCGGTCGGTGCGCTGCTCACGCGGGAAGTGAATGCCCGGTTTGCCCGTGCGATCCGGCCTTGGGTGCTGGGCGCGTGGGTGTTGCTGACCTTCGGCATCGCGGCGGGCTCTTACTGGGCTTATTATGAGCTGGGCTGGGGCGGCTGGTGGTTCTGGGATCCGGTCGAGAATGCCTCGCTCATGCCCTGGCTGGCGGCGACAGCGCTGCTGCACAGCGTCTCGGTTCTGGCGGCGCGCGATGCGTTGCGGGCCTGGACGATCATGCTCGCAGTTGTGGCCTTCGCCATGTCGATGGTCGGCACGTTTCTCGTGCGCTCAGGTATCCTCACCAGTGTTCATGCCTTCGCGGTCGATCCGACGCGGGGCAGCTTCATCCTCGCGCTGCTCGGCATCTATATCGGCGGCGCGCTCGCGCTATTCGCCCTGCGCGTCCACACGGTGAATGAGGGCGCCCGCTTCGATCCGCTGAGCCGTGAGGCGATGCTCGTCATCAACAATCTGCTGTTGTGCGTGATTTTGGGGCTGGTGCTGATCGGCACGCTCTACCCGCTGCTGACCGAGATGCTCGGCACGAGCGTGTCCGTCGGGCCGCCTTATTTCAATGCGGTGATCGGGCCTGTCACACTCATCATGATGTGTTTTCTGGTTGTCGGACCTTCGTTGCGCTGGCGGCGTGATGATCCCAAGGCGGCTTTTCGGCGCACCGCGCCTGCGATGATTGCGGCGCTCGTGACCTTCGCGGCAGTGCTGCTTCTGTCTGATCGTCCTGTCGGCTGGTTGCCCTTGCTCGGTCTCACCGCAGCCGCCGCAGTCGCTGTGGCAAGCGTTGCGCCACTCTGGAAGCGCAATTTGCTGCGCACGCCGCTCTTCACCTATGGCATGGTGCTGGCCCATCTTGGTGTTGCGGTGAGCGTTGCGGGTATGGCGAGCGAGAGCGCTTTTTCATCCGAGCGACTGGCGGCAGCCGCGCCGGGTGATCGCTTCGAGATCAGCGGCTACACGGTCAAGCTGGAGAAGGTGATGCCCATCGCTGGGCCGAACTGGACCGCGATGGAAGCGATGTTGCTGGTGAGCCGCGATGGCCGGGTGATCGGCACTGCCAAGCCGCAAGCGCGCTTTTTCTCCGATCCGCCAACGCCCACCAACGAGTCCGTGCAGTTGACGCGCTGGAACGGGCAACTCTACCTTGTGCTCGGCGAGGCGCTGGACAATGGCCGCTGGCAATTGCGCATCTGGTGGAAGCCGTTCGTGACGCTAATCTGGGGCGGGGCGGCCATGATTGCGCTTGGCGGCATGCTGGCACTGATCGGTCGGGTGCGCCGTGAGCGGCCCAAGCCGGACCGCGCGCCCGCACTCGACGGTGAGCAGGCACCTGCATGAAAATCAAGCGCTCGCTCATCCTGTGGGTGCCGCTGGGCGCTTATGTGGTCTTCCTGGCCCTGGCCTCGCTCGGCCTCAACCGGGATCAGCAGACGGTCATCCAGTCCCGCATGATCGGCAAGGCCGTGCCGGTGCTGGCAATGCCCGCTGCATCATCGAGCAAGCCAAGCCTCTCCACGCGCGATCTGGCGAACGGCAAACCGCGCCTGCTGAACATTTTCGCCAGCTGGTGCGTGCCTTGTATCGCAGAGGCGCCGGTGCTGATGCAGCTTGCCCAGCAAGGCGTGCCAATCGATGGGGTGGCGATCCGCGATGCGCGGCCCGATGTGGATAATTTCCTCGCGCGCCATGGCAATCCTTATGAGCGCATAGGGTTGGACGCGCGCAGCACGTTGCAATTCTATTTGGGGTCGTCGGGTGTCCCCGAGACCTTCGTGCTCGATGGCAAGGGCATCATCCGCTACCAGCATATCGGCGTGATCGGCCCGCAGGATGTCGACACCATCCTGCAGAAGCTGCGCGAGGCCGGAGCATGATGCGCGCTCTTCTCGCCATTCTGATGGCACTCAGCGTCGCCATGCTCGCGCCACAACGCGCGACCGCTCAGAGCGCGCTACCGCCAGCGCCCTACGCCAATCGTCAGCTCGATGACCCGGCGCTGGAGGCAAAGGCGTCTGCATTGATGCACACCATCCGCTGCCTCACCTGCCAGAGCCAGTCCATTGCCGATAGCGATGCCAGCATGGCGTCCGACCTGCGCTCGGAGATTCGCGAGCGGATCGCCGCCGGGGAAGACCCTGAAGCGATCCGCGCCTGGCTCATCGAGCGTTATGGCGACTGGATCAGCTACAAGCCGACCAATGATCCGATCCTCTGGCCGCTTTGGGCTGCGCCATTGCTGTTGATCGGCGGCGGTGGATGGCTGGCCTACAGCCGCATGCGTCGCCGCAAGGGAGCCAAGGCATGACGGGTTTGATTATCGCGGGCGCGATTGCCTTGCTGATGGCTGCGGGCATCATGCTGGCGTCACGCCTGCCGCTGCGCTTGACGGCGCCGGTGGCCACGGCGCTGCTGCTCGGCCTTGCAGGCTATGCCTGGCAGGGCAATCCGGGCCTTGCGGGCACGCCCGTTGCATCCGGCAAAGCGAATGTCGAGTTTGACGAAGCGCTGGCCAAGAAGCGCACGGAAATCGGCGAGCGCATCTCCAGCGCGACCAAGTGGCTTGTCGTTTCGGATGCGCTGGCGCGGCAGGGGAAGACGCAGGATGCCGCCAATGTGCTGCTCTCTGGCCTCCGTGAAAATCCCAAGGACGCCAATCTTTGGGTAGGCATGGGCAATGCATTGCTCATTCATGGCGGCGGCGCATTGTCGCCAGCGGCAACCTATGCGTTTCAGCAGGCGCTGCAGTTCGATCCCAAGGGTGCATCGCCCGCTTATTTCTATGGCCTTGCGCTGGCCGAATCAGGTCAGTTCGAGCAGTCGCGCGAGATGTGGTTGCGCCTCGCTGCGCGTCTGCCCGAGGGCAATGAACTACGCGAAGAGCTCATCAGAAATGTCGCGCTGATCAATATGTTGATCGAACGGCGTGACGCTGCGCCACAAGGCGGCAACCCGCCGGGCTGACTGTGCGTTGCACCACCATGAGCGAAGTGCTACGGCGCCGCCCGTTCGAGGGTCAGCCCGAGCAGGGGAAGCGCAATACATGACTGCGGTTCAGGCGCGTAAGTGACTACGCCCGATTCATTGCCCAGTGACAGCACCGCCAGCGCGGACGCGAATCATGGGACTCATCCCCCGGATAGCTTGAACAAGCTTGCTCTGGCCGCGATGGGCATTGTGTTCGGCGATATCGGCACGAGCCCTATCTATGCATTTCGCGAGACGTTCGCCGGTCATCACCCGCTCGAACCCGATCAGCTCCACATCTACGGTGTGCTGAGCCTCATCTTCTGGTCGATGATGATCGTGGTGACGATCAAATATGTCATGATCATCATGCGCGCCGACAATAAGGGTGAAGGCGGCAGCCTCGCATTGCTCGCGCTGGTCAACCGGCGCAGCGGGCGCAAGCGCTGGACCGGGCCGATCGTGCTGCTCGGCGTGTTCGCAACCGCGCTCTTCTATGGCGACTCGATGATCACCCCGGCCATGTCCGTGCTCTCGGCATCCGAGGGTCTGGTCACGGTCAGCCCTCATTTCAAGCCGCTGGTCATCCCCATCGCGGTCACGCTGCTGTTCTTCGTATTCGCCATCCAATCGCGCGGAACCGCCAAGGTCGGCCAGCTTTTCGGGCCGATCATGCTGGTCTATTTCGTGACGCTGGCAGCGCTGGGGATCATGCACATCGTTTCGGCGCCCGAAATCTTGCTGGCACTCAATCCCTGGTATGCGGTCCAGTTCTTCATCACGGACAAGTCCCTCGCCTTCCTCGCTTTGGGCTCGGTCGTTCTCGCTGTTACGGGCGCTGAGGCGCTTTATGCCGATATGGGGCATTTTGGCCGCAACCCCATTCGCGTCTCATGGCTGTTCTTCGTGATGCCGGGCCTCATGCTCAACTATATGGGGCAGGGCGCGTTCATCCTCTCGCTCCCGGCCAATGAAGTGCAGGAGGCGATCCGCAATCCCTTCTTCCTGCTCGCGCCCGAGGCGTTGCGGCTGCCGCTGGTATTGCTGGCGATCCTCGCCACGATCATCGCCAGCCAGGCGGTCATCACTGGCGCCTTCTCGCTCACCCAGCAGGCGATCCAGCTCGGCTTCATTCCGCGCCTCAAGATCAAGCACACCAGCGCCAGCGCGCAGGGGCAGATCTATATTCCGGTGATCAATGGGGGCCTGATGGTCATGGTGATCCTGCTGGTGCTTTCCTTCCGCT
>CBIHKY010000177.1:0-4613 GCA_966205705.1 uncultured Alphaproteobacteria bacterium
CGGTGGAGGTACCGAAGGCACTGCGGTTCGCGTGGGTCGCCGTCAGGATGTCGGCTGCGGCATTCTCATAGGCCTGCGCCTGGCGGTGCGCCTCGTTCGCCATCTCGCGCCATTCTGCCACCGAACCCGTGCTCATCGTGGGTGTAAAGCCCAATCGCGAAATCGCGCCGCTCGTATCGAACACCTCCTGGCCGTTGCCGAAACCCGACACGACCGCGCCGTTGTCCTGTCGCCACCCGACGCTGGTGGCACCGCCCATGAAGCTCGGCGCCGTCGACCACTGGTCGCTTTGGCGCATATTCGATGTCGCGTTCGCCCAGCTCACATTGCCGTAGGAGTAGTTGCCAGTGGTCTGCTCGAGGGCTGCGGCTTCGGCCGCATTCTGCGCCGGCGCGAGCATCGAGGTCGCCTGGCCGGCGATCGACATCGCACCGCGCGCGAGGCCCGCGGCGAGGAACGGGATGCTCATCAGCATGAAGCCGGCAATCGTCGCCGTCTCCCCATTCACCGCGCCAATTCCGGCGTAGGTGCCGAGCGTCACCCCGCCGGCGGCGACACCAGCGGAGGCTGCCTCGGCCCGCGTCATGCAGATCATATGGAGGATGACGTAAAGCGGCCCCCAGGCAGCCAGGTAGAAGAACCCCATCGCATAGCCCTTGAGCGACGCCAGCCCCGTTTGTGGCATCAGAAAAAGCGGGAAGATCACCGGGAACATCGCAAAAAATACGACGGTCAGCACGATGTTGAGGATCGGCACCCACGCCATCGCCTGCTGCGCGATCGAATTGTAGGTATTGCGGGCTTGGATGTCGGCACGGGTCTGTGCGAAGGTATCGATCGTCGCCGCGCCCGTTCCTCCCGCCATGCTATTTCGCGCCTGCATGAACGCATTGATCGCCGTGTTCTGCCGCATGGAATCGCTATAACTGCTGCCCGAGCCGGTGAACGCGGCGTTCGCGATCGGCAGATCATGTTTGAGCTTGTCGGCAGCCAGCGAGTTGCTCAGCTTCGGATAGAGTTGTTTCCCCCAGATCGGAGTGTTCGCCTCGATCATCGGTGCCCACTGTGCATCGAGCATCCCATAGGCCTGCCGGCACGTGACGATCGCGCTGGTGACGGTCCCGTCCCCCTGACGCTCCAGCCATTGCTGCGAGCGCGCCTCCGATCCGGGCCCGATGTCGGCCCATAGGTCTTTCGATTGCGCGAGGAGCGTCAGCGACTTTTGGTAGAGCATCACATCGCCGAAAAGGCACTTCTTGAAGTGCTCCTCAAGGTTCGTTGAAAACTCGGCATCGCGAATGATGAAATTGCGGGTCGCGTCGAAAAGCCGCGCTCCGTAGACCATGCCGTTCGTCGAGTAGTTGAGCTCGCTTGGCATTACGAAGACAGTCTCTGCCGTTCGCGTCAGCCAGTCTCCGATCTGCGTCGTGAAGCTCGCCAGGACACCGAGCCCCAACGGGACGTTGGCGACTGTAGCCGGCGCGAGCGATGGATTGATCCGATCGGTGACCTTCACATCGATCGTAGGCACCATGAGGCAGAGGTAGATGGCCGTTGATTGGAGAAACCAGTTCATCCACACGCGAAAGTTCATGGTGAAGGCGACCACGAGCAGCGAGTAGATGAGGCCCATCACCATCACGACCCGCAGAAGTGATCGGTACCCGCCGCCGCCCGACCAAGCGGCGACCGCGTTGAAAGTGTTGACGAGATACTCCCCGCCCCCGACCGTGAAGACTTCGAGCATCGTCCCGGCTCCCCCGCCCTACATCAGGCCCTGTGCGTTCAGGCCACGTGAGAAGTTCAGCGCGGATGACATGCCCGGCGTCATTGAGTTTTGAAGTGTGGACTCGAGCATGATGCTGCGGTCGATGATCTGCATCGTCACCTGCAGCTTGTTAGAGAGCTTTACATCGCGCTGCGCAAATTTCTGCCGTGTGGCCGCGATCTGCTGCTTCCACTGAGTCGCGGTCGCCTGGTCGAATGTCTGATAATGCGTCTGCGCCTGCTCGACCCGATCGAGCATATTGTCGAGCATCGCCGCCAGCAGGTCGACCGCAACGATTTCGGACAGGGTCTCGATCTCGCCATCGGTGAGGGCGTAATGCGCATAAGCCTGAACGGAGAGAATCTTGTAGAGCGGAACCGTGGCGAGGTTCAGGAGCTGCTTCTCCGACGCATCGAGGGCGGTGTCCGTGCGAATCTTGCTGCTCATCGAGCGGATCATTCCCGCGATCCGCGGCCGCAACGCCGACGATGCCGGCACCGTCAGGGTCTGCTCACCGACATCGTAGCAGTCGGTGTCGTTGCACTTGAGCATCTTCACGGCCGGCGCATCGGCTGTGCCGTCAAGCAAGGCCGTTACCACCGCCTCCTCCGCCGGTCCGAACATGACGACTTTCCCGCCCACGCTCGGATCGGTCGACGGCGTCGTCACGACGGTCCCGACCAGCGTCATGATATATTCGGAGAACGATTGGTCGAATGCTCCGAATTTGGCCGACTTCTTCAGGGCTTCCCAGGTGTAATTGTGCGGCTCCCCGACGAGCTGGTCCTTCATATTGGCGTCGGTATTGCCCGCGATCGTGCTGTCGCGCCGGTTCCCGTTGTTGCAACCTTGCCGGGACGCAGCCCAGTCCGAAAACACACCTTGGCTGTTGCCGACGGCCTCGCAAATCGTGGAGCGTGTGGTCTCCATCTGTGGCCAGATCCCGCCTACGAGCGCCTGCGCGGTCTCGCAACTCGAGATATTCATCTGGTTGAGAAGCTGTGCCTTCTGGCTGAACTCGTCCATCACCTTGCCGATCTCCGGCGAAACGGAATCGATCGCGAGCTTGAACGCGAAACCCAGAGCGTTATTCGCGGTCGCCTTCAGCATGGCCACGATCTCCGAGGCATTGATGAAGGAGAAGCTGCCAGCGAAAAGGTCGATGCCGCCGCATCCCGCTCGCGCGCTCGGCAGCTGAAGGTTGAAAGGCGAAACGCTCTTCTGTGGAAAGCGCGTCCAGACATTGCCCAGCGAGTAATAGCCGGCCGACTGGCCTTGGAACGCCGTCGGCCCGGTGACATTCGCGGCGCCGCCAGCGTCGTTGAAAAAGCCGTTCATCTGCGAGGCGACATCGGCGCGCGCGACGCCGACCAATGCGAAATGCGAAGCGGCGACCAGCGCGAGACCGGTGCCCAGCCTACGGCGCAGCGCGCCCTTTTGCCCGCGCGCCATCAGTAATCGCTCCCCACCTTGGTGTTGGTCAGCATGAAGATGCGATCCATGATCTCATCAGCGCTCAGCACGCCGTAACCGACCGGGATCGTCCGCTTGGTCTGGGTGTCGAAGAGGACCAGCGCTGGCGTCTCGTTGCCTGGAATCCCCATCCGTGCGCGCTGGCCGGAATCGACGACGTAGTTCGGGAACTCGCGGTTTGGCCCGCCATCCATCGAGACGGCCATCACCGTCATGCGGTGGCTGTCGGTGACCGATCGCAGGATCGGCGCGAAAACCTCGCAGGCACCGCAGCTCTGAGCATAGAAATAGAAGAGACCGTAGCGCTGGCCGAGGTTCGTGAGGACCGCATCCCGGTCCGCCTGGCGGTTGTCCAGCCAGAGCCGTTTGCCCACGGTCGAGACGGGCCGCTGCAGCGTGTAGTCGAGGTCCGGGTTCTGCCAGAGCGCGCGCTGCCAGGTGTCGGAGAAGGTCGACGCGCGATCGAGCTGCTCGCGCTGGAAGCGCACATAGTTGATCACGTTGGTTTCGGTCGGATCCAGGATCGCTTTCGCCTTCAGCTCATCCAGTTGCTTGGCGATGGCCGCGATGCGATCGACCGCGCTCTCCTCCCGGACCTGCGCCGTCGACCCGGTCTCCTCCGCTGGCTTGGGCTTCGCGCAATAGAACCATTGGCCGAGCCGCCGTTCGCGACAATAGAAGTCGTCGGAGCGATCCTGTTCAATTGTATCGCCCTGTGGCGGCGGTGCTTCCTGCGCGAGGACCTGCGGCCCCCAGATCGCGGCTGACAGCGCGGCGGTCAGGATGAACGTCTTACCGAAGATCAACATGGCTCGCTTTCCTTTCGTCATCGCTGGAGCTGGCGCGGAGGGATGTGAGGAGGATCTGGTCTGCAGGCCGATCCCACCCCGAGACGTGGACGCAGCAGTCCGCCACCGTCGTGCGGTGCTGGCCAGCGCACGGTGTCGGCACCGGCGTGGGAGGCGTGCTGCTGGAGGGCTGTAGGACGAACGCTGACACGATGACCGGAAGCTCGAGAAGCGACAGTGTCATGAACTTTCTCCTGATGTTGAGCCGCACGGCGGCCTCTCTCAGCGCGGGCTTCATCGGGACCACGTCATTTGCCGTGGAGATCGTAGTAGGACTGAATTTTTGCTTGGATGTCCGACATTGTCTGCACCTCGTCGGGCAGCTTCGCGGCATCCATGAAGTCCGAATAGACGTCCGTGAAATCCATCACCGACAGATCGAGCCGGGCGAATTCGTCGACCGTGAATCCCTGGCACTGTTCCTTTTTCGCGCTACCCCAAGGCTTGCCGAGCTGGGGGCGGCCCTGCTCCTGCAGGATGCGCGAGAGCTTGCTTTCGAAACAGCAATAGGCAGTGCGCTTGGT
>CBIHKY010000178.1:0-4599 GCA_966205705.1 uncultured Alphaproteobacteria bacterium
GCCAGCCCCATCTCGGCAAGCACGCCCATCAGCAGCGGCAGGATGATCGGCACCTCACGCAGCAGTCCGCGCCAGCGCACGGCAAGGATCGACAGGCCCGCCAATGGCAGCAGCAGCAGATTGTTCCAGGCAATCAGCCGCCCATTGTTGAGCAGCGGCTGCCAATCATCGAGGCGACCGAACAGGCTCTCAATCTTGTCCAGCACACCATTGGTGCGGTGCGCGTCGCTCGGCGGCGCAGCGCCCACAATATCGCTCAACAGCATCGGCCACAGCCGCGCCCAAACGAGCATCATGGCGATCGCGACGAGAATGTGGAAGGCCGCCGGGCCCCAGCGGCGATTGGCGGCCATCCACAGGATGAACGGGCCGATGAAGAGCAGAGGGAAATGCCATTGATGCAGCCCCGCAGCGATCAGCGCGACAAGGCCCGCCAGGCCATGGCCCAGCAAGCCACCACGCAGCACGAGCGCCAGCCAGATCATGTTGAACGCGAAATGGCTGGTCATCGCATAAGGCGTCATGGCCGTGGCAATGAGCTGGGCGGACGTCAGCGCCATCACCATCGTGACGATCACGGCATCGCGCCGATCGGGCATCATGCGGCGCGCGACAGTCCAGAGCGCCAGCAGGCCCACGCCAAGCGTCACCGGCGCCGCCAGATCGCCATCGCCCAGCCAGATAAACGCGGCCCGGATCGCAGCGTGGACCGGCAGGTAGATCGACGTCCAGTGCGTGTTCGCGCCATAAGGGCTGTAGAATTCAGGCTGGATCGCGCGGTGGAAATCCATCCACTGCGCCGGGATCGCCCAACCGATATGACCATCGGCCAGATAAGCCGCCGCCATTTCCACCATCAGCTCATCGCGCGAAGGGCTATAATCGTGGAAGATCAGCGACCGGCCAAGCCAGCCCGCCAGCACCGCGAGCAGAATGCCGAGCAGGATCGGCCACTCGCTCAGCGCGCGCGGCGATGAAGCGGTCGACTTACGCATCCACGCCGCCATCGCAATGCCGGTGAGCGCAAGCGTCAGCGCCTGCGCATCCAGCACCCACATATCCTGCCGCGCGAAGAAATATTCGGCCACGCCCCGCGTGCGCACATCCCTGATGTGCCACCACCAGCCCCCATAGGAGAGCGCCAGGCACAGCAGGCCGCCAAGCACCAGCGCGACGGCGAGCGCGATAGGGCGCCCGCGCGGCTGGTCAGACGATGGGGACATTGCCATCCCGCGCAAGATTCGCCCGCACGAACAGACCGTCCATCTCCACCAGCAACGGAAAATGCCCCTTATTGTTGGCGAAGATGGCGTTCGGCACCAGACCCATGTCCGCCAGCAGCGCGATCATGTCGCGATAATCCGTCGCGCTGGCATAGAGCGGCCGCACGGCAAGCTCGGTCTGCACGCCGACCATGCGGGCAAGCGCATCCCCCGCCCCGCGCAGCACCAGTGCATCATGCCCCTGCGTATCCATCTTGAGCAGCATCGCGCGCGCCTGCACCGTCGCCTCGATCTGTGGCAACATCGCTTCCAGTCGTGCACAGGGCACATGCACGGTGCGCGTCACCTTGTTGCGCTCGGCAAAGATCGGCTCCAGCCCCTCGCCCGGCACATTGAGCGAGCTGAACTGGTCCGCCGCCATGATGTTGAAGCTCGCCTCGCCATCCCGGTCGGAGAGGGCGATGTTATATACATGCCAGCGCGCATCCTTCCGCGCCGCCTGCTCCAGCACTGCAAACACATCGGGGTTCGGCTCGAACGAGATGATATCGCCCGCAAAGCCGACATCCTTGCGGAGCATCATGGCATATTGCCCGGCATTGGCGCCCACATCGATCACGCAATCAATGCCGAAATGCGCAATGAACCGCCGCAGCGAGAGGATTTCGCCATATTGGTGCTGTCGCCCCTGCAGGCCAAGGCGCACCGCCAGCCAGCGATCCCGCACTTCACGACGATAGCGCGCAACCTTGCTCATGCGGCGGCTCCTACTGCGCCGATCCGCGCCGCAAACCGCGCGCGCGCCGCCTCATAAACCTGTTCCGTCTGCATCGCTGCGTCATCCCATCCATGCAGCCCGGCGCCATAAGCCAAAGCGGCAGCGCCAGCCTCTTTCCTGCGTCGGCCATCCAGCACCAGCTGGCGCAGCGCGACAGTCAGCGCCTCAGCCCGACCGGCTGGAAAACGCGAGGCTACATCGTCCGGAAGCTCGCCGAACATTCCGGCATCACTCGTCACCATCGCCGCGCCATAACGCAGCGCGGAGAGGAAGGCACCGCTCGAATCGATCGCGCGATAGGGGAATGCGAAGATATCCGCCGCGCGCAGATGTGCATCGAGCCGATGCTCGGTGAGGAAATTCAGGTCCACGATCAGCTTGTCGCCAAAGCCGCCATCGCGAATGGCCGTGAGGAACGCCTCGACCGGCATGAAAGGCTTGCCCGCAATCGCCAGCTCGAAGTCCAGCCCATCACGCCATAAGGTGAGGCAGGCCTGCACCAGTAGATCCAGCCCCTTATAGGGCCTGATCGTCCCGAAAAAGAGGATGCGCGGCACCCCACTGCGCGGCACGGCGGCAAGATCATCCGCCGTCCCCTCCCTCAGCCGCATCGGCGGGTGCTGAACGATATGGATGAGGGACGGGTCGATCCCCTGCGCCAGCAGCGCATCGCGCGTTTTCTCGCCATGCACGATCAGCGCATCGAAGCGCCGCAGCAGCGCGCCATAGCCACGCCCCTGCACGCCCGAATGGCCATCGCCATGAAAAGGCTGGGCGTTGTGAACGGTATGAACCAGCGCCGTGCGAGACGCGAGGCGCTGGAGCAGCCAGGCGTCCGCAGTCGCGAAGGGCAGCCATTGGAAATGCGTCACATCGCCATCCAGCGCGCTCAACGATCCAAAACGGGCATCCAGCGCATAATCCAGCGCTTTGACCGCTTGCCCTGCCCGCTGCTCGCCGAGCATGGGCCGCAAACGCTCGCCGAGCCGAAAGAAGCGCGGCTCGTAGCGATAGCGCTTGGGAACGATCGCATCCGTCTCCCGCATCGGGCGACCAAGAAGCGAGACCGCATGGCCCCGCGCCGCAATCGCCTCGCACAGGCCGTCATCATAGCGCGCGGTGAACAGCGAGGGGTCGACAATCGCAATCTTCATTCGCCCCTCCCGCGCACCAGATTCGCCAGCAAGCGCCCATGTAGCAAGCCGAGCACAAGATGCACGCCCGCATAAATGGTTATGAAGGCTAGCGACAGGCTCCAACCGAGGGTCTGCGCCGCAAACACGGCCAGTGGCACGCTCAGCAGGCTACCAGCGAGCAAAAGCATGGACGGCCGCACCAGCGCAGCAAATCGCCCCAGCCCCCATTGCAGATAGACAGAGACGCAGATGAGGCACAGCCCAAACAGCAGCCCTGCGATCATATTGATTTCAGTGCTTTGCAGGATGAGATTGCCATCGAAAATGATATTGGCCACCCATCCGCCGAGCAGCAGCACAGCGGCGGCGGCGGTGCTGGTCGCCCCCAATGCCCAGACCATGCAGCGGCGGATCGCTTTGCGCACGGCGAGGCCATCGCCGCCATATGCCGCACGCGTTAGGCCGGGCAGCACCGTCTCGGCCAATGCGCGAATGATCGCGGACAAGGCGCGGGAAAACTTGAACGCAAAATCGAACAAAAGCAGTGGCCTGGGGTCCGGAGTTGCCGCCGCGATGGTGAAGTAGGGCGCATTATAGGCAGCCACATCGCAAAGCGTCAGCACCCCCGTCCGACCGAAATCCGCCAGATAATGCGCGCGGATATGCGCCGCGCCTGCCTTTGCGCCCCACCAATGTGCAGTCGCCATACCGAGGCTGGACTGCACCGTCGCAAGACCTGCCCACAGGATCGCCAATGCGAGACCAAGCTGGAGCAACACGGAGGCCATCAGTGGCAACCCTATCAGGGCGGCCAGCAGCAGCCCGATGCCGGACACGCGGCGAATGAAATCAAGCGCTTCCCACCAGAGGTTATGATCCAGTGCTGCAAGTGTGCGGCGCGCGAGCAATGTTAGAAGATTGATCGCAGCAACGCCGTAAAAGGCAATGAAAAGCCCCGGATAATCGGTTTTGAGCAGGCCAGAGCCGATGGCCGCCAATATGAGCAAAGCGCCCAGCAAAATGATGCCCCCTAGCAACCAGAGCAGAGCGACAATCTCCTCCGCGCGAAAACTGCCCTCGCCCGACACCCGATCCCGCCGCAACCGGCTATAGGCGATTGCCGAGATACCCAGTTCTTCGGAGACGGTGAAATTCGCGAACGCAACAAGTAACAGAAATGCTCGAAATTCGTCCATCGGCAGCAAGCGCACGAAAACGAAGGTGACGACAAAACCCCAGAGCATCGCCAACGCCACATTGGCGAGTTTTGCGATGGCAAGCAGGCCGGATCGGCGCTCCAGCGTCCCGGCCAGTGCGGCCAGCCCGGCGATCAACGATGCGCGCCCATCATTATGGCCGGCGCGCGCGGAAGAGCGTGTCGGCTAGGCCCATGCGATGCACCGTCTCGGCAGGCAGCCTCCCTGCATCAATCAGATCGACTTCAAGTCCGGCAGCGCTGATC
>CBIHKY010000179.1:0-4573 GCA_966205705.1 uncultured Alphaproteobacteria bacterium
CTGTGCGATTGTTTATAGACGCAATGAGGGACCGGTCAAAGCAACATGCATGGGGATGAGCGTCGGGCATCTCGCGCCGATCATCCGCTTTCGCCGACATTTCAGACGTTTGATCGCTCGAAAGGGCGCCCTAGAAGCTGCCTTCGTTCATCAAGCTGCGTGCTTTAGCGAGCGACTGGACTTGGAAACTGCCATTCCGCGTTATCACCGCGAACCTGCTGCAAGCGGCGCGCGACACGGGCGTGCGCCATTTCGTTGCGCTCTCAGTGGTGGGCACGGATCGACTCCAGGCGTTGGGCTATTGTCGCGCAAAGCGGGCCCAAGAGCAGCTGATCGCCGCAGACGGCGTGCCCTACACCATCGTGCGCGCCACCCAGTTCTTCGAATTCCTGTCGACTATCGCGGACGGCTATACGCGGGACGGCGCCGTCCAACTGTCGGGCATCGCGCTTCAGCCGGTCGCGGCCGTCGATGTCTCGGCGCTGCTCGCCGAGATCGCCGTGGCTGCCCCGGTCGATGGCGTCATCGAAGTGGGAGGGCGAGAGCGAGCACCGCTGGCCGAATTCACCGTCAGTTGGCTCGACGCGCGCGACGATCTGCGCCGGATTATCATCACGGATGAACGCGATTATTTCGGCGCGCCCGCCGACGACTGCACGCTGATCACTGGCGAAGACGCGCAAATCGCGCCCACGCGGTTCGATGCGTGGCTTACACCTCAGTCGCAGAAGCAAGCGGTATGAGCCGGAGCCTTCCCATCGCGTTGGGCGCAGTGAGAGGCAGCCGATCAAAAGTCGCAATTTTTACTATCAGCAAGCGTTCAAGCTACATCGCTTTTGGGGTCTCCTCCACCATTCCTCCGCTTGCCGGCCTCTACAGAGCTGCCCATTTCTCCTTCGGGTGTGCATATAATGCAATGCCGGGCGCATATAATTGCGCCCGGCATTGCATTCATCATTCCGCAGCGACCAAATCGACCGGAACTTCCTTCTTCACGGTTCGGCTGCGGCGGCCATCGATCGAGACCGGCACGTCGCCTGCCACCGTGGCGCGACGCAGTGTACGGCGCTGAAAGCCGAAGTCGGCTATGGCGCGATGCTGCGTCGCGCGATTATCCCAGATGGCGACATCACCGACCCGCCACCGCCAGCGTACGGTATTTTCCGGCTTCGTGATGTGATCCTGCAGGATGCTGAACAGTCGCTGGGAGTCTGCCGGGTTCAGGCCAACGAATTGCTTGACGAAATGGCCAACAAGCAGGCTACGCTCACCGGTTTCGGGGTGAACGCGGACGACGGGGTGTTCGGTTTCATAGACGGTCGATGCAAAGATCTTTTCATATTCCTTCGACCGCTCATCAGCCTTGGAGCCAAGCACGGAGGCATAATCATATTTGTTCGAATGCACGGCCCAGAGATTGTCGACCAACGCCTTTAATGGGTCGGACAATTCCTCATAGGCCGTCACACCATTGGCCCAAAGCGTGTCGCCGCCGGCCTGCGGGATGGTGATCGCGCGCAGAATGGAGGCCTGCGGATATGCATCGACGAATGTGACGTCAGTATGCCAGCTGGATGCAGCATAGCCCTCCTTCGAATCCAGCTCGAGCAGGTAACGCGATCCCTCTGCTACTGGCACGGTCGGATGCGCCACCGGGGCACCGAGCAGCGCCGCGAAATCCTCGTGCCGCTGGTCGGTGAGCGCATCCTGATCCCGGAAGAAGATTACTTTGTGCCGGAGTAGAGCATTGCGCACCGCCGCCAGTGTAACGGGATCGAGATCGCCCGAGAGCGCTACGCCTCGGACCTCCGCTCCGATGCGCCCCGCGACCGGAACGATATCGAGCGCGCCGTCAGCATCCGTTGCGTTGATGAACTTATGAATCTGGTCAGTCATGTCCTGTCTCCTTGTGTGGGTGGTTTGGGAGGGGTTATTCGGCGGCCACAGGGCGAAGCGCGGCGGATGCTGCGTCGCGTTCGTCCAGGGCTCGGCGAATTTGGGTGTGCTGGGCTTCGTCCAACGGAAACCCGTGGATCAGCCAGGCGGAAAGCAGATGGGCGATAGCGGGGCCGAGCGCGAAGACGTACAGCAGCCCATCCAATGCTTCAGATGTGTTGGTGGCAGCCTGCGGATTGAAACCGAGCCAGCCGACCAGCGGCAATGCGATGCCCACCGCTATCGCCGCGCCGGCCTTGGCCGACACACTGAATGCCGAGAAGAAGAGAGCGGTGCGATCCTCGCCAGTGCGCAGGCGGTTTTCGTCGGCAACATCGGCGACCATTGAGCGGAGCATGAGGTTGCCCGATCCCTGCGCGAGACCTTGCGCCACGGTCAGCGCCAGCAGTAGGCCCAGCTGGCCGGGGACCACGAACAGCAGTCCGAGGTTGATGACGACCTGCGCGATCTCGCCGGCCACCGCTGCACGATGCTTGCCGATGCGATAGCCGATCTGCGCCCAGATCGGCCCGGCGACGATGCCGAAGATGAACTGGAAGAGATAGAGGCCGCTCGCCCATTGGGGCAGGCCCATGTAAAAGGTGGCGAAGAAGACGATCAGGCCTGCACGGGTGCTCTGCCCCACCGTCACCGCCAGGTCGGAGAGCAGGATGCGGCGCAGCAGTGGATCGCCGAAGACGACAGCCAGCGTACGACGGAGCGGAGCGCGTGCCTCTCTCCGGGCGGTGATGGCTTCGGGGAAGGCGCGCAGGGTCAGCGGCAAGGTGATGCCAAGGGTCAGCAATACAACTGCGCCCATTGTCGCCAGCTTCAGCGCACCGTCGCCCGGATCGAACTGATCTATGATCGTGGGGAGGATGAGTACGATCAGCAACGCGACGGCAGTCGCGACGGTCTGGAATGTCGCGACGCGCGTACGCTCATGATAATGGCCGGAAATCTCGCCCGACCATGCGAGATACGGAATCTGCATCATCGACCAGCCGAGATAGAGCGCAAATAGCGCCAGTCCCAGATAAGCGGGCGTGACCAGTGACGCGCTGGGGAAGAAGAGCGCGACGGACGACAGTCCGAAAAGGAGCGACCCCGCCAAGATCCAGGGACGGCGGCGACCGAAGCGGCTGCTGGTCCGGTCGCTAAGCGCGCCGATCAGCGGATCGGCTAACGCGCCCCAAAGGCGCTCCCCAAGGAAGATGGCGCCGATCACCGCGAGCGACAGTCCGAAATGCTGTGCATAAATGGCGGGCAAATGGACCGCGAGCGGCATTTGCGCCGCAGCGATGGGCACCGCGAGCGAGGAGAAGGCCGCCAGCCGCCAGCCGCTCAGCCGACCCTCTTTTGGGTGTTGGGAAGCAGTGGGAGGGCACTTTGCTCGCCCCTGCCGCTGCGAAGGATAGATCGTCGCCATCTGCTGCCTCACAATCTGGTCTTGAGGGTGACGCCAAAGGTGCGCGGGTCCCCGATCGTGCCAGTGACGGTGCCGATGGGGCTCGCGCTGAGCGCCTGGAAATAGTCGGTGCTGGTCAGGTTGCGCGCCCAGGCAGACACATCCCAGCGGCCGTCCTCGCTCCGTACGCCGATGCGCGCGTTGAGCAGGCCATAGCCCGGCACCTGCGCATAATGGCTATTGCTGGACGAGGTGTTGAACGTCGACCGGTGCGAGAAATCGGCGTGGCCATAGGCCTCGATCGCCCCATCGTTCACCGGCTGCGCCAGATCGGCACCCAGCGAGTAAGTGAACTTGGGCACGCCGGGCAATTGCGTGCCGGTCAGGTTCTGAGTCGGCGCGAGCGCGGCGTTGTTTTCAGTTGCCTGGGGGGCGTTGATGTAGCTGCGGTAGGTCGCCTCGACATAGGAGGCAGAGGCGGTGAGGCTCACCCATTTGCTGGGACTGTAGGCGATGTCCCCCTCGATCCCACGGGAACGCACCTTGGGGATGTTGGAGATATATTGGATGCCAATGCCGACGGGGCTGATTTCGGTGATCGCGGTCTGATAGTCGCTGACCTGCGTCCAATAGCCCGCCAGATTGAAAGTCAACGCCTTGTCCAGGAACTGGCTCTTGAGGCCGAGTTCGAAATTGTCGACTGTCTCAGGTTTGACCTGCGCAATGGCACCCGTCGGGATGTTAGTGAGGTTGAGCCCGCCCGACTTGTTGCCACGCGAATAAGAGCCGTAGATCAGAACGTCCGGTGCGACCTTCCAGCTCAACGTGGCGAGGCCGGAGACGCTGTCGTCCTTGATACCGACGCTGTAGCTGATACGCGGGTTGAACTGATTGCGGATCGCCGTGGCTGCAGCGGCTGTCGCGGCCGGGAGCATGGACAGATCGGTGCCCGCGACCCAATATTGGCTATAGACGCCGCTCTTGTCCTCATGGGTGTAGCGAAGGCCGCCAGTCAAACTCAACGCATCTGTGATGTTCCAGCTTGCCTGCCCAAACAGCGCATAGCTGTTAGTCACCGGCTCTGAATAGCTGTTGGCCTCAAACCCGTTCAACGCTGCATTGGAGATCAGCGGGTCGACAGCAGGCAAGTTCCAGTTAGGCGCTGCTGATCCATAAGCCGATGCGCCGTAACCGCGCACCGTCTGCCAGAAATAATAGGCGCCCACGACC
>CBIHKY010000180.1:0-4437 GCA_966205705.1 uncultured Alphaproteobacteria bacterium
GTCGCCAAAGTCGGCGACGCAGGTTTGGCCGATGCGAACCGGATGCACGCCGGTGATTGCTCCGGTCGAGATCATGGTGCCTGCCGGAAGGGTAATTCCAAGCTTCGCTGCCTGATTGAGCATGAAGGCGATCGCTGTGAGTGGACCGCCCGGTAGAGCACTTGCGACCGCGGAGCCAATCCCCTTTCCATCGATTGTCGATGTGCACCCGATGCCATTTATATCGACACTCTGCCAATTGTTGATGGCCGGGCCGACGATAAGGCCTAGATTATTTCCAAAGGCGGCAATCGAGGCGAGCGGGCCCAGTTCACCGATATTTTTCACCGGGCAACCCGCCACTTCAATCCCGATATGAAGTTCTGACAGGAGGGGAGTAACCTCCTCGGGCGCCCAATTGCTGCGGGTTGGCGGCACTAACTGGCCGAGTATCGCGATGACCTCTGCCTCAAGGGCGGCCGTCCCGCCGTCGATAGCAGGGAAGGGCGCAACTGTGCCCGGTTGGTATGTAGTAACGGTCGAGGCGTAGATTGGGCCGATGAAACGATCTGCCTCGTATTGAGTCGCAAGGTCTCCCGAAATCCGTCCGACCTTCCAGCCGACGACAGGCTCCCCCCAGCGATCGCTTGCGTCGGACTGGATTGCATAAGCTTCGTCCAGCGTCTCTGGCAGGGCTCCGGGATAGGTGGGGAGACCTTGATTATCGTGGCGTGCAACCATAAGTGCCGTCGAGGCGGCTTTGATCGAAGTGGAGCTCATGCGGCCTTCCTGTATTCGTCAGTGGAGGTTTTTGCTTGCCTGACACGGTCACTTTCGAGACCGTATCCAGAGGGTGGCTCGAGTATAGTGCGAGCCCTGAAATGACAAAGTTTGAATGAGTTGGTTAAGCAAACAAACTATGTCCAATTTAGTTGACTATTCAAGTGAATAATCTATCTTGAAACTTCGGTGAAATGATGGAGTCAAGCTTGACTAAGGCCAATGCAATTTGGGTAGAGCAATTGGACATGGGCGGTGCTGGTCCGCGCGTGGCCATCAAGGATTGTCTCGACATCGCAGGCTATCGGACGACCTGCGGCAGCCGGGCTTTTGCCGATGCGCCTCTCGCTGAGCGCAATGCCGCAGTCGTGGAAGCCTTGCTCAATGCCGGCTGCAAAATCGTCGGCAAGACTAACATGCATGAGCTTGCATATGGCGTCACCGGGATCAATGCATGGTTGGGAACGCCGACCAATCCAGCCGAGCCAGACCGGGTGCCAGGTGGTTCGTCCAGCGGCTCGGCCGCTGCGGTGGCAGCAGGCCTCGTCGATTTTGCCATCGGGACCGACACGGGCGGATCGATCCGCGTGCCGGCGACATGCTGCGCTGTGGTGGGGTTCAAGCCCAGCTTTGATCGCGTTTCGCGGGAAGGTGCGCACCCGGCATCATCGACTCTGGATTGCGTCGGTCCGTTTGCGCCCAGCGTTGCCGTGATTGAGCAGGCGATGGCGGCGATGGACACAAGTTTCGAGGCCCAAGCGCCACACGAGTCGCCCGTGCTCGGCGTCGTGGCCGTCGAGGCTGACGAAGACATAAATGCCGCAATGGTAGAAGCGCTCGGTCGAACCGGTTACGCCGTCGTGCCAGTCCAACTGCCCTCATTTGTCGACGCGTTTAAGGCTGGCGTCACGATCATGGCGGCAGAAATGGCGCCATTATTCGGCCATCTATGCGGAACCGGATTGCTTGGCCCCGACGTCGACGCCCGACTGCAGGCGGCTGGCAAGGTGACTGCCGATGATGTCGCAGAGGCTGAGCTGGTGCGTCAGCGCTTTACGGACGAGGTTGATGCGCTGCTTGGCAAGTTTGATGCGCTGGTTTTGCCAGCCATGCCATCTGTGCCGCCTCTGATCACGGAGGCTGGGGACGCCCCCAAAACACTTCGGATGACAAACCTCGTGCGACCATTCAATCTCTCTGGCCATCCCGTGCTTTCGCTGCCGCTGGAGACAGCGGCAGGTCTGCCCGCAGGATTGCAGGTGGTCGGTCTTCGCGGGAAGGACGCGCAGGTTTGTGCCGTTGGCGCCGCTCTTGAACAGGCAATCCGATGAGCGGAGTGCAGGACAGCTTTGCGCCAATTCTCGAGCGCCTCGAGCGGCTGGAGGCTGAGCGGGAAATTCGGCGCGTGATGATGCGCTATATGGAATTGTGTGACAATCTAGGCGCAACCACGCCGATGGATGAGTTGGGTGCGCTTTTTGCCAAAAATGCCGTCTGGGCAGGAAAAGGCGCTCGGTACGGGGCGACTTTTGGGGGGCATGTAGGGCGCCAGGCCATTGTTGCGATGCTCGACGCCTATCGCGGCCCTGTCCCGCATTTCGCTATGAATGCGCACTTTCTGAGCTCTGAAACCATATCGGTCTCGGGCGATCATGGCGCAGGCAACTGGATGATGCTCCAGACCTCCACCTATGCCGATGGCAGGTCCGACCTGCGATCCGCGCGTCTGGACGTTGAGTTCATGGTCGAAGAGGGCCGTTGGCGAATCAGCCGTTTTGAAACCGAGAATTTGTTCAGTCGACCGGTCAGTCGCTGGGATGATCCCGCGCCGGTACCGGTGCCCGCCGAAAGAGGAGAATGACGATGACGGCGACCATAGAAGATCGCGACTACGCCGCGCTGGTGCGCGACGATCGCGTACATACGGCGCTCTATCGCGATGCGGCCATCTTTGATGACGAGATGGACCGGATTTTCAAGGAAACCTGGGTCTGGGTCGGGCACATAAGCGAGGTTCCCAAGCCGAACAGCTACAAGACCTCCCATGTTGGCCGCCAGCCGGTCATCGTATCGCGCGACAAGGAAGGACAGGTCCACGTCCTGCTCAATCGCTGCCGGCATCGCGCGGCCACGATTTGCGAGAAGCGCAAAGGCAAGGGGAGCGTCTTCGTCTGCCCCTATCATGGCTGGAGCTATAATCTCGATGGGAAGCTGCGCGCTGTCCCGCATCAAACTGTCTATGACGACAGCTTTGACAAGGATGACTTTCCGCTGATCTCGCTTCGCACGGAGCAGTATCAGGGCATGATCTTCGCGACTTTCAACAATGATATTGAGCCCCTCGTCGACTTTCTTGGACCTGCCAAGAAATGGATGGACCTCTTTATGAAGCAGGGCGCTGGCTATGATGTGGCGGTGCTCGGCGAGCATATGTTCCGCTTCAAAGGCAACTGGAAGATCCAGCTCGAGAACACCACTGACGCTTACCACTTCCCAATCGTCCACAAGACCTTCCTCGACTCGCTCGATGCAGAGACGGAGAATGTGTTCGACGTTCTGGGGCAAGGCGGCTGGGTCGAGGATCTTGGCAATGGCCATAGCGTCATGGTGATGATCCCGGATCTGGTCGATCTTGAGGATAATCTTGATGCGCCGATCCCGGAGCGCTTCAATGCGCTGGCAGAGGAATTGCGGGCCGAGGGTCGCCCGGAAGACGAGGTCCGTCGCGTCGTCCGGGCTGTCGGTGGCACTGGCTTCAATCTCAACCTCTTCCCCAATGTGGCCTGCTCGATGGCTTTCTTCCGGGTCTTGCGGCCCGTGGCTGTGGATGAGACCGAGATCCGGCATCTCGCGATTGGCATGGACGGCGGCCCAGAGGCGGGCAACCGTGTGCGCTTGCGGCTGCATGAGCATTTCCAGGGCCCGATGGGCTTTGGCACACCCGATGATGCGGAAGGCTGGGAGCGCGTACAGCGCGGTGCCCGGTCCGGCGATGATCTCTGGATCATGGTCAATCGCGGTGTCGATCCCTTGATCGGTCATGTCGCGGGCAGCAACGTGGGCGATGTCAGCGCTGAGACCGGCATGCGTGCCGCCTATCAGATGTGGAAGAGGATGATGACGGCATGAGCATGACAGACCTGGCACAAGCACCCGTCGACGAAGCCACAAGCGGCATCACGCTTCAGGAAGCGGTGGAGTTTATTTGGAACGAGGCCGATCTGCTTGATCGTCACGATTATAAGCCGTGGCTGGCACTCTGGACGGAAAACGGCAAATATGTGATCCCGATTGAGCGTGACGTCAAAGACTATGCCAGCGCTCTCAACGTTGCCTATGACAATGCGGAGATGCGTGAAGCGCGCGTAAAGCGCCTGCGCAGCGGTTTCGCAATGTCGTCTGCGCCTGCCGCGCGCACTGCACGCACCGTGTCTCGGTTCGTGCGTGTGGGCGACACGTCGGAGCGTCTGGTCATTCGCGCCGCCCAGCACATCGTCGAGTATAAGTTCGAGCGCACGCGGATGCTGGCGGCCGACGTGCTCTATCATCTTGTCCGGACGGAGACGGGGCTGGCGCTCGAGTATAAGGAAGTGCTTCTTATCAACTCCGACGACTTCCTTTGGGGGCTTGGTTACCTCTTATAATCGGCTAATCGCCTTTGCTGCCGTGTTGGAAGGG
>CBIHKY010000181.1:0-4373 GCA_966205705.1 uncultured Alphaproteobacteria bacterium
AGGCACAGCGGACCCGGGGGCGGTACCCGGCGGCTCCACCAGAACGGGCGCTTCCTTTCAGGGAGTGCCAGTCCTGAAGGGGCCGAACTAGGATCGACGTGTGTTCAAAAGCGTTGTTTTTGCCCGGGCTGAGTAACCCGTTCAAGGCTCACAACCCATAAGTGCCAACGATAACGAAGCACTTGCTCTCGCAGCGTAATTGAGGGCCTCACGGCCTGACATTACCCTAAAAGAACGCGGCTGGGCCAGCCGGGCAACAGAATGGATTCCAGCGGTACGGGGGGCACCGGGCAACAGAAGCTCCCCACCTTCCATCAGCATACTGAGCATAGCGTGAGCAGCAGACTCGCGTGCGCTGTCGATTCGAATCGACGGCTGATTTATTTTACACTTTTATGACAAAAGCTGTGCAGGCTCATCATTTCCCAAAAATATAATATTAAATCAGTGTATTAATGCGTAAAATTATTTTTTTATGCCGATTGCCGAAGAGTCATAAAAGTGAAATACTCCTCTCAAGGAAGCGATTTCTTTTGGAGAGGAATGACCATGTTCAAGACACTGATCATCGGGGGAACCGCTGCTCTGGCAGCGCTGGGTGCAACCGCCGCTTATGCGCAGACCGGTGGCGCTACGGGTAGCTACGGCGCGACTGCGATCGCTGCCGGAAACCTGAATGAAGCCGAGCGCACACTTCGCCCCGTGAGCCAGGCCGACGCAGCCGATCCGGCGCGCCTCATCAACATCGCCACGGTTTATGCGCGCACACAGCGTGCAGCGGAAGCCAAAGCGGCTTTGCTTCGCGTGCAGACCTTGCCAGCAGAAGAGCTGGACCTCGCCAATGGGTCGAGTCGCTCAAGCCACATGATCGCCAATGCAATGCTCGCGAGCCTTGAGTACCGCTGAGCTTGCTGAGCAGATTCGGGCTCGATAGCGCCGGGATCGTTTAATTTGTTGGTTTGGAGGTAGGGAAGCGCCGTTTCGACGGGCTTTCCTACCTTTTCCTTTATCTGGCTTATGTCGTGCGACAATTCAGCCATGAGGTCCGATGACGAGATCTCGCAGGCATCCCCGCCGATCCCGGCGTCGACCCGGACATTGCAACAAATCTGACATAAACTTGTCATCGCTCTGACACGAGAATCGCATTTCGCTGTCACACTCTTCCCCTAGCTGCCCCCCGTGGCCGAAAGGGGGGCACGTTTATGCTCGCGATCAAGAGTCGTTTCCCCCTGCCGGCCGAACAGCATTCGACCATTCGGATCAAACCGGCAGCGGAGAAGACGATGAAACCTACCACACGGACCATGAATATCTTGCTGGCGGGCATCGTTCTGCCGCTTCTGGCTGGCTGCGGCGCGAGCGAAATCGCTTCGCCGGGCGCTGGCGGTGTAAACATTGGTGGTGGCGGGACGGTAGCGCCAACGCCAACGCCTACGCCAACACCAACGAATTTGGTGAGCGCCGCGGCATCGTGCCCGGTCATCACCAATCAGGCTCCGCTCGTAAACTCTGGCACGATGACTGGCCCTACCGGCACATGGCGCGTTTGTTCGCTGCCTGCGGTCATCGCGCGCAACACGACGCTGCCTAAAGTCGCTGGTTTGGTCTATTATCTTGATCCTGCCATTAACAATGGTCGTGTCGACGTCGGTTGTGACGGTGGCTTCTCGGCTCCCTCAAGCGGCACTCCGCGTGAGAGCACGACTGTTGGCTGCCGCGCCAATGAAGTTGGGCTGCTGGGCGTGCCAGGGGTCAATGGTTCGGGTCTGCTCACAGCCGATACGAACGTCACCCTGACCATTCAGCCCGGTGCAATCATCATCGGCAAGGGCGCTTCGTTCCTGGCTGTCAATCGCGGTAACAAACTCGTCGCAGAGGGAACGTCGACTTCACCGATCATCTTTACCAGTCAGCAGAATGTTGTCGGCGAGGAGACAGATACGTCGATCGGCCATTGGGGTGGTGTCATCCTGATGGGACGTGCGCCAGTTACTGATTGCGCGTTTGGTGCCGTAGGCGTGGACTGCGAGCGGAATACAGAAGGTTCGACCAATCCTGCGCGTTATGGCGGAGCGGAAGATACTTACAACGCTGGCTCGATGAAATATGTCCAGATCCGTTACTCAGGCTTCATTCTAAGCGGTAATGCCGAACTGCAGGCGCTCACGACTGAGGGCATCGGCAGCGGGACGACGCTCGACTATATTCAGGCGCACAACAGCTCTGACGATGGTGCCGAGTTCTTTGGCGGCGTCGTGAAAATGAAGCACTACATCTCGACCGGCGCTGACGATGACAGTCTGGACTTTGACGTCGGCGCGAAGGGTGCGTTCCAATATGTCATCCTCGCCCAGCGTCCCGGTCAGGGCGATGCACTGTTCGAGATCGACAGCAATGGTAACGAGAGCAATACGCCGCGCTCGAACCTCACGATCGCCAACTTTACGGCGCTGCAGCCACTAGCCAGCTCGAACAATGAGGGTAACGATCTTGCCTCGGGCCTGTTCCGCGGCAACTCGGATGTGACGCTTGTCAACGGCATCATCGCGACGCCGAACAATGAGTGCATCCGCATGAACGGTTCGGGTACGACGCCTGCGACATTGAAGGCCTTCTCGGTCGTCATGCAGTGCAACGCGACGAAGTATATCGGCTCGGGCACGCTGACGACGGCCCAGGTTCAGACTGCTTTCGGTAGCGGTTCGAACAACAATAACGATGCTTACACGCCATCGCTGACCAATCTCTTCATCAGCGGCACGAACGAGACTGCCGTCGTGGCCACGAACCCGAAGACGATCCCTGGCCTCGCCTCCGTATTCGCTGACTTCCCATCCTTCTTCGACGCCACCAACTATGTTGGCGCCGTGAAGGACGCGAACGACGGCTGGTACAAGGGCTGGACCTGCAACTCGGCTTACGCGCCCTTCGACGACACGTCGAACGCCAACCGTAACTGCACGTCGCTTCCGATCACCTGATCGGCAACCGCCAAGCATAGCTTTGAGCGGGGTGCGGCACTGTTGCCGCGCCCCGTCATCACACAGACCAGTTCAAGGGGATATTTCATGGCGACGCCGCTCAAATTCGGAGTGATGCTGCTTCTATCCACGGCGTTCGTTGCCCCTGCCGCGATCGCACAGGAGGCCGGATCGGCCCCACAAGATGGCGCTGCAGCTCCTGCCGCGGTTGACAGTGCGACTGCCGCAAGCGGCGCGCCTGAAGAAGAAAGCGCCGCGCCGGAAATTTCCGTGCCTGGCGGCGATATTCTGGTGACAGGCCGTCGCAATTCGAATTTCCAACGCTCGGCGCCAGCCGTCGTTTCCGTGCTCTCGACCGCCGACATTGCGCGCACCGGTGAAGGCAATATTGCCGGCGCCCTTGGCCGCGTGACCGGCCTTAGTGTCGTCGGCGGCGGCTTTGTGTATGTGCGCGGCCTTGGCGATCGCTACTCGCTGGCGCTGCTCAACGGCTCGCCTTTGCCGAGCCCCGAGCCGCTCAAGCGCTCGATCCCGCTCGATCTGTTCCCGACCAACATCGTCGCCTCATCGCTGGTGCAGAAAAGCTATTCGGTGAACTTCCCCGGTGAATTTGGCGGCGGTGTGATCAACCTCACCACCAGCGCCATTCCGCAGGAAAGCTTCTTCACGGTCAGCGCGGGTGGTGGCTTCCACTCCGAGACGACCGGCATCAACGGCTATACCTATTATGGCTGGAAACATGACTGGACCGGCTTCGACAATGGCTCGCGCAATGCGCCTGCGGGTCTTGCGGCCTATTATGCCACCGGCAAAACGACCAGCCAGATCACGGATGCGCAGCAACGCGCGCTCACAAGCTCATTGATCACGCCGCGCCTTTCCATCGTGCAGCGCGATGGCACCGTTCCGCCGAATTTCTCCGGCAATCTCACGGCTGGCACCAGCTTCGACATGGGCGGCGACACGACGCTCGGCCTCATCGCGACCGCAGGGTTCAGCAACAAGTGGCAGACGCGAGACGCGATCCAGCAATTTTCCAGCCAGGATGATCTTTCCGTCGCCAACTCAGATTTCCAGCGCGTGACCACGACCAATCGGGCCGTGACCAACGCTCTGCTGGGCGTCGGGCTGGAATTTGGCGACAATAAGGTGCGGGCAACCTCGCTCTATATCCGCGATACGCTCAAGAGCACGCGCGTCGGCATCGGCACACGCGATCCGAGCAACGCAACCTTTCAGACCAATGATGTCGGCTGGTATGAGCGTCAGCTGATCAACAACCAGATCGTTGGCGAACTCAAGCCGTTCGAGGGTCTGAGTGTTGATCTGCGCGCGGGCTATGCCAATTCGCAGCGCGAGGCGCCTGCTGAAACCAGCTAGGAATACTTC
>CBIHKY010000182.1:0-4311 GCA_966205705.1 uncultured Alphaproteobacteria bacterium
AGCCTATCCCGCTGCCGTCCCCGCCGCGGACTGATCATCATCAACTTTCTGGCGCTTTGGAAGCACCCAGCCGGGACGGACGAAATGGCAGGTGTAGCCGCCCGGGCGTTTCTCGAGATAATCCTGATGGTCCGGCTCGGCCTCCCAGAAATCTCCGACCGGCACGACCTCTGTCACCACCTTGCCATCCCACAGTCCGGAGGCATCCACATCGGCGATCGTGTCCTCGGCGACGCGCTTCTGCTCCTCGTCGACATAATAGATGCCCGACCGGTAGGAGAGCCCGATATCACCGCCTTGGCGATTCTTGGTCGTCGGGTCGTGGATCTGGAAGAAATATTCCAGGATATTGCGGAAGGTCGTCACTGCCGGGTCGAAGATGATCTCGATCCCTTCGGCATGCGTGCCGTGATTGCGATAAGTGGCGTCCGGGACATCGCCGCCGGTGTAGCCGACACGGGTCGATACGATGCCGGGCTGCTTGCGGATCAGATCCTGCATGCCCCAGAAACATCCGCCGGCGAGAATAGCGCGCTGGTGCATGTCAGGCCTCCTCGACCTGATCGAGATATTCGCCATATCCTTCGCTCTCCATCTCGTCGCGCGGAATGAAGCGAAGCGACGCGGAGTTAATGCAGTAGCGCAAACCTCCGCGATCGGAGGGACCGTCCGGGAATACATGACCGAGATGACTGTCGGCGTGCACCGATCTGACTTCCGTCCGCACCATACCGTGCGCGCTGTCGCGCAACTCGTTCACATTTGCTGCAACGATCGGCTTGGTGAAGCTGGGCCAGCCAGAACCCGAGTCGAATTTGTCGGTCGAGGCGAACAAAGGCTCTCCCGACACGATATCGACGTAGATGCCTGGTTCCTTGTTGTCATCATACTCCCCCGTGAAGGGCCGCTCGGTGCCCGACTCCTGGGTGACGTAGCGCTGCTCGGCAGTAAGGAGATCAACAGCTTCCTGCGACTTTTCGAACTTCATGATAGTCTCCGATATTGATCTGAGAGGGCGAAAAAGCCGCCGCTTATCGTGTCAGTCACTGCGCCGACTATCGCAGTGCGCCTAGGATTTATCCAATAGGCTGTGCCTATAGTTTCCATAGCACCGACGCTCTCGCGACGGGGTTTAGTGCCACGCATATCCGGCTGCCAGTTGCGCGATCTTCCGTATCTCGATGGGTGCGGTGGAGCCAGATACCGTCGCGATCACGACTTCGCGCTCCAGGGCAAATCCCTCGATCGGCCGCGTAACAAGACCGGGCGCCGTGGCGGATCGTTCCGGAAGAATGCATATGGCGGTGCCATCGGCGACGAAGTGTTGCACCCAGTCCTCGCGGTCCGATCGAAAGCGGGGCTGCATGAGCAGGTCGTGCCGCGCGAAATGATCGAGGATCTGATCGCGAAACTCGCACTTGAGGCGATCGACGAAAGGAAACTCGAGCAGGTCTTCTCCGCGCACGATTTCGCGGGATGCCAAGGGATGGCTCGCAGAACAGCCCAGTACGAAGCGCTCTCTGAATAGCGGATGCACATCGAGCTTAGGCTCCGGCCTTGTCTCGCGCGGCATGATGCACGCATGATATTTTCCGGACAGAATGTCCGAGGTGTCCTCGTTCGGCTGAAGCGAGTGCAGCTTGATTTCAATGGATGGCACCTCCGCCAACGCGCTCTCGAAAAACGCGGCAAACTCCTGCGGTCCGACAGTCGGCGCGACCGCCACATCCAGAACACGGTGCATCCCCATCGCCCAGTTCTCGGAATGATTGCGGACGCTTCGCATCGCCACCAGCATGCGCCGGAATTCTGTCTCGACGTCCCGGCCAAGGCCGGTCAGGCGACTGTTTTTCCCGTCGCGGTGAATCAGCGGCCCGCCGAGCTCCTCTTCCAAGCGGCGGATTGCGCGGGTCAGGCTCGGCTGCGACACACCGCTCAGGCGAGCGGCCGCTGTAAAATTCAGCGTCTTGGCCAAGTTGATGAAATAGCTGACCTGATTGAGTTCCATAGTCCGTCGATCCATGCGCCTGACTGATGCTTCTTCCGAAAGACCGCGTTCCTGGGAGAGGCGAAATAAGTATGCGCGACGCATATAATCATAGTGTGCAGCTTTGTCTATATGCGCGGCGCATATATTTTATACGCGATGCGATGCGTAGCCGTGGCCGTGGCCGTGGCCGTGGCCGTGCGCTCGGGCTGCCGAAAGGTCTGGGAACACAACGGCGAAACCTCCAGACGGCGGTCCGACGCATATGACAGCGACAATATTCACGTGTATTCGCGAGGCTGGCTCTTAGCTGTCCGGACACCTCGAGGCGTCTGAAGAACTAGATTGATCTAAAGCTTGCGCCGCCTTGCTCTGCGACGGGGCCCTATGCGCCGCCCCTCCGCGCCCGGATCTCGGCGGGATCGAACTGATACAGGATACGGCCCGCAGGCATATAATTTAGGGTCATCAGTGCGCCGTTACGCACCTTGAGGAAATGCAGCGTGTCGCGCGCCGCGCAAACCCAGCCCAAACCCTGCCAATCGCCGGGCCCGGCGAGCTCCACCGCATCATCGACCGGAATCACCAGATCGATCTCACCATAGGGATGGCCGTGACAATGACCAACGAATATCGTGTCGGCGCCCGGCTGCCGGCCAGCCACCACCTCGGTACCGTGGTCTCATTCTTAGCGGACGGGTCACCGTCAGCCTGATTGGCGCCCCTGATATGCCTCTCTGTGAGCGGCGAGGAAGGCGGTCAGCTTGGTTGGCATGCGTCCCGTTATTTGCTCGACCTCTGTTGTGGTCCTGTCCTCCGACCCATATGAGATCGCGTCGTCCATGCGCGCGAGCGTGTCCGCATATCCCTCAGGAATGCCGAACCCGGCGTAGCGGCGTGCAAGCTGCTCCACCGATAACCGGCAGTGGTGGACGGGGCGCTGGGCCACGGCGGTGATTCGGTCCGCAACCTCGTCATATGAGAGAGCTTCAGGACCGGTCAGGATCCTTTCTCCTGACCCGAAAACTGGATCCACCAAGGCTTCGACTGCGACCGCCGCTATGTCGGCTGCGTCGATGAACGGGAGACGCCCATGCTTCGTCGCCGAGTAGATGCAACCCTCGTTGATGATCGACGGGAGATGCTGCGTAACGAAGTTCTGCATAAACCAGCTCGGGCGCAGTATCGTCCAGCGAGGCGCGTTGGCGTTGAGCCACCCATGAACCTCACCCATCATCGGCCCGCCCTCGTCGATAGACGATGCGCTCAGCAGCACCAGCTGGGCCACTCCTTGTGCCACGGCCTGTTCCAGCAGCGGGCGCATGACGGTCAGGTGGTCCGTTCGGTCGGTAGGAGCGACCAAGTAGATCGCGTCCACACCGTCGAGCGCGGTACGGTGGGAGGCAACGTCGCCCCACTCGAAGCGAACCTGCTCCGGCATCGTGGCGTTGCGGGTTGCGATGCGGGGTTCGACACCGCGTGCCGTAAGCTGCTGCGCAACCAGCGCGCCCGTCTTGCCCGTGCCCCCAGTCACCAAGACCCGATCAACCATGGTCTGACGCTCCGCCGACAAGGGCATCGACAACCGCGCTGCCGCGAAGCGCGCGCAGCACCACCAGCGGGTTCCAGTAATCGCGATAGTGCATAATCCGCCCGGCGTCCGTCCGGATCACGGATATGTAGCGTTGGTCATAGGATTCCCCGGTCGCAACGCCGCTTCCGAAGCCTTCGAACTCGACAATGGTAACATCGGGGTCGGTCGTGGCGTGAATGGTCGGCTCACCCATGCGGTCGAAGGCTATCATGTCACCAAGGCTTTCAAGGTGACGCGCGATAGCAGCCTTTCCAACCAACCGGGTCGGAAGGCCTGGCGGCGAATAAGGAAATTCCATCACCCCATTTTCAGCCACCATGTCGAGAAAGGTGGCAGCATCGGGAGCGAGACGATCACCCAATGCCTTTCGAAGCATCGCTGAAAAGCTTTCCACACTGTCTGTCATGAACTAATCCCAATCGGTTGGAACGGTAGCGTTCCGCTGAGATATATAGGAAGGCATCGATGGAACACAAGCGTTCCGACGGAAATCCGAAAGCAGCCCGTGTTCTCAGCGGAGCAGCGGTCATGCGTGCTGACGTAACGAATGCACTGACGCGCAGCTTCTTCGAAGAATGGGCAAGGACTGGCTATGCGGGTCTGAGCCTCGAACGGGTGGCGCGAACTGCAGGGGTCGGCAAGGCTGCGCTTTACCGCCGCTGGCCGGACAAGGTGTCGATGGCCAGCGATTTGCTGTCGCATGTCGGGTTGACGATGACCGATGTGGAAG
>CBIHKY010000183.1:0-4251 GCA_966205705.1 uncultured Alphaproteobacteria bacterium
CGGCGGTCAAAGCCAACGACGTCGCGGCGATGGACGCCATTCTGCATGCCCAATATGCCCTCGTTCTTGGCAACGGGACGATCGTCTCCAGAGACGATCTGTTGCGGGAGGCCGCTTCGGGCGACTACGTCTACGAGGTTCAGGATGAGGACCCGGGAACGCAAACAGTGCGAGTGTGGGGCGATACCGCGGTGGTCACCGCTCGCCTGCGCATCAAAGGCGAATATCGGGGCGCGCCGTTCGACCGTACGCTTTGGTTTAGCGATACCTACGTTCGAACCGAGCAAGGGTGGCGTTACGCTTTCGCGCAGGCCTCGTTGCCGCTTCCGGAAAGGGCTGAGCAAGTGCTCTCGGCCGAGGACTGAGGTCTTTACAGGGTACGAGAGGCGGGCTGATAGCGTGGTCTATGTCGACAAGCCTCCCATCCATTCCGATCGGCGTCCTCATCCCGATGACCCCCCCGGGATGGGTCGAAGCAGGGCGACATCTTCTCGCCGGCTTTGAACTCGCCGTCGAAGACATCAACAAGGCGGGAGGGGTTAGCGGCCGCGCCATGGAGCTTCTGGTACGCGACTCCGCCGGCGATGCCGACAACGTCGAGGCCGCGGTGCGCGACGTCGACAAGCTCGGCATTGTCGCGCTCGCGGGAGAATTCCATAGCGTCGCTGCGCGCCGGGCAGCGTCGACCGCGATCGCACTCGGTCTTCCGTTTCTGTGTTCGTCGGCGGTCATTGACGAGCTGACTGCAGAGGTCACGGATTGGGTCGCGCGGCTTGCCCCGCCTCAGTCGAAGGGGTGGCGCGATTACGCGGAATTCCTCCTTCAGGAGGGTCACGCACGAATAGCGGTCGTGAGCGCGCAAAGTCCGTATTGGCAGGCCGGCATCCGCATCTTGCGAGACAATGTCCGACCAAGGGGAGGCGAGGTGATTGAACTGATCTCCAGTCCAGACGATCCATCGGAGATCTGCAATCAGATCGCGGCCTGCCGCGCCACAGCTCTGCTGCTGTTGGTGGGCTATCCCGAGCCCGCCATTTCGATCGTAGAGGCCAGACGGGCCGACGTCAGGCTCCGGGCTGTCTTGATCGGCGCACCGGCCGGACAGCCTGAATTCCCCTCCTGGGAAACACTGCTGAGGGGTGACGGCGCCGCCATCCCCTTCCTGCAATACCGACCCGAGCGGCTCACCCAATTGGGTCAGCGTGTCGAGGTGGAGCTGCATCGTCGCCTCAACGAAGCGCCGTCGTTCGTGGCGCTTGAGGGATACGATTCCATCATCGTGTTGGCAGACATTCTCCGCACCGTGGGCGTCGCTCGTTTCAACATCGCAAGCTCTTGGGCGAGTGCTCGCTCCGAGGGGACGCGCGGGACCGTGCAGTTCACGCAAGCGCCAGGCAGTCCCATTTGGCAATGGACGTCGGCGCCTGTCCAAATTGCCGATCGCGATCCTGCTGCACCCACCCGCTTTCGCAGACTCTACCCTGAGCAGGCGGCGTCCCCTTAGCAAGCGACGCCAGCCGGGCGTCCAGGTTCGCCAGAATCACCGCTGTCGGCCAGCGACATCGACCTTCCCACGCTCAGCAGAGCGATCTACCCACAAGGCGCCGATGACGGCTTTGAACCAGTCCGGGACGACCGCATGCCGACCAAATCCTTGTTCGTTACCAAGCTTCATGTCGGCGAGCTCACCGATGCAGAGATGCTGTCCGAACTCCGCATCGCAGTCCGAGCAATCGCAGATAGTGACGAAGCCGGACAGCGCTGGAGCAGGCAGTTCGACTACCGTGGCTATTGCAGTTGCGCGAGCCTCAATGAGCTGCATCGCCGGGATGACGTCTTTGGCCGCCTAGGTGAGTGGCTCACGGAGCAAGCCGAAGCCTTCAGCAAAGAATGCGCTTTCGTGAATGACCGGCCACCCCGCCTCGAACGGATGTGGATCAACCTTATTAAGCCTGGAGGCTATCAGCGCAGCCACCTGCATTTCCGCAGCATTCTCAGCGGGGTGCTCTACATCGATGCGCCCGAAGGCTCCGGGTCGTTGTGTTTCGAGGACCCGCGGTTGCCTATGATGATGGCGGCCCCGTTGCGATCCGACGGTGCGCCCGCCGATCTGCATAGTTACGTGACTGAGCCCGCAAAAGTCGGCGGCCTGCTCATGTGGGAAAGTTGGCTACGCCATGAGGTGCTGACCGGGCCCGCCTCGGAGGACCGCGCCAGTCTTGTCTTCGACTTCGTCTGAACCCGTCGCATGCCCGCAAGCACCCCATTGCCGTGTTCAGCACGGATCACCGATCGATTACCCCCAACGTTTCGCGAAACCCCGCTGTCTCAAAGAACGGGCTCACCCGTCGTGACAGCAAAAGCTTAGCTTGTTGCCATCGGGATCACGAACATACGCCCCATAGAACAAGGGATGATATGCCTCGCGTACACCGGGCGCTCCCTCATCGACCGCGCCCCGCTCAAGCGCCACTCGATACGCCTCATCGACGTCGGCTCGACTCAACGCCAGAAACGCCACCATCGTACCGTTGCCCACTGTGCTGGTGCGGCCGTTCTCGGGCCGAGTGATGATGAACAGCGGTCTACCTGCCGAGGGTCGCCCCCAATAAGCCCAGACGTGCCCCTCTGCGGTTGGCCGATCCCGACGTTCCATTCCTAGCGCAGCCATGACCGGTTCGTAGAACTGCAGCGCGCGATCGAGATCATTGGTGCCAAGTGTCACGTGCGAAAGCATGGTCGCCCCCTCTGTCAGGTCGCGTCTCGAGGGCTGTGATAGTTCGGCAACCTGTCGCGCCGACGGGCCTCGAAGACGATGGATGTTTCGATACGGGTGACGCCGGGCCGGCTCGTAAATTGATCGAGCGCCACGTCTTTCAAATGGAGCGTGTCGCGGACGGCGACATGCACGACCAGGTCGTAGCGCCCCGTGACTAGGTAAGCCGATCGCACTTCCGGGATCTCGGTGACATCCCGAAGGAAATCGTCGACCGTCTGACGCTTGTGCTTGGTCAGCCCGATCATGAGTAACGCCTCGAGACCGATGCCAAAAACCTTTGGATCGGCTTCCGCGTGCAGACCCTTCAGCGCGCCAGTCTCCCACAACCGGCGAATGCGTTGATGTGCGGAGGATGGGGCTAGGCCAACTTCCGCAGCGATCGCTTTGACCGTCGTGCGCGCGTCTTCCTGCAGAATGCCCAGAATGGCGAAATCTATTCGGTCAAGTTCGATGATATGCCTCAAATGCCATAATTCGTTCGTTTGAACGCAAGATGAAGCAGCCTCTATACGTCAACAGAAGGAAATCTACATAGGAAAATCGCGATGTCGCCGCTTGCCAGGAACCGGTTGGACACACTCTCCGACGTGCAGGTGGAGCAGTTTCGCGAGGAGGGTTTCCTCGCAGTTGAGAACGTCTTGCCTATGACGGCGGTCGAACAACTCCGCTCCCGCTTTGAACCGCTCTTCGCCGGAGACTTTGATACGGGCGTTTACCCGGACGAGTGGTACTGGCGAGAGGAACTGAGCAAACCTGACGTGACGCGGCACATGGCGAATGCCTGGAAGGCTGATCTCACGATCGCCGCGCTCAGCCTGTCTCAAGACCTTGGCAAAGCCGCCTGCCGTCTCACCGGGTGGCCAAGCGCAAAGCTCGGACAGGACACGATCTGGTGGAAGCCGCCCGGTGGGAAGCCGATCGCGTATCACCAAGACACGTCATTCATGGACTTCCTTGATCCCCAAGAGACGATCACCTTCTGGTTCGCCCTCGACGATGTGACCCGCCAAACCGGAACCCTTGAATACGCTCGCGGGTCACACAAATGGCCTTGCACGCCGATGCCTTCCAGCTTCCATGCGGCAGGGGATTATCGCGGCCAACTTCGCGCTGCCGCCCACGCCGCGAGCGCACCGATGCCAGACATATACTATGCCGAGGTTCCGGCGGGGTCCGTAGTCTTCCACGCCGGTGAAACCTGGCATGGGTCGGGACCTAACGGCTCCACCGGCCAAATGCGCCGGTCGATCGGTGTTCATCTCGTTTCCGGCCAAGCTCGATTTTCTGATCGGCGCGGAGGTTACATCTACCGGCGCTATCAGATCAGCGGCGACGCCGGCCTCAACGAGAGCTTCTTCCCGATGCTGTGGTCCGCCGTCGGCGCGAGAACAACCTGGCTGGACGACTACTGCACGTCGGGCACGCGCTAGACAGTCGAGGTCCGGGGCTGCCTTGTCGACATTTGACGGTAG
>CBIHKY010000184.1:0-4226 GCA_966205705.1 uncultured Alphaproteobacteria bacterium
GCATTGAACACGGCCGAGGTCTGATAGCCCAGCAGGTTGTAGCCAAAGCTGGTCGCGGCTGCCGCACCGCCCTTCGCCGTCATGCGATTGAGCGCGTCATAGTCGAAGGTGATCAGGCTGCCGTCACGCTTCCTCAGGCTCTTGCGGTTGCCGTTTGCGTCATAGCCATAGGCTTCGTAATCGCTCGTGTTGATCGAGCCCGCGCTGGACAGGGCCGTCACGACGGTCGATGCGTTGAAGGCGGTCGGAGCATTCGGCCCCGGGAATATCCAGCGCTCGGCGCGGCCGAAGCCATCATATTCCATCTTCGCGCGGTTTCCGTTCGCGTCGATGATATATTCCTGCTTGCCGCCGGGCGTATAGCTGTACGTGACGTAAGCCTGTTCGAGCGTCGTACCGAAACCCCTGCGAGTCTGGACGAGATTTCCATCGCCGTCATAGATGCTCTTCGTGATCCGATCGGTGCCGAAGCTCCCGACCGGGCCCAGGGTACAGGCATCCGCCGGCAGCGACGCATAGCCATCCGGGTTCATCCGCTCCGCGATGCAGGACAGCCAGCCATTGCTGTCATAACTATATTGCGTGGCTGTCAGCGCATTGCCGGCCGCGTCCTGCTTGTAGTCGATCGCCTTGCGCTCGTCGGATCCGAATACCGTCCGCGTCGAAGTCAGCGGGACGAAGGCCTGCCATGCAGCATCGTCCTGACCGGTGGTCGTGCCGGTTTCCGACAATTGCAGCTTGCCAAAGCTGGTATAGGAAAGCCGTTTGGCGAACGCGCGCACGACGCCGTCCTGATCGGCGGCGGGCGGCCGGATTTCGCCGATGCGCTGGCGCGCGGCATCATATAGATAGCGCGTGGTATCAGCCGGCCCCGGCAGGGGGCCGTCCTCGGAGATCTTGTTGCCTATCGCGTCATAGGCGAACGACGTGGCCTTGAGGACGGTGCCGTTGCCGAGCGAGACGGTCTCGCTGGTAACCAGGAGGTTGGCGTTGTACGCATAGTCCGTCCGCACTTCGTCTGCGGTCCCAAAGCAGTTCGCGATGCTCTGGCAGGCCGATTTCGTCGCCAGCATGCTCACACCGTTCACGCGGACATAGCTGAACCGGGATTCCGGACGTACGCCATGGGCATCGGCCGGCCCGAGAATGCGCGTCGCCTGGCCGGTGACCGCGTCATATTCGAAGTCCGTAACGCCGCCGCGCGGGTCGATGTTCTGCACGGGCTTGTTGCAGGTCGCGACCGACATGCAACTCGCCGGATACACCGCAGTGTAGACGATATCCCCAGGCGTGCCGGGCGTCTTGGAGATATGGCGAGCCTCCAGGAGATTCCCTCTGCCGTCATAGCTATACGTCCAGCGGTCGCCATCCGGGTTCTGCCGGGAGATCATCCTGTTATAGGCATCGTATGAGAACGAAGTCTTGGCCCCACTCGAGTCGGTGACCGAGTATAGGGTTCCGGTAGACCAGCTGCCTATATAGACCTTATGATATCCATTGGCGCCAGTTACCGTCGTCGTTCTTACAACATTCCAGGGGTTACTACTGTAAGTTCCATTATCCAGAACATCGGAATAAGTGTATT
Source organism: uncultured Alphaproteobacteria bacterium (assembly GCA_966205705.1). GTDB lineage: Bacteria > Pseudomonadota > Alphaproteobacteria > Sphingomonadales > Sphingomonadaceae > Sphingobium. The sequence continues at coordinate 1,586 of CBIHKY010000184.1, forward strand.
CATACTTACTATTGCCAATGATTACCGACTTGGCTTTACCGGACAATGTATCCAGCACGTTGACGGTACTCGTGACGTAGTATGTTCCCCATTGGCAGACAACCACAGAGGGGCTCGACTGCCCCGGATGCACCACAGCCAGGTACATCATCTTATTCATGTCATCCAGGCTCGTCCTGTCACAGTAATTCTCGGGATGAGCTATGTAGAACCGATTGCGCCTTCCCAGCGAATCGGTAATATTGATGGTATCGTTATAGCCGCTTGAATCGACATCGATATTGACGTCATAGCCGAGGCCGGGCCTGGTTGGCGTGATGCCACACAAGTTGTTGCATGAATCCACGGTAGAATTCACCATGGTCACAACCTGATTTATACCGGGGCCCTCAAAGTTACTAATATTTGGTGGCACACCATTTTGATTTAACCAGTTGAATATGACCTTATAATTTGCAGAATTCTCGATCTTATCGTGACGATATTCGTAGCCGACCAGTTCTCCACACGTATTAACGCCATTTTTGCTGTGAAGTTGCATGGGGTTGCATAGTGGGATCTTGGTGTAGGTGTATTTCTTCTGGAACCCGTCCGGCCTGGTCACATCCGTCACGACACCGAGCATCTCGTGCCCCGTTGGGGAGGACGAGAACGCGTGCACGACCGTGCCGTCGCGCACGGTGTAGGTATAGAAAGTCGTGCCGTCCGGCTGGCGCGGCGAGAGCGTCAGGCTGGAGCCATTGTGACCTGCCGAGACATAGGTCGTCGGTATGGGATCGCCATATTCATATGCCGGGGACGGCACGAACGCATCGAGCTTGCCGTCGACTCCGATGCCGATCGTGCCGAGCGGGTCAGGCTGCATCTGATATATGCCGGTGTGGCTGATCAGGTTCATGCCCATGGCGGGAAGCAGGCTGGCCCCGCCCAACCGCTTGTCGGCAAATCCGTGCTCATCATCGCCGATGCTGACGTTCGTCTCCGGATGCGAATATGTTCCGCGGATGACATCGACGCCGTTCTCGTCGATATTATACGTCTTGGGCGGCAATCCCATACTGTCGCTGGACTGGGCGCGCACGGCAGTGGGCAAAGCGATCAGCCCGAGCACGAGAGCGTGCATGGAGATGAAAGCCCGGTAGAAGCGCTTCCCACGAAATGAGAAGCTGGACCCAGGCGATACGTTGACCGGCATGGTTCTTCCTATTCGATTTGCCTGAGATTGAGTGGCGCAGCCGTTCGATCACGCGCGTAAGGCTCGCGCGTCGCGCGTAGAATCAATAGATGGAGATGGTCCCGGAGCTTATCTGGTTGTAGGTTCCCCAGATCCAGATGCCAGATTTACCGTTCACCATGTACATTGCCGATGATCGCGTCAGCAGGCCGATGCCGGGAACGTAGATGGACGTCCATCCTGAATTGGGTGGGGGCGCGGATGGCCCCGCCATGTAAAGGTCAAGCTCACCACTCTGATACTTTACCATCTGCACGGTATTTCCGTTGAAGTTGGTGTTGCTCAGCGCGCCCATCGACCAGCCGGGATAATAGCCAAACCAGTCGGTGCAGCCATTATCATCGCAGGTACCGAAACTCCCACTGGTCAAGGTGGCGGACCAGAGCGCAGGCTGGGTGGGGGTGGGCGTCGGCGTAGGGACAGGTGTGGGCGTCGGCGTGGGCGTCGGCGTCCCTATGGGCGCGCCGCCGGACCCGCAGGGCACAACGCCGACTCCGGTCGAATATTGCGTCCGATTTCCGGCGGCATCGAAGCACGTCGCCGTGTTGATGCCGGCATCCGGCCCGCCGGTGATCGATACTCCGATCAGGCGACCAAGCGCATCATATGTGTATGTATGATTATCCGCAGAGGATGTCGCAGGCGCCACTTCGAGCAACGCCATCACGCAACAAGATACCAGAAGACGATGCTTGTTCAAAATACCCCCTCTTCTGTCAGGTCGCTTCAGCATGACCCATGAGGCGCACGGATCACCCCGCCCTGAAAGAGCCGGGTACGAAATGACCGTTCCGGGCAAACATGCCCCATAAGAATTCTATCGAAAGCGAGCATGACGAAGCGGCGACCGACTCCCCAGAGGCTCGTCGTGCCCGGCAAGAATATTATGATGTTACGGCGCCCCAATTTCCGTGAATCAAGGACTAGGTCGCGTTCATTACAGTTCTGAGACGATAATGAATAAAATCCGATATATCATCTATTTATTACCTAGAATGAACTAAGCATTACGACAATGCTTCATGCTACCTAGCCAAGGCAACGCCGGACAGTGGACTGCCCGCGATGACTGGTCCTGCTTCATAGTTAGGCCGTGAGCCCATAAACGACCGCTTTTGGTGCGAGGGGGCTGAACGCCGGAATACTCCCGAGCGAAGGGCGGGAGCGATTATGGATGACAATGGAAAGTGCCAGCCACGCGAATGCGACCAGGAACGCGATCTTGCGCGGTGCGCCGACCTCGCCGTCGGGAATGACCAGCAATCGGCACAGACCGCCGAGCCACGCAGGACATCCGGCTTAGGCCAGCGCCTCGGTTGACCGATCTCTATCTTCCGCTGGCGACCGCTCGGAGCTTCTCAAACGCTCATCGAGTTGCTCGAGTGCTCGCATTGGACGCATTTGTGG
>CBIHKY010000185.1:0-4204 GCA_966205705.1 uncultured Alphaproteobacteria bacterium
CAACGGTACGAGAGGCAATCCATGAATCTGGAACAGGTCCGCCAGACAAGGAGGGCACGAGATCTTTTCTTCTCGGGCGAGAGTATCGTGTCGCAGTGGGTGCCCGAGCCGATCACGCGTTCCTGGGAGCGATCAAGACGCCTGGGTTTGAGCGCGTCCGACAAGAGGTTGTTCGACATGGCGGCGCCTGGCGAACGCCGGATCGCCACAGAAAGGGGTGAACGGCTCATTCGCTATGCGATGCCGGAGATGACACGGCTTTACAAAGCGTTTCACACGCAGGATTGGGTGCTGGCCTGCCTTGACGTCAGCGGATTTGTCATTTGCTCGATCGGCGACGCCGAAGGGCCGTGCCGCGAACTGGAGAGTCTTTTCCGGAACGGGGTTTCCCTCAGCGAAAGTGCGATCGGCACCGGAGCGCCGGGATGCGCGCTCGTGGAACAGAAACCCTTTATTGTCCACGCCAACGAGCATTTCCTTGACGAGATTCATGGCTATTCTTGCGCGGCCGTTCCTCTGTTCGACGTTAACGGGGACCTGAACGGCGTCTTGAATGCCACCTGCCGCAGCGGCAGGGATCTGTCATCAGTTTGCGAGGCGTTGCGGGTTGCCGCCCGAGCCATAGAAAATCATATGCTGCTTGACCTTCCGGGCGCTCTGCACGTCTCGTTACATTATCACCCTGACCTGCTTCGCACGCCCTTGGCTGCCGTTCTCGCTTTCTCGGAACATGGGCAATTGCTCGGTGGGAACCAGATCGCGCGCAAGCTGCTTGGGCATACGCGTTCGGCGACAGAGTTCGATCACATGTTCGACCTGCCTTTTGCGCGTGCGGTTGACGAGCTTAGCGGCCGCAATGCCGAACCGATCGTGACAGACACGCCGGCCGGCATCCGCGTCCACCTCAGTCTCGCCCGCCATGCAGATGACGTTATGCGGGTTGGTAAGGCGCTCTTGCCGCCGCCCTCGGGCAAGCGTTCGTCTCATGCCTCTTCTGACATGTTCTGTTCCGATCCCGCCCTGCTGGACACCATTGGCGACGCGAAGCTGGCGTTCGCTCGTGATATTCCTGTTCTCCTAACCGGCGAGACGGGAACTGGAAAGGAGGTTCTTGCGCGGGAGCTGCACGCCTCAGGGCCGCGGCGAAACGGGCCGTTCGTGCCGGTAAATTGTGCGTCCATTCCCGACGGACTGATCGAGGCCGAATGGTTCGGATATGTGGAAGGGGCGTTTACCGGCGCTCGCCGGGGAGGCGCTCCGGGTCAATTTGAGCAGGCCCATGGTGGAACACTCTTCCTGGATGAGATCGGGGACATGCCGCTCTCGCTACAGGCTCGTCTTCTGCGGGTTCTGCAGGAGCGGGCCGTCATGCCGGTGGGCGGATCGAAGGACAGGCCGATCGATATCTCTCTGGTCTGTGCGACCCATCGTGACCTCAAGGCGCTCGTCGCCACGGGCGAATTTCGGGAAGACCTTTACTACCGCATTGATGGACTCTGCGTCACCTTGCCCCCCTTACGCGAGCGAGCGGATTTGTCGGAACTCATAGGACAAATCGTCGATCGCGAAATCGGCGATCGTTTGACACTTTCCCTCTCGGATGACGCACTGGAATGTCTGCGGTCCTTCGCATGGCCCGGGAACATCCGCCAACTGAGCCTCATTCTTCGTCGGGCCATCGCGCTCGCTGCCGGGAGCGCGCTGATCGCGCCAAGGCATCTTCCAGAGGAGATGAGGCAAACTCGTTCGAATGTGGGGCGCGAGGTGGCTTCGCTCGAACGAACGGAGCGGGATGCGGTATTAATGGCGCTCCATCAATGTGCGGGAAATATTGCCGCTACGGCTCGTCAATTGGGGGTCGGCCGGCCGACGCTTTATCGTAAGATGCGTAAGTATAATATCGAAGTGCAGGGCGTTAAGACCATATTTTAACTCTCCATGACGTGTTAGTTGGTTGCGCATTAGCCTTACCGCAAGGTTTTTCGGTTATTTGCGCGAAACAGATAAATGAGAATCATTACGTAGATTTGATCTGCATCTGCGACTTGCTCGGGCAATGTTGAGTGATATCCTGCTCATCTCATGCTGGCGCATGCTGTGATCTAACTCAGCTCTGTTAAGCCCGGGTTTCCGCGGCGTCGGCACATGCGTGCGACGCGCGATGGCCCAATCAACGAAAGCTCCAAACTCCAGAGGGCGTGGACGCATCATGAAAGACTATCTGCTGCTGATACTTCTGCTGGTGCCATCCGGAGTGCTGGCGCAGCCCCCCGATGATGCAGGCGCCGATGCACCTTCGATCATCGTAACGGGACAGGGGCTGGGCCTGCCACCCGGTACGCCCGCCTATGGATCGGTGGCGATCGACCGGCAACGGCTGCTCGACAATGCGTCGGGCCGGCTGGAGAATGTGCTGGCCAACGTCGCCGGCTCCCAGCAGTTTCGTCGGTCGGACAGCCGGGCGTCGAACCCGTCCAACCAGGGCGCGACCCTGCGGGCGCTGGGTGGCAATGCATCCAGCCGGACGCTGGTGTTGCTGGACGGCGTGCCCGTGGCCGATCCCTTCTTTGGCTATATTCCTTTCTCCGCGCTGGTTCCGGACCGTCTGTCCGTTGTGCGGGTGACGCGCGGCGGCGGGTCGGGTGCGTTCGGCGCGGGCGCTGTCGCCGGCACGATCGAGCTGGCCAGCGCCACGCGCGACCAGTTGCCGGATTTCGCTGCCAGCGCCTTCTATGGCAGCCATGACGCCGCCGAGATGTCGGCCAGCGTCACGCCGGACCTAGGCGGCGGCTATGTTTCGCTGTCGGGGCGCTGGGACCGGGGGAACGGCTTCCAGACCACGCCAAAGTCGCAGCGCGTCGCGGCGACCGTGCCCGCCGCCTATGATAGCTGGTCCACCAATTTACGCGCGGTCGCGCCGCTCTCCGTGACGTCCGAATTGCAGTTCCGCGCCACGATCTTTCAGGACGACAGGACGCTGCGGTTCAAGGGCGCGGACTCCGCGAACGAAGGGCAGGACGCCAGTGTTCGCTTCATCTCGCGCGGCGATTGGCAGGTTGATGCGCTCGCCTATATCCAGGCGCGCAACTTTTCCAATATCGTGATCTCCGCCTCCACCTTCCGCAAGTCGCTCGACCAGCGCAACACGCCGTCCATGGGGCTTGGCGGCAAGATCGAGATCCGCCCGCCGGTCGGGTCGGATCATGTACTGCGGCTGGGCGCGGATACGCGCTTCGCGCTGGGCGACATGTATGAGGACGCCTATGACGCCAATATCGCCAGCAATCCCGTCACCTTCCGCCGCCATGCCGGTGGGCAGCAGGTGACGACCGGCCTGTTCGCCGAGGACGACTGGACGCTAGAAGGCCTGGTGTTGACCGGCGGCGTGCGGGCGGATCACTGGACGATCAGCGACGGCTTCTATCATCAGGCCAACGCCAGCACCGGTGCAGTGACAGCGACCGATTACGCCAACCGGTCCGACTGGCAGTTTTCGGGGCGGGCGGGCGCGATCCTGCGCCTGAGCGGCGCGCTCGCGCTGCGCGGGGCGGGCTATACCGGCTTTCGCCTGCCGACGCTGAACGAGCTGTACCGGCCATTCGTGGTCTTCCCGATCACGACGCAGGCGAACGCGGCGCTGAAGCCCGAGCGCCTGAAGGGCGTGGAGGCGGGCTTCGACCTGACCCCGCTGCCCGGCGTGACCCTGGGCGCGACCGCCTTCTACAACCGGCTGGACGATGCGATCGCCAATGTCACCATCGGCACCAACACCCGCCAGCGCCAGAATGTTAACCGCATCGTCGCCAAGGGGATCGAACTTACGGCCAGCGCGCGTCTGGGCGATTTCGGCCTGTCGGCCTCCTATGCCTACAGCCACAGCGAGGTCGATGCGCCAGGCAAGGCGTTCGACGGCTTCGCGCCCGCGCAGACGCCGCGCAACAGCGCCAGCGCGACGCTGGCCTGGACGCCGGCGCAGGGGCCGACGCTCTCCGCGTCGGTCCATTATGTGTCGAGCCAATATGAGGATGATCTTCAGATCGACACACTGCCCAGGGCGCTGACCGTGGATGCGCTCGCGCGCTTGCCGCTGGGCCATGGCGTCGCGCTGACGGCGCGGGGCGAAAATCTGTTCGACGAGAAGGTGGTGACGTGTCAATCGGCGTGCAAACGGGACCCCCTATCGGCGCGCAAAAGGGACCCCCTT
>CBIHKY010000186.1:0-4175 GCA_966205705.1 uncultured Alphaproteobacteria bacterium
GGCCTGGAAGATGCAAGGCCATCATCCGTCCTTGAGAAAGCAAGGGGCGTCTGATCGACAAGCGGCGCCATGCCGTCGTGGCGGGAAGCGGCAAATCGCATCTCTACGACACCGTCCAGCGGCTGCTGCTTGGGCGCCGTCAGAACCCGAGCCGCCGCTCGTCTCGCACGAACAACGACATCGGGTATCAGCTGCTCGATCTTGGCCGCCAGACGAGCCCGCGCTTCCAGTCGGTCTTCCTCAGTCGCGAAGTCGAGATTGGCTGCCTTGGCCCACTCCCGGAGCTTTCTGTGCAGCCACAGGGACATGCCCGCTGTGTATCGCTCCTGGGTGCACGGGAGCGTATGGTAACGGCAGTCGAGATGGTTCCAGACGTGTATCTCGGCCAGATTCGCCGGGTTGTATTTGACCTTTACCTTGCAGGTCCCTGATCCGGACCGGCGCTGTTCCTTGGCCGGCGCAGTCCCCACCAGGTCGTTGAGCAGCTGCTGTACGGTGGCTGGGTCGTGATAGCGCAGGCCGTGGATTTCGATGCCCGAGCGGCTGAGCTGACGTCCCTCCGCTACGGCGCCAAGCATCTTATCGAACTGGCGCAGGTCATTGTAGACGGGGATTCCGTGCTTCTGGGCGTCATGTTGCCAAGTGGCTCCGGGGGACATGCCCGTGCTGGAGTGGACCTCGATGTGGTAGAGGCGGATTGCTTCCCAGATCAGCTCCTCGATCTGCTCCACGGTGAGAACGGCGCTGGCCGAGGGGTCGTACCCGAGCTCACGCAGCACATGAGGCGGAAGCTTCGCTCCGGGCAGTTGCCGGTTGAGCAGATGGTTCAGAGTGCCGAAAAACCGCTCAACGATCGCCTTGTGGGTGGGAGAGGCCACCGGCGCCAGACGAAGGGTCGTGCCCAGGTCGGCCATCGCGTCCTCGAACGAAAGGCCGGCGAACTCCTTGCCGTTATCGACGACGATCTCATCGAAGCGGCCGAAGACATTGGCCAGATGTCGGGCAGGGCCCTTCTCTTCTGAAAAGCGGACCTTGGGTGTCCCGGCCCGCTTCAGACACTCCATCACCGAATAGGTCGACGGCGGTTCGAAGCTGAGAACAAACCCGACCACGCACCGCGACTTCACGTCGATGAGCACGGTCAGCCAAGGACTGCCGATCGGCAGCATCCATTCGGTGTCGAGCACAGCGACCGCGTCCAGCATGGTGTGGTCCATGCATCCGAGCTGAAGACAGCGTTGCGCCGTCATCATCCCGGCGACTGCCTTGTAGCGGCTGGCGGCCTTCTTCTTCCCGAACTTCAGCGCATAGGTCGCGTAGGTCTCAGTGGTGAGGACGCGCTGCCTGAAGGTCTCGAAGCAGGGCACCTTGAACGATTGCAAACCGGCCCGCACACGCCACCGGCTCAGTCTCATCGCCCGCACGGCGAAGCGCGCATAGGCAGTTGTCTTGTTGATCTGCGGTGTCGTCCAGTAGTGACGAGCGCCTCGCGTCAACAGCTCTTCGATTTGAGGGTCGCCCCGCTTTGCCCGCGGCATGCGCCCGGTCATCGAAAGTGCGTCCTGCAGCGTGCGCTGACCCGGACGGCCCCGCCCCAGCCATCGGATTGCACTGCGCGCCGACGGTCGTTTTGCGTACTCGCTTGCTTCCGGTTCTTCACGCCAGATGCGAACCAGCGCGGAATCGATCGCCCGCTCACTGGCCTTGTGCAGGCCCAGTTTGTCGAGCTGGCGAAGAACAAAGAGGCGAAGCTTCGCCATCGGGTCGAGCGCCTTGATGGTGGCCGGATCGTACTCCCTCTCCAGGGCGAGCCGCCGGATCGCAGACGCCGGGGCGTCAGGCTTTCGGACAAGCCGGCCAGAGGCATACGCCTGGAGCGCCCAGGCCAGGTCAGGGACGCGATAACCGTCGTCGTCCTCGACCTGGACAGGCTTGAGCGTCGGTTCCTGCAGGAAAAGCAGGAACCCGCTGGTCAGGGTCTGATCGAAAATGATCGGCGCTCCATCGAGCACCCAGCGGTCGCCTTTTGTGAACTGGATCGTCATTCTCAGGCCCTCCCTTCTGTCGGAAGAAGTTGGACTTGGCTGTCGGGCGAGAGCCGACTACGCAGGTCGATCTTGATGATCCTCGCCACCATCATGGCATTGAGGATTGCGCTTCCGACCTGCTGGCTACCGAGATGATCCGCGAGATCGCCCACAGTTGACGGCCCCTCGGCCAACCAATCCATCACGCGATAGACATGGTGCTCGTCGAAGGCGGTCAGCCGATCCTGCTGGATGAGTTCGATATTGCTCGTCTTGGTCGGGCGCTTTTCAAGGTGTGACTTGCGAATGATCCGGAAACGCCAGCCGAGCAGATGGCAGAGCTGTCGGACGCACTCGATCTTTCCGCAGTAGTCGCGGTTCTGAAGATCGCGCAGGTCGCTCTTCAGCTCCACCACCTCCACGACGCCGTTGTCGAGGAGGCGGACGCAGTCAGCGATGTAGGTCCGCCATTTGCCCCCGAAGTTGAACTCGAAGCGGAACGGTTGGGCGCGGTAGTCGACGACCTTCGTGAGCACCTCGCAGTGCATGAAGAACTGCCTTTCGGTCATGCTCTCGAAGACCTGCGACCGGCCCGCCTTGCGGCTTGCGTAGCTGCCTGTGACCAGGACCCGGCGACCGGTGAGGATGCTTCGGATCGGGCGGCCATCCTTGGCCAGGACCAAGCGTCCCGCGATGGCGTGCTCGCTGCGATCAGGGCGGCTCAAGGCCGCCTCGATCGCCCGCGTGAGGGCGATCGAAGGCCCTGACCGGGAGGCAGGAGTGTAGGGCGAGCGGCGAGGTTCGCCGCTCCCGGCGATCATGTTCGACATGGATATTCTCTCGTATGATTTTGGATGCGCATGGGCGCGGGAAAGCGGCGGCCGGCAGGCGCGCAAATCCACAGGCGTCCCCGCTGAATCTGCGTGGGATCGCTTGACGCGAAATGCTTTCTGGGAGAGTCTCCAATGGTCGGTAGCAATCGACCTCTGGGTACGTCCCTGGAGAAAAGCCCGCGCTTTCCAGAGCGCGGGTTTTTTCTTGCCTGCCGGTGATCAACGATCATCAGGGTGCGGGCATGGTCACCTCCCTGCTTGCTCAGTCTCAGCGCGATAGCGGTCCGGCCAAAGCGTCTCGGGCTTTGAATGGATGGCTTGCGCGATGGCAGCTTCGATCCGTCTTGATCGACGACCGCCTTGGCTGACGATGACGACGGTGCTCGGCGCGACCCCCAGCTCACGAGCCACATGCGAGAACGAAAGCCCCTGCAAGGCCAACGCTCCCTTTATGCGCATATGCGTGATGCGGCTGGACGCCATAGATGGACTACACCCGGATTGAGCAACTGACCTACCGGAGAACGGCACAGGATAAGCAATAGATCAAGTACCAACGCATCAACGGTATCAAATGACGAGTTTTATCGGCATTTGCAGGTTTTACTCGTCATTTGTGTTAGGTGACGCCACCTCGCTCAGCATATTGAGCTTGAGATATGTGTCTCGTGATTTCAAATATCGGACAGTATTTGGACTGTGTGCGTCACACACCTGTGTGACGCACATGACCTGTTTCGATTTCGAATGACTATGGCCCCGAACACTCAATAATCGCCCAAAAAAGCGCTTGGGTCGCACTGACGGTGACGTCCATGACAATGCATCCCAGCCGAACCCGGCCGGGATGTCGCCCGCCTATTCTTTCGTGGGATTAAGACCAGGGCGGGACGGTTTCGCCCTTCTACACCATTGCACTTGGCCCCGTTCGGATGGGACGAATCGGCGGGTTTAACCCGCTGGCGGAAGCCTTGCAGATTCGAATCACCGGGTAATTCGGCTTCATCGGCTTGGCCCGCACTCACCCTATCGCTTCCTTCGCAAGCTCCAAACCAGGCCGGAGAGAGCGGTGATCAAGATTGCGAAAGCGCTGATGTGTTCCGGTGTGATGGTCATGACGCCCTCCTCGAAGCTACCGAAGTAAGGATTATATTCCTACACGACGTCAGAATTGGACGTACCTTGAACGGCGACCTCTCATTAAAACGAGGCCGAGGATGTCATGCGCCGCTGTCTCACTGACGTCCGCGCTGCGCCAAAAGCATGCGTAATCGGGCGGTCCTGCGAAGGGGCAAGCTCCCATAAGGTTCTCGGC
>CBIHKY010000187.1:0-4056 GCA_966205705.1 uncultured Alphaproteobacteria bacterium
TCCTTCGATGTATAAATTCCAACACTCCTCCGTCATTCCCGCGAACGCGGGAATCCATCGGCGACAGTGCGATCACCCAATATCGATAGCGCGAATGGATTCCCGCGTTCGCGGGAATGACGGTGGGGGTGTGGGAGATATGCTCAAGAAAAGCGGGACCCCGGATCAAGTCCGGGGTGACGTGGTGAGTGGGTCAAGCGTGGTTCTAGGCTTGGCAACCCGCCCCCTCAAACGCCACCCATAGTGTCTCACCCTGCCTCAAAACCCAAAATACCAGATTAGCTACCATGTGGCTGGTATTTTTGTTGCTGTTCTGTTAAAGAGGCCGGGAGGCGGCATCTAGGCCGCTCAGGAGTATTGCGCATGGCCTGTGGCTGGCACCTGGACGATCCATTGATAGCGGTGCCGCGCAACTCATCCAAAAAAACCAAGTTGTAAAGAAAGGTTCGCAAGAATGGCTGCAAAAGCGCTGTCTTTTGACGTCGGCGACTATGTTGTCTATCCGAAACACGGTGTCGGCCGGGTGATCGAGCTGCAGAGCCAGAAAATCGCCGGTATCGACCTTGAGCTCTATGTGCTGCGCTTTGAAAAAGAGCGCATGACCCTCCGCGTACCGACCAACAAGGCCGAAAGCGTGGGGATGCGCAAGCTCTCCTCGGATAAGACACTGGGCGAGGCGATGGAAACGCTCAAGGGCAAACCACGGGTGAAGCGCACCATGTGGTCGCGCCGTGCGCAGGAATATGAAGCGAAGATCAACTCCGGCGACCTCGTGTCGATCGCAGAAGTGACGCGCGATCTGTTCCGTGCGGACGATCAGCCCGAGCAGAGCTATTCGGAGCGTCAGATCTTCGAGGCGGCCTCAAGCCGTCTTGCTCGCGAGCTTGCTGCGATGGAAGAAGTTGACGAGGCAACGGCTCTCAAGAAGATCCTCGCGATCCTCAACGAGGCTGCACCGAAATATGCCAAGGAATCCGCCGCTTAAAACCGGCGCTTTCCGCAATCAGTTCGCAAAGGGCGGCGCCAGTCATATGGCGCCGCCCTTTTGCTTGGGGCGATGGCGCAGGGCATTTGCCGAATGGTAAGATGGTTGGGCGTAAAGCATGGCGTTGATGATCGAACCGGGGTGGAGCGCAAGCGTGAGCGATTTGAACAGACTATTGCATCGCGGCTTGATTGGACTCGCCTCTGCAGCGCTGCTTGTTAGCCCGGTCTCGGCGGCCAAGCGCACCTACATCGTCACGGATTTTGACAGCATCCGCGTCGAAGGCCCGCTTAATGTCGCGATTGAGACGGGGCGTGGCGCCTCGGCCCGTGGGGAAGGCGGCGCAGCGTCGCTCGATCAGGTCGACCTGCGCGTTGCCTCGCGCGTGCTGACGGTGCGGCTCAAGCCCTCGCCGTTCGAGAGTAGCCGGGACCGCAATGCCCCGGCAGTCCGCCTCGCCCTTACAGTCCCCTCATTGCGGCGCGTGCAGCTGACCGGGGCGGGCTCGCTAAACATCACGGGGCTGGACAAGAGCCGCGCAGAGATCATCGCGTCGGGCAGTGGTTCCATCGCCATCACCGCCATCGACACGGATATATTGTCCGTCATCCAATTCGGTGCTGGCACCGTATCGCTCGCGGGCAAGGCGAAGAGCGTGGATTTGCGCGTCGCCGGTCATGGCGGGCTGGACGCGAAGGGCCTGCGTGCCGCCGATCTGGTGATCGCGCTGGAAGGCGCTGCCGATGTCGATGCGCAGGCTGATCGCAGCGCCAAGGTGGTCGCGGCGGGGCCGGGCAATGTTACGATCACGGGCAAGCCCGCCTGCACGGTGCGGCGCGTTGGCAGCGGCGTCGTGCGGTGCGGCGGGGATATTTACTGACCGTCAGCTAGCCGATCAAACCCGCTCGGCCTGCACCACCACATCGATCGCGCGCAACGCCGATATGATCCGCGCGACATGGTGAGCGTCCTCCACTTCCAGATCGATCAGATCGGTGTGGAATGGCCCCTCGCGGTTGACGAGTTGCAGGTTCAGGATGTTCGCCTTGGTCGCGCCGAAGATTTGCGCCACGGCAGCTAGCGCGCCGGGGTGGTTCTTGACGATCACGGAGAGGCGCGCGGTGCCGCCCGAGGCCTGGCTATCCCAGCTTAAATCCACCCAGTCCGCATCCTGCCCGGCCTCCAGCGCAAGGCAATCGATGGTGTGCACTTCGATTGGCTCACCGGGTCTGCGCAGGCCCACGATGCGATCGCCGGGCACCGGGTGGCAGCATTCGGAGAGGGTGAAGGCGATGCCGGGCGTGAGGCCCAGGATGGAGACAGCCTGCGCCTGACGCGGCGCTTTGCGCGATGCGCCGGGCGCTTCCTCGACACTGCCGGGCACCAGCGCGTTGAGCACTTCATCATCACTGATGCGATTGGTGGCGATGTAGATCATCAGCGCCGCCTTATCCTCCAGCTTCAGGCGCTTGATCGCGGCCTTTTCAGCCTTGTCGCCAATCTCCACGGGGAGCCGCGCGACGATCTCCTCATACAGCTTCTCGCCCAGCGCAATCGTCTCGGCGCGCTGCTTGTGGCGGATGAAGCGGCGGATGGCGGCGCGCGCCTTGCCCGTCACGGCGAAGCTCAGCCAGCCCGGTTGCGGCTCTTGCGCGCCGGATTTGAGAATCTCCACCTGATCGCCATTTTCGAGGCTCGTGCGCAGCGGCATCACCCGGCCATTGATCTTGGCGCCGACGGTCTGGTTGCCGAGCGTGGTGTGCACGGCATAAGCGAAGTCGACCGGCGTTGAGCCCTTGGGCAGCTGCTGCAGCTCGCCCATGGGGGTGAAAGCGAAGATGCGATCCTGATACATCGCCATGCGGGTATGTTCGAGCAGCTCGTCCGGGTCCTGGCTCTGCTCCAAGATTTCCACCAGATCCCGCAGCCAGCCCGCCTGCCCATCGGGCTGCGCGCCATCCTGCTTATAGGCCCAATGGGCGGCGAGGCCGAACTCGCTATCCTGATGCATCCGCTCGGAACGCAGCTGGATTTCGATCCGCGCATTTTCCTCATGGATCACCGTGGTGTGCAGCGATTGATAACCATTGCGCTTGGGTGTGGAGATATAATCCTTGAAGCGCCCCGGCACCATTTTGAAGCGCTGGTGGATGAGCCCGAGCGCGCGGTAGCAATCATCCGTATTATCGGTGAGCACCCGGAAAGCGATGATGTCGCTCAGCTGCTCGAAGCTGATGTGCCGCTCCTGCATCTTGCGAAAGATCGAATAGGGATGCTTCTCGCGACCCGACACGGTGACGCGCATCCCCGCGCTGGTGAGGATCGACTGGAGCTGCTTGGCGATGCGATCGACCTTGTCGTCGCCCTTTTCCTTCAGCTGGTTGAGGCGGCGGGTGATGCTGTCATAAGCTTCCGGCTCAAGCTGCTGGAAGGCGAGCGCCTGCATCTCGTGCATGAACTCATACATGCCGATGCGTTCGGCGAGCGGCGCGTAGATATCCATCGTCTCGCGGGCGATGCGGCGGCGCTTCTCCGGCTTTGGAATATGGTGCAGCGTGCGCATATTGTGCAGCCGGTCCGCCAGCTTGACGAGCAGCACGCGAATATCATCCGACATGGCGAGCAGGAATTTGCGCAAATTCTCCGCCGCACGCTGATTTTCGGTCTGCGCCTCGATCTTGGAGAGCTTGGTCACGCCATCCACCAGCCGCGCAACATCCTCGCCGAACAGCCGCTGGATCTCCTCCGTGGTCGTCAGCGTATCTTCGATCGTATCGTGCAGCAGCGCCGTGACGATGGTGCGATCGTCCAAAAAGAGCTCGGTAAGAATACCTGCAACTTCAATGGGATGGCTGAAATAGGGGTCACCGCTCGCGCGCTTCTGGCTGCCATGCTTGGCGACCGAAAACACATAGGCGCGGTTGATCAGCGCTTCATCGGCATCTGGGTCATAGGCTTTGACCCGCTCTACAAGTTCATACTGGCGCAACATCGTTGCTTGAGATTGTGGGGCCGGGCGGTTTTGCGCAACAGAAAACTCACGCATTCCGCCAGTTTGACCGCTGAGGTGG
>CBIHKY010000188.1:0-3979 GCA_966205705.1 uncultured Alphaproteobacteria bacterium
GCAGATAAGGCGATGATGCTTTTAAGCTTTAGGCATCGATCTGATGATCATTTCTGGTTCACAGTATTTCATGAACTTGGTCACCTAGTTCTTCACGGGGGTGACACCTTTGTGGATAGTGAAGATACGATAGTTGATGACATGGAATTGGAAGCTAATCAGTTCGCCGCCGATTCCATTTTGTCGTACGAAATGCGTCAAGCGCTGATTGCGCTTCCTCCAGAACGACGCTCTGTTATCGCTTTTAGTAGGACGAACGAAATTGCTGCCGGGCTTACAGTCGGCCAAATGCAGCACATGAAGTTGATCGGCCACAACAAGCTAAATTCGCTGAAGCGGCGATGGACTTGGGAAGACATTCAGCCAGAGCTTGTCTGACCTAGCCTTTGAAGTGGACGAAACGATTGGGGCTCTTCTGCCAATTGCAGAGAGCGTCCTCAAGCACCGACATACCCACCGCTAGATCTTCGTCTAATAGCGACAAATTCCGCTGGAGTTGCTCTGCGCTCCGCGGGCCCTTGGGTGAGCCTGTAAAGAGTAGGCTTACCCCACCCCTCGGGCCGGTGGCGTCCTCAAGATATGCTGAGGTGGGACTTATATTGGCCAAGCCATACCGGCTGACCAGCATCAGGTAGTCAAAACGCGCCAAACGCCCGAAGCTTCTCACGGTCAAGCCGTCGTACAGGGCATCAAAGGGATCATTGGCCCCCAGCTTAATTAGTTCGGAAATCCGAGTGTCGTGGTCACCTTGGCCAACCCAAGCCACGTAGCTCTCAATGACATCCCCCGTGTAGCGCTTGGTGCCTGGGCGGAGGCTTTCGTACTTTCTGTGGTTGCCGAATTTGCCTCTGATGCTACCCCAGTTCGCTCGGAGCCATTGATCAACCGCTTTGGGCGAGTTCTGCACTGTCGCCCAATCCCAACGGCCGGTCCCGAGCCTGCTATAGAAGTCGGTCAGGCGCAGCCATCCGCTTCCAGTCGGTTTCGCAAAGTGCGTCATAAGAAATATCAACCAGAAGGCTTCGTCCCGGTTGTTTTGATCTTTGTGAAACGCAACGGCCCTTTCAGGATCGAATCTGGCATCAGCAGGATCGGCTCGAAATGCAGCGACCGGACGCTTCTGAAGCGCGGCATAATAGTCCTCACGCCTCAAGCTGGCGACAATCTGGAGGGAGAGCGCCTCACGTGCGGCAGCCGATGCGATCCCAGGCAGTGGTTGCCGTGTTGCGTTGTGCTTCTTCAGCGTATCAGAAATTCTAACGCGCTCAGCTTCTCGGGTTGGCCACATACACAAATTCCTACTATCGTTTTAGAGGTTTACGTGTCGGCATATGCTTCCGGCCCTCAATGTAGGGAGAATACATTTTGTTGTGAAGATTGCCTATTAGTTCATCTAGCGCGTCACTACGACCGCTTGACCAGTATGCACGAATCAAAATTAAAACGTCATCCCAATACGCCGGAAGAGTAGATTTTAAAGAGACAGCCTCACCATGTCGGATGTTGTCTTCCGCTGAAAGAACGGTAGGCATAAGTAAGAAATTATCACCACCCGGCATCTCTTCAACGAAGTCGTCATAAACATGCATGCTGCCAGCGTAGTGCATGTAACTGCCGAGAGGGACGTCAAGTTTGTTTGCAATGATCTCCTGAATCATTGTGAAACAAAAGACGTCATGAGGAAGGCCCCAATAAGCGTCGTTTGACCGCATCGTCACAGACAAGTGTAGTCCATCGTCTCTCAAATGAAATTGTAGAGTAGTTGTGCAAGGAATCTCCTTCTTGTCGACAGCGATGTCTTCGGCATTAAACAGCTGGATTACAGCCCTTCGAGACCTTGGTTTCCGGGTCAGCAGAGACGTGATTGAGTCGAGCTGATTGATCCCCCTCATATTGAAAAGACGAGGTCCGTATGCGCCCTGTATAATACCGTCTACGACGTCTTTCTTGTATATTGGAACGTAGGGCTTGATAAACCACAAGTCATCGCGCCCGGACATGTACCAAAGGAGTTCCCCTATCGCGCTAAATGTCTTTCCGCGATTCTCTGATCGACTTAGCCTTGCGCGAGGATCGGAAATCCGCAGAGACACTCCCAGCAACTCGTAGTTCGCGCCACGGCCGGCCTCTTCGTTACGCCGAGTGGTCCTCGACAGTTCGTTGTAGAGACCGATGAGCACGTCATCGAGACTATCGCCGCTGAATTCCATTTCGCCCTCCAAGCGGAATAGTCGCGGCGCAGAACTGGATGTCAACCAGCGCGAGTGGGAGGAATAAAACACCCGCGCGAGGTTTGGAGGCACCAGCGATCAGAGACGCGTAAGTCCCCGCGCCTTTGTTAGATGGCTGTTCTGCACTGTCGGCGCGTAGTCCCTCTAATGCGCCTCGTCCCAGTTCCCCGCCGCCCTTGCCTCCACCACCAGCGGCACCGTCAGCGCCACGGCCGGTTCCGCCGCCCCCTCCATGGTGCGTTTGATCACCGCGATGGCGCGCTCGGCCTCGGCGTCCGGGGCCTCGAAGACCAGTTCGTCGTGGACCTGCAGCAGCATGCGCGTCGACAGCCCCGCCTCGGCCAGGGCGGCGGGCATGCGGATCATGGCGCGGCGGATGATGTCGGCCGCGGCGCCCTGGATGGGGGCGTTGATGGCGGCGCGCTCGCCGAACTGGCGCTCGGCCCCCGACTTCGAATGGATGGCGGGAATGTGGATGCGGCGGCCGAAGACGGTCTCGACCCGGCCCGTCTCGCGCACCATGGCCTTTATCGCGTCCATGTAGGCGCGGATGCCGGGGAAGCGCTCGAAATAGGTCTTGATGTAGGCCCCGGCCTCGCCCTGGTCGATGTTCAGCTGGGCGGCCAGGCCGAAGGCCGAGATGCCGTAGACGATGCCGAAATTGATCGCCTTGGCGCGGCGGCGCGTCTCGGGGTCCATCTGGTCGACAGGGACGCCGAACATCTCGCTGGCCGTGGCGGTGTGGATGTCGTCGGCGCTGATCAGGACGTGGCCGGGGGCGGCGATGAAGGCCTGGCGGATCTGGCGGCCGGTCTCGGTGCGGATCGGGATGTTCTGCAGATTGGGGTCGCTCGAGGCCAGGCGGCCGGTGGTGGCGGCGGCCAGCTGGTAGGAGGTGTGGACGCGGTCGGTGGTCTTGTCGGCGGCCTCGATCAGGGCGTCGGTGTAGGTGCCTTTGAGCTTCGAGAGCTGGCGCCAGTCCAGCAGGACGCGCGGCAGGTCGTGGGTCAGGGCCAGGGTTTCCAGGGTGGCGGCGCCGGTCTCCCACTGGCCCGAGGCGGTCTTCTTGCCGCCGGTCAGGTTCATCTCGCCGAACAGGATGTCGCCGATCTGGCGGGGGCTGCCGACGTTGAACGGGCGGCCGGCCAGCTGGTGGGCCTGGGCCTCCAGCTCGGCCATGCGCATGCCGAACTCCGACGACAGCCGCTTTAGGCGGTCGGGGTCGACGCGGATGCCGGCCCGCTCCATGCCGGACAGGACCTCGGGCATGCCGCGCTCCAGGGTCTCATAGACGGTGGTCAGCTTCTCCTCGGCCAGCCGCGGCTTCAGGATGCGCCACAGGCGCAGGGTCACGTCCGCATCCTCGGCGGCGTAGCAGGTGGCCGGTTTCAGCTCGACGTGCTTGAACGACTTCTGGCTCTTGCCCGTGCCCGCCACCTTCTTGAACGGGATGGGGTCGTGGCCCAGGTGCAGCCGGGCCAGCTCGTCCATCCCGTGCCCGTGCAGCCCGCCCTCCAGCACGTAGGAGATCAGCATGGTGTCGTCGATCGGGGCGATCCGGATGCCCCGCTGGGCCATGACGGCGATGTCGTACTTGCCGTTCTGCATGACCTTCAGGACGGCCGGATTCTCCAGCAGGACCTTGAGGCGGGCGAGGGCGGTCGGCTTGTCGATCTGGGTGAGCGGTTCGCGCTGGTCCGTCTCGCCGCCGAAGTCGAGGCCGCCGGCGTTGGCGGCCGGTTCGTGCT
>CBIHKY010000189.1:0-3731 GCA_966205705.1 uncultured Alphaproteobacteria bacterium
ATATGGACATTGCCGGCCTGACGGTCGACCCGCAGTTTCTGCTTCCGCTCGGTCAGCTGGAAGGGAAGGGCGATACGCACGCTTTGGGTAAAAGCGGCGGCGCGGCCGGCGATCTTATCCTCGCAGCCACCGTTTGGCTGGTGAACAAGCCCAAGAGCAATACCTATTTCGGTATCACGCCATTCGTCTATGTGCCGACAGGATCATATGATCGCACCCGCCCCCTGAACCTGGGCGAGAACCGTTGGAAGTTCGTGCTCCAGGGCGGCTTCGTTAAGGGGGTCACGCCCAAGATCTCGATCGACCTCGTCGGCGACGTGACCTTCTATGGCAAGAATAACGACTTCGGCTCGTCTTCCGCGCGTCTGACGCAATCCGCAAGCGGGCAGTTCCAGGCTTTCGCCCGTTATCAGCTCAAGCCGAACCTCGATTTCCGCGTCGGCGGCTCGTTCGTCACGGGTGGCGAGACGAGGATCGATGGCATCAGGCAGCAGGATCAAGCGAGCAATTGGAAGGGCAATGTCGGAATGGCCTGGTTTCCGGCGAAGACCGTGCAATTGCTCGCCACCTACGGCCGCGACATTTCGGTGAGGAGCGGATTTCGGGAATCGAACCGCCTCAATTTGCGTCTTCTGAAGGTCTTCTAAGTATTTGAGAGAAAGAACAAAGACATGTCGATCATCTTTTTCGGGCGGGGAAAGCCGGGGCGAATGGCCCTTGTGGGGGCGGGCTTCCTCTTGCTGGGTACGACACTGAGTGGTTGCTCGCGGTCGAACGAAGCGAGCAACCGGGCACCCGTCGATACCTCGAAAATCGCCGGGAAAATTAACGGTGACTTTATTGTCAAGAACGCTGCGACTTCCGAGGAATGGCCCAGCTACGGCCTCGACTATTCGGAAACGCGCTTCAGCAAGCTGTCCCAGATATCCACTGACAATGTCGCCCGACTGGGTTTGGCCTGGACCTATGATCTGGGCTCGACCCGCGGCGTAGAGGCAACGCCGCTTGTTGTGGACGGGATCATGTACGTGACAGCATCCTGGAGCGTCGTGCATGCAATCAATGTACGGACGGGGAAGCAGTTGTGGACGTTCGATCCGCAAGTGCCGCGCAGCGCGGGCGGCAAGGGGTGCTGTGACGTCGTGAACCGGGGCGTGGCCGTCTATGAGGGAAAAGTCTTCGTCGGAGCCTTCGATGGTCGTCTCATCGCGCTTGATGCGGCGTCCGGCGCCAAATTGTGGGAAGAGGACACCAGACTATCGCCGGACTCGCCAGCCACCATCACCGGCGCGCCGCGTGTGTACAAGGGCAAGGTCATCATTGGTAACGGTGGCGCGGAGCTGGGGTTGCGTGGCTATATCACCGCCTATGATGCGTCGTCGGGCAAGAAGCTCTGGCGCTGGTTCACGGTCCCGGGAGATCCATCGAAGCCGTTTGAGAACAAGGCGATGGAAGCCGCCGCCAAGACCTGGGACCCCAGCGGACGCTATTGGGAGGCGGGCGGTGGCGGCACCGTCTGGAACAGCATGGCGTTCGATCCGCAGCTCAATCTCATGTATATCGGCGTCGGAAACGGGGCGCCTTGGTCGCGCAATCGCCGCAGTCCCAAGGGCGGCGACAATCTCTATCTCGGATCGATCGTCGCGCTCAATCCTGATACCGGCGAATATGTCTGGCACTATCAGGAGACGCCGGGGGACAACTGGGATTACACGTCGACGCAGGATATGATCCTGGCCGACATGACGGTCGACGGCGCGCCGCGCAAAGTGATCCTGCATGCGCCCAAGAACGGCTTCTTCTTCGTCATCGATCGGACAAACGGCAAATTCATCTCCGCGAAGAATTTCGTGCCGGTGAACTGGGCCTCGGGCTATGACAAGGCGGGCAGGCCTATCGAATTGCCCGGCGTCCGCTCGGCCACGCCCTATGAGATCATTCCCGGTCCTTTTGGCGGGCACAACTGGCATTCCATGTCGTTCAATCCGGCTTTGGGGCTGGCGTTCATTCCCGCGCAGCATGTGCCGCTTTCGCTGGCGGACGATCCGAAATGGAAATATCGCTCCAACATTCCAGGCCAGCCCATGAGCGGCATCGGTTGGAACACAGGCAGTTTGCTGGGAGGCGCGGCGACGAAGGCCAAACCCTTCGGTCGCCTGATCGCATGGGACCCGGTGCGCCAGAAGCAAGTCTGGAGTCAGGAACAAGTTTCGCCGTGGAATGGTGGCACGCTGACCACAGCGGGGAATCTGGTGTTCCAAGGAACCGCAGATGGGCATTTCGTAGCCTATGATGCGCGCAACGGCCATAAAATGTGGGAGTCGCCGGTAGGCAGTGGCGTCATCGCGGCTCCGATCACCTACCAGATCGATGGCAAGCAGTATGTCTCGATTGCGGTGGGTTGGGGCGGTGTTTTCGGTGAGTCCCAGCGCGCTACCGACCGCAGTTCGCCTGGTACGGTCTACACCTTCGTCATCGGCGGCAAGGCGCCGTTGCCGCAGTTCGGAAAATATGAGCAGGGGGAACTGCTCTCGGGCGTGCCCTATGACAAGAAGGACGTCGCTCCTGGAGGCGCACTCTACGTCAGCAACTGTCTGTTCTGCCATGGCGTTCCTGGCGTCGACAAGGGAGGCAATTTGCCCAACCTGGGTTATGCGCCCCGCGAGGCGATCGCCAATCTTGAAGCGTTCGTTTTCGAAGGTGCGATGGCCGAGCAGGGTATGCCCGATTTCAAGGGCAAGCTTACCGCAGAGGACGTCAAGAAGCTCAAGGCGTTCATTCAAGGCACTGCAGATTCTGTGCGCGGACAACCTGCCGCGAGCGCAAAACCGAAAAAATAGGCTCGCTTAGAGAGGATGACCGGCGGTTTCGGCGCCCGCCGCCGGTCATCCGATCCTTTGTGAAAAGGCGGCGACAAACGCTTGCGCCGGTCAGGACTGAAGACCGGCGACCATGGGGCGCTCTGGATGCCCTGCATATTCGATTTTCCCACGTATGTGGCTGGAGACAAGCATGTCTGATTATAAGTTGCTGATTGGGGGCCAACTCGTGGAGGGCGATGGCACGCTCGAGGTCATCAACCCCGCACTCGGCGAAGCGTTCGTGACCGTGCCGCGCGCTTCAGCGGCTCAGGCCGACGAAGCCATCAAAGCCGCCAAGGCAGCCTATCCCGGCTGGGCCGAGACGCCCTTCGCGCAGCGCCAGGCCAAGCTCATCGAGCTTGCCGATGCCATCGCGGCCGATGGCGACAATCTCGCGCGCCTGCTGGTGCAAGAACAGGGCAAGCCCTTTGCCGAGGCCCAGGGGGAAGTTGCGTGGACGGAAGGATATCTCCGGCACTACGCCACTCTCGAGCTTCCCGACCGGGTCATACAGGACGATGAGCAGGCCCATATCGTCGTCAAGCATCGGCCGCTAGGCGTGGTCGTCGGGATCATCGCATGGAACTTCCCGCTGCTCGTCGCCTGCTGGAAGATCGGTCCCGCCGTGCTGGCGGGAAACAGCATCATCTTGAAGCCGGCCCCTACCACGCCCGTCACCGCCCTTGCATTAGGCGCGCTGTGCCGAGACATCTTCCCGGCGGGCGTGGTCAACATCATCACCGACGATAATGACCTGGGGCCGCATCTCACCGCCCATCCGGATGTCGCCAAAATTGGCTTCACGGGTTCGACCGCCACCGGCAAGCGGATCGCGGCGAGCAGCGCTGATACGCTCCAGCGCGTCACGCT
>CBIHKY010000190.1:0-3686 GCA_966205705.1 uncultured Alphaproteobacteria bacterium
GCCCAGGTCGTCGATTCCTCGGCGATGGTGATGATGCCGGGATGGCTGCCATAGACAGCCTTGTTCATGGCCTGGAGGAAAGCGACTGCTTCCCAATTTTCCCGCCCACCCTGCTCGTTGCGGATCCAGTCCCCGCCCTCGCGGCTATAATCGCGGTAGAGCATGGAGGCGACGGCATCCACGCGCAGCCCATCGACATGGTAGCGCTCGGCCCAGAACAGCGCATTGTTGACGAGGAAGTTCGCTACTTCCCGCCGCCCGAAATTATAGATTGCCGTGTCCCAATCGGGGTGATGGCCAAGGCGCGGGTCTTCATGCTCGTAAAGCGCCGTGCCATCAAAGCGGGCAAGGCCGTGCGCGTCGGTAGGGAAATGCGCGGGCACCCAATCGAGCAGCACGCCGATGCCTGCACGGTGGGCGCCATCGACAAAGCGGGCAAAGCCGGCAGGATCGCCAAAGCGCGCGGTGGGCGCGTAGAGGCCGATCGTCTGATAGCCCCAGCTCGGATCATAGGGATGCTCGGAGATGGGCAGCAGCTCGATATGGGTGAAGCCCATGTCGAGCACATAGGGGATGAGCTCGGCCGCGAGCCGGTCCCAATCGAGAAACCAGTCCTCCTCATCCCGCCGCCATGAACCCGCATGAACCTCATAAATGCTGATCGGCACCCGGCGCGGATCGACGCTGGCCCAATGTGCGCGATGGGCATCATCACCCCAATCGGGCTTGCCGGGCGCGAGGGTTTTCGATGCTGTGGCGGGGCGAAGTTCGGAGGCGAAGGCGTAGGGATCGGCCTTGAGCGGCAGTGTCTCGCCATTGGGGCCGATGATCAGATATTTGTAGGACCGCCACTCGGCGAGGCCCGGCATGAAGATTTCCCACACGCCAATGTCCGCGCGGTGGCGCATCACATGGCGGGTGCCATCCCAATCATTGAAGTCGCCCACTAGCGCGACCCGGCTGGAATTGGGCGCCCAGACGGCGAAGTGAACGCCCTGTGCGCCTTCATGTTCAATGAGATGCGCGCCTATCTTGTCAAACAGGCGCAAGTGCGTGCCCTCGCCAAAGAGCAGATCATCCACCGGGCCAAGCACGGGGCCGAAACTGTAGGGATCGACCAGCGACCACTCGGCCCCATGCCCAGCCGCGCGGTATTGAATGGGCTGGGGCGGACCCGAGATATTGCCCTCAAAAAGGCCGCGCTCATCGATCTGATCCAGCGTGCCGAGCGGCGCGCCTGCAAGATCAAAAGCCTCCGCCTTTTGCGCGCCGGGGATCAGCGCGCGCGCAAAACTGCCCTGCGGCCTCTCATGCACACCAAGCAGCGAGAAGGGATCAGCATGGGTGCCTTCCAACAAGGCATTTATGGCCGCTTTGGGCGGCTTCACATAACGCCCCAAATCTCTTTCGCATATTCGCTGATCGTGCGGTCGGATGAGAACCAGCCGACATTGGCGATATTGCGCAGGGTGGCGGTTTGCCAGCCAGCCGTATCGCGCCACCGTTCATCCACGGCGCGCTGGGCTGCGCTGTAGCTCTCGAAATCCGCCGCGACCATGAACCAGTCATGGTCATAGAGATTCTGGATGAGGTCGGCATAACGATTGGGATCGTCTGGCGA
This sequence comes from uncultured Alphaproteobacteria bacterium, assembly GCA_966205705.1. Classification (GTDB taxonomy): domain Bacteria; phylum Pseudomonadota; class Alphaproteobacteria; order Sphingomonadales; family Sphingomonadaceae; genus Sphingobium. The sequence continues at coordinate 1,622 of CBIHKY010000190.1, forward strand.
GAAGACGCCCGATGCGATCGCATTCACCGCCTGCTGCAACTCACGCGACCCCTCGATGATGGCGCGCGGATTATAGCCGTTGGAGCGCTCATGGGCGACTTCATCAGCCGTCAGGCCGAAGATCACGATATTATCGTCGCCCACATGATCCTTGATCTCGATATTCGCGCCATCGAGCGTACCGATGGTCAGCGCGCCATTGAGCGCAAACTTCATGTTGCCGGTTCCGGACGCTTCCATGCCAGCCGTGGAAATCTGCTCGGACAAGTCAGCCGCGGGAATGATCTTCTCGGCCAGTGACACATTATAGTTCGGCACGAACACCACCTTGAGCAAACCACCGACGGAGGGATCGCTATTGATCCGCCGAGCAATGTCATTCGCCAATTTGATGATCAGCTTGGCGACATGATAGCTCGGCGCCGCTTTGCCGCCGAAGATTTTAACGCGCGGCACCCAGTCGCGTTCCGGATGGCTACGGATCTGATCGTAAAGCGCCACCGTTTCGATGAGGTTGAGCAATTGCCGCTTATATTCATGGATGCGCTTGATGTGCACATCGAACATCGCCGTTGGATCGAGCCTGATGCCCATATGCTCGCGCAAATAGGTGGCCAGCACTTCCTTGTTCGCCCGTTTGATCGCCAGCGCGCGTTCGCCCAGCGCCTTGTCATCGGCAAATTTCGCAAGATCGATCAGCTTCTCGGCATCGTCCATGAAGGCATCGCCAATGGTGTCGCGGATCATGTCCGTGAGGCCGGGATTGCATTCCAGCAGCCAGCGGCGCGGCGTCACGCCATTGGTCTTGTTGTTGATCCGATTGGGATAAAGCTTGTGCAGATCGGCAAAGACCGTTTTCTTCATCAGGTCCGTGTGGAGCGCCGCCACGCCATTCACGCTATGCGCGCCGACGAAAGCAAGATTGGCCATCCGCACCCGCCGCTCGCCATTCTCATCGATCACGGACAGGGCTGAGATGGTGGCATCATCAGTGATGTTGGCGGCGCGCGCCTCGCGCAGCACCATCGCATTGATCGCATAGACGATCTGCATGTGCCGGGGCAGCATCCGCTCGAACAGCGGCAGCGGCCAGCTCTCCAGCGCTTCGGGCAGCAAGGTGTGATTGGTATAGCCGAAGGTGGCCCGCGTAAGCTCCCAGGATTCGGCAAGCTCCAGTCCATGATCATCCATCAGCAGGCGCATCAATTCCGCAACCGACACCGCCGGGTGCGTATCGTTCAGCTGGATCGCCACCTTATCCGGCAGCGTGTGGATATCGCCATGATATTGAATGTGCCGCCGCACAATGTCCTGAATGGACGCGGAGGAGAAGAAATATTCCTGCCGTAACCGCAGCTCCTGCCCGGCCTGATTGGAATCGGCGGGATAGAGCACGCGCACGAGGCTCTCCGCCCGCACCTGCTCAGCCAAGGCTCCAGCATGATCGCCCGCATTGAAGGCATCCAGCTTGATCGGATCGATCGGGAAGGCATTCCACAGACGCAATGTATTCACGCGGCGGCCGCGCCAGCCGACCACGGGCGTATCAACCGCCATCGCGATGACCTTCTCTGCCGGGCGCCACTCGATCGTGCCATCGGCCTCGCTCACCACTTCGCCGCCAAAGCCGATGCGGTAGGCGCTTTCGCGGCGCTCAAATTCCCAGGGGTTGCCATGTGCCAGCCAGTTCTCCGGCAGCTCGACCTGAAAGCCATCGTCAATGCGCTGGCGGAACATGCCATTCACGTAGCGGATGCCATAGCCATAAGCCGGAATATCCAGCGTCGCGAGGCTCTCCATGAAACAGGCGGCGAGGCGCCCGAGGCCGCCATTGCCAAGCGCGGCGTCTGGCTCAATCTCCTCAATCTCGGCAAGATCGACACCATGCGCAGCGAGCGCCGCGCGCACCTCTTCAGCCACGCCAAGATTGCTCAAGGCATCGCGCAGCAGGCGCCCGATGAGAAATTCGAGGCTAAGATAATAGACTCTTTTCGCACCCGCAGCATTAGCCGCTTTGGAGGAAACCATCCACCGCTCGATGATGTCATCGCGCAAGGTGTAGATG
>CBIHKY010000191.1:0-3643 GCA_966205705.1 uncultured Alphaproteobacteria bacterium
CCGGACCGTGCCTTTATACGTGACCCTGTTAAAGGATTTTTCCGCTGTCTGCGGAAAAAGGGCGACGCCGTTTACGATCTGATCGAAACTTCTTTTCTCATGGGTGTAGCGAATGCCGCCCGTCACGAACAGGCGCGGGACGACCTCAAGCGTCGCCTCGGCGAATCCGGCATAGGAGGTCGTCTTCAGGACGGGGTCGAATGTGCGCACGAGCAGTGGCTGGCTCGGATCAGCGCGACTGCTCAGAATGAAGTTGGCGTCGCCGGAGAGGTGGAAGGCATATAAACCAGCGATCCATTGAAGCGGCCCGGAGCCGGACGAGAGCAGGCGCACTTCCTGACTATAATATTCCGATGCGATTTTGGGGGCCACAAAAGTCGCGAGCAAGATATTCGACGAATCCGAATCCGTCGCCTGAGAGGTTCGGTTGGAGGCATATGCCCCGGTCGTCTCCAGATTGACCCCGCCTAGATCGAAGCGTGTCTGCAAGGCGACACTGTATCGCCGGGTGGCGAGCGAGGGGCGCAGATCGGCGGACAGCTGCCAGGGTTTCAACGGGAGGATCGCGCCGGGAAAGGCTCGACCTGCCGTGTTATTCTCATAGGGCTGGTAGACATTCTCCGAGCCCTTGCGATCGAAATATTCTCCCGTGAGGACGATCTTGTTTCCGTTCTCGCCGCGGAACATCAGCTTGCTGCGGACATCGACAACCTGATAGCCGCCAGCTTTCCCACCGCGCACGAGATCGTCGACAAAACTGTCCGTTTTGCGGTAAATTCCGGCGATATCGGCTGCAATCGTATCGGACAGGCCACCAGTCAGATAGCCGCGCACATTATAGTCTCCGTCGCCCGTCTCGAGGGCGGCCGCGCGCGCCGAAACCATGCCGCTGAAGTCGAAACTGGGATCAGGCGTAATGACATTGATCAACCCGCCCGTCGCGTTCCGACCGAATATTGTCCCCTGCGGCCCGCGCAGGACCTCGACGCGGTCGACCTTGACGAGATCGGTCCAGGTGGAAAATGGGTCTCCCTGGTAGATTCCATCGACATAGGTTGCTACGTTTGACTCGTCCCCGACCGAAATACTGCTCGACCCCACCCCGCGGATAACGGGCAGGAACACGCCCGCAGCGCGGCCACCGAAGAAGCCGGGCACGACCTGAGTGAGATTCCGGATGTCGGCCGCACCCGAACGGCCAAGCGATTCCGAAGTCACGGCGGTCACCGCGACCGGCACATCCTGCAACTTCTGTTCCCGGCGCGTCGCGGTCACGACGATATCTACGAGGCCGCTCTGCGTCGAGGTTTGATCCTGATCCTCGGCTGGGGCCGACGGGCTGGGCGCGGACAAACCGCCAACGGGCGCCGTTTGCGCCATGGATGGCGCGGCGGTCACGGCTGCCGTCATCATCAGCAGCGCTTTGGATGCAAAAAGGCCTTTCATTTTCGGTCTCCCTCCCGATTATTTAGTAATTGATTTATAAGGTTATTCTGTCACCGCTCACAAAGGAAACACCAGATACCGCGGCACGACCGCGTTGTCGGTCACCGCGTTCCGCGACAGAAAGCGACATTGATCGTCTTCCATTCGAATAATGTCCTCGTAGGTCCCGGCGGCCAGCTGCTGCGGCAGCCCGGTATCGTCGGGGGTAAAGATCACGGAGAAGTTCGAGACCATGTCGACGAGACCATCCGCGCGGCGGCTGGCGTGCACGCGCTGAACGAAATGCCGGGTACGATAGTCCTGGAATGTACCCGCCCATATGTCTTCGATGAAGGTGCAGCGATCGATTAACCTGTCGCGGCAGTCGTCGAGCATCATCGCCACGCGCAGGCCGCTCTCGACATCGTTGCGCGCGATGCAGATGTAACTCGCGCTCGGATCATCTTCGAACGTGTCGAGCCACGACCGCATTTTCTTCCCGTCCAGTGCCGACATATATGCCGACTGGAGTTCATCGAGCCGCGCGAGCTCGTCGAGCGTCAAGCGCGTCATGCCTCCCTCCTCCGGAAGCCCATGGCGGCGCGATAATATTCCCAGTGCGGAAGATTGCCGCTCTCGTCGTTCTGACGGAATTCGAACCCGAGCCGGGATGGATCGGTGACGCCTTTTTGGAAGATGGCCTTGCCGGGGGTGCGATTGCCGATCTGGACCCGGTGGAAAACCGAGGCGTCTTCCATACTGATCAGGCCGGACGGGCCGATCGCGTTGGAGCTTTGCCTTATTCGGTGCAAGACCATCGCGTCATCGTCGTCCTGATGCGCGAAATAGGCGTAGGTGACTTCCACCTCGTCGATTGCGACAGGCGTAGCGAAACGGATGCTGATGACGTTCAGGTAATTTGAGGCGACGAGCATCGGAAAGAGAGCGAGCACGCTGGCGTTTTTCGGCCGCCCCTCGTCGCGAAACTCGATGACCGAAGCATCGCGGATTACGCTCGTGGGCTGGGGAACGGTCAACTCGGTTTCGATGCAATAATGGCCACGTCCGGTAGTCGCATACTGGCGGCCTGCGCCGCCCTGCCAGTTGAGCATCGTGAACGCCTGGTGCAGGAGCGGCGGATGATAGCCGTCGTTGTCGCTATAGGCTTTCCAGTTGGTCAGATACCGGACCCGATGATAGCCAATCAGCTTGAGGCGTCCGTCACCGGCCATGATGTCCAGCAACGACCCTTTCGCTTCCTGCAGGAAGTCGTCGAGGCTTTCGGTGTCCGGCGACAGCGTCACGAACAGGAGGCCGCCGACCGATTCCTGCCGCGGCTGGGTCAGCGGATAGTCTTTCTTGTCGAAACCGGGGATGAATTCGCGCTGATTGGGGCAGCCGACCAACTCGCCCTCTTTGTTGAACAGCCACCGATGATAGGGGCATTCGAATTCGGCTCGATTGCCCGAAGGCTTTACCTCGATCTGGGTGCTGCGATGTGAGCAGGCGTTGAAGAATGCCCTGACCCGTCCGTCGTCGCCGCGGATGATGAGCAGGGGGACGTCCGCAAGATTGCAGGTTTTGAAGTCCCCCGGGTGCGGCACTTCGCTTTCGTGCGCAACGGGATGCCACTCGGCTCCACGGAAAATCCGGTCGATCTCGGCTTGGTAGAGGTCTTGCCGGACGAAAATCTCCTTGGGGATTTCGTTAAAATTTGCCGGCCAGACAATGTCTTGAAGATAAGCCTCCGGAACCGTCATCTCCCATCCTTTCTCTTTGCTATTTCGCCGCCCGCGTCACCTCGCGATGCGGTCACATTCATCCCATGCCCGCTGCCCACCGGGGCCCAAGTCTATGTGGACAACTCCTTGATTTTCGGGGTTGCGCCCCACATGCAGAAGCTCTTCGGTTCAAAGCCGAACTGGCGTTCCCTGTAGGTCTCTTCGTCGACCTCGCGCACGCCGACGGAATATTCAAAGACCATCCCGTCGGGACCCTCGAAATATACGAACCGCGCGCCCGAAGTCGGATGCCGGCCGGGTCCGAAGACGATGGGAACCTTATGCTGGCTAAGCAGCGCGTAGCTGCGCTGCACATCGTCGATCGACTGAACCTGGTGGTTGATGTGCTGGATACCGCACCGGTCTGCGGGGACGAGCGCGATGCTGTGGTGAATCTGGCTCAGACGGAGCAGCGGGAGCTCGCCTACCCGGTCACT
>CBIHKY010000192.1:0-3630 GCA_966205705.1 uncultured Alphaproteobacteria bacterium
AATATCAGGTCGCATCCGTTGCCCGGCTGTTTCGTGAGGAGCCCTGGAAGATCCGTCGACGCGTGCTTGAGATCATACGCCAGTATGATCCCGACATCCGTTCCATGTTTTCCTGCCCCCATCCTCATTATGAGAATGATCGGTCGAGCAGCTGGTCTGGCGGTTACCCACCCGAAAAGGACCGCTACGGCGGGTATCTCGCGTGGCATGCCCTCCAGATCGCGGCAGGAGAAATGCTCGCGACACGGCCGGTCAGCCGTAGCGAATATCATGGTGACGACTGGGGCGGCTTCCTCAGGAGCATCGGACCGTCACGCAGCGACGATTCCTGGCTGTCCGAGTGGACCGATCTTACGCCACTCGACGTCGGCGCCTCGATCCCGATGCCGGAGAGCGACCGCACCAGTATCTATGATGCGGATGACGAGCGGTTTTTGAGCTGTGCGATCGGCATTGCAGATCGCGAGATCGGAAGTCGCGGGCTGGTCGTGGCGGGTCATTGGCTGAACTCCGACCACAACAATATGAGCGCGTCCAGCCTGCTGGCGCCGTCGATAATCGCTAGGGGCGCGCTCCTGGCGGCCATGTTGATCGACCCCTTTCATCGTGGCCTCCCAAACCTAGAAGAGGAGCGCGACAACCGCCACGAATTCCCCGGCTATGGATCCTCGATCCGGTGCTGGATAAAGACTCGCGATTATTCCGATCGTTCGCTCGACCGATATGATCCGTTCGCTGCGGCAAGCTCGCAAGGTCGCCCGTCACCGGGGGCGTGGTTACGCGACATACACGGCATCGCTCGCGCCGATGAAGCTGGGCGGTGCTGGCTCGACGGGGCGCGCTCGGCCTTTGTCGGAGAAGCCTGGGGTGGACCAAATCTGTGGTCCGGTGAGGATGGGGGCGGCGGGGAGTGGCTGCGCGCCGACAAAGCCTTTCTTCTGGATTTTCTCGGTAAGACCGACTTGGTCCTTGCCGGATACGTAAAAGCGCGCATGCATCGAAGTGACAAGGGAAGGAAGGCTGACGACCGCATGGTCCATCGCACGTTCGGCTTTTTGATCAACAGCACGGGGCATGTCACGGTGATCAAGCAGGTTCCAAAAGCGATCCGCCATGCAGTCGAACAGCTTGGCCGCTACGGGAAGTACGACTTTTCGAGAAGGTTCGCCGCGATCATGCGGCATCTCGAAGGACGCTGAAAAACGATGGCGGGCGTCCAGTGAAAGGTTTGAGCGCCGCTAAGGAATTAGAATTCACCGAATGATGGCGATAGCAAAATTGAGGAAGGTCGCGCGCTGCGACTATGAACGATCACGCCAGCGTACCATGTCGCTCGCCTTCGGGGCGCCCGACATTCCTGGCCTGTTCGGGGAGGCGATCAGGGACTACCTATGTCGGACCAGGGAGGGAACGCTGGTTAGGGGGCAAAATGCACAAACATGATCCGGTTCGACAGATCAGCTTCATTCAGCAGGCGCTGTCGCAGAACCGTAAACCAATCGGCTTCTTCCTGGGAGCGGGCTGCCCACTGTCGATCCGAGTCAATGAGCGTGAGGAGGACGGAAAAACTATTACCGACCCGCTGATTTGGGACGTGGCCGGATTGACGAAGGTGATCGCCAAGACGCTGTCCAGCGAGGATCCCGCAAACCCCACAAGCTGGGACAAGTTAGTTCAGATCGTGAAGGAGGATGGCGGCAACAGCGGCAATATCGAGCTCATCCTCAGCCGTATCCGCGTGTTCGCGAGTGTCGCTGGCATCGGAAATGTCCGCGGCCTTACGGAAGCTGAGCTCAGAATTCTGGATGCGGAGGTCTGCAAAGTAATCTCAGAGGAAGTCACCCGTGCCCTTCCGGCGAAGGACAGCCCTTATCACAATCTCGCAATCTGGAGTCGCTCGATCCGGCGTGAGCGGCCCGCCCATCTCTTCACCACCAATTACGATCTATTGATGGAGCAGGCGCTCGAGGAAAGCTCCGCGCCCTATTTTGACGGTTTCATTGGGGCCCGGAAAGCTTTCTTCGATCTCGGCGCTGTTGAGGATGAGGGCTTATTGCCGCCGCGGTGGACCCGGCTCTGGAAGATTCATGGATCTCTGAACTGGCGCCTAGAGAATGAGACGGACGTCGTTCGAACCGACCAGAAAACCGACCAGCAGAGCTATCTAATTTATCCGTCACACCTCAAATATGACCAGAGTCGCAAGATGCCTTATCTCGCGATGCTCGACCGACTGAAGGCCTTCCTACTTGCGCCGTCGTCGCTACTATTCATCTGCGGCTATTCCTTCGCAGACGAGCATATCAACGACGTTATATGCCGCAGCCTTGAGGCGAACCCGACCGCGCATGTCTTTGCCTTCGTTCATGGAGACCTAGAGGCTGAGAGCTACACGCTGGCGCGCCAATGCGCGCTAGCGACCCCGAATCTGAGCCTGCTGGGTTTTAACAAGGCCATTGTCGGTCGCACACTCGGCGATTGGACAGGCGATGGCGCGGATGATCTTGTGCTGCCGCCCAGCATCCTTGTGAAGGATGGCGACAAGGTCACCGTGCGGCTCGGCGACTTCGCCGCGCTCGGCGCGCTGTTGCGTGGTCTCTCCGGTGACGGGACGAGCGATGATCCGGCCTGACATCGCCGACCGGGCGACCGTCATCGGAACGGTTCAGGACGTCAGCGGCACGTCGGTCAGCGTCACCTTGACGTCGGATCGGTTCTCGGGCCTGAGCTTTGTTCACGGCCAAGGGCACAAGATCGGCCAGATCGGTAGCTTCGTCAAAATCCCGGTCGGTTATGTCGATCTCTACGGCATCGTCTCGCAGGTGGGAGCAAGTGCGGTCCCCGAAAAGGCGGCGCTTTCTATGCCGAATGGCCTGCGCTGGATGACGGTTCAACTGATCGGCGAGGGCTATCGGTCGGGCCGGTTTCAGCGTGGTATCTCGCAATATCCGACCTTCGAGGACGAAGTCCATCTCGTCTCCGAGGCCGATCTTCGAGCGATCTATGGCCGGTCGGACAAGCAGAACCACCTCGTCCGCGTCGGTCATGTCGCGGGCAGCGAGTCGATCGATGCGCTAGTCGACGTCAACAAGCTGGTGACCCGTCACAGCGCCGTGGTCGGGACAACCGGTTCGGGCAAATCGACGACGGTCGCAGGGCTCTTGAATGTCTTGTCGGACGAGAGCCGCTTCCCGTCAGCGCGCATCGTCGTGCTCGATCTCCACGGCGAATATGGCAAGGCGCTCGGCGATCGCGCGAACATCTTCAAGATCAGTCCTGATTCCCGCTACGCCAACGAACACCGGCTTTGCATTCCCTTCTGGGCGCTGAGTTTCGACGAGCTGCTACGGGTGACGTTCGGGAGCCTCCCTCCCGATGGCAAGGCCCGGAACATCATCCTAGAGGAAATCCTCGCTGCGAAGATTGCGAGTCTCGCCGCCCAGCCTATCGTCGGCGTCGACCCGGCAAGCATCACCGCAGACAGCCCGGTGCCCTTCTCGCTCAACAAGCTCTGGTATGATCTCTATTGTCGGGACTTCGGGACGTATCACAACGTAGCGGGCGCAAATCCCAATGACCCGGCGACCTGGGCCTATGAGCTCGATGCGACGGGCGTGAAGCAGATTGGCG
>CBIHKY010000193.1:0-3498 GCA_966205705.1 uncultured Alphaproteobacteria bacterium
CGCAACAGCAACCTGTTCCGGCCCGGCCGAGGCGCAAGGGGAAAGCGCCTCGAGGGGGGCTCAGTGCGCGGGGGCCAAGCGCGCAACCATATCGTCTGGGCCGGCCAGCACGACCGGCTGACCCGTTACTTTCCGCCGCACGACCCATTCGCGCATCATCTCCGCACTGGTATGATCGATGCCGCGCAGCCGATGCAGATCGAGGTGGACGATCGCTGCAGCTGGAATACGCTCCAGGATATGGGTGAGCCGGGTCAGGCTGACGAACGTCGCTGATCCTTCAAGACGGACACGGCGCGCGCCGTCCGCTTCTTCCTCATCCACCTTCAGGCGCAGGCTCCGGCGATGCTGGAACAGCTCCACAGCCGACAGGGCAAGCCCCACAAGCACACCAGTCAACAGATCGGTCGTCACCACGAGAATGAAGGTAACCGCCCAGATCGCTGCAGGCAGCAGGCCATAATTCGCGAACAAATGACGCACATGGCTGAGGCTGACCAGCCGCCAACCGGTGACGACGAGAATGCCGCCCAGCGCTGCCATCGGGATTTCGCGGAGCAGGCCCGGAAGCAGCGCAACAAAGCCGAGAATCCATGCGCCGTGCATGATGGTTGACCAACGGGTCTTGCCACCAGCCTGCACGTTGGCGGAGCTTCGCACGATGACACCCGTCATCGGCAAGGCACCGGCAAGGCCGCAGAGCAGATTGCCGATGCCCTGCGCGCGCAGTTCCTTGTTATATTCCGTTCGCACACCATCATGCATCCGGTCGACCGCTGCTGCGGAGAGCAGGGTTTCAGCGCTCGCGATGAAGGCGATGGCGAGAGCCGTGACGAGGACGGCCGGTTGCGCCAGCGGTGCAAGGAAGCCAGCACCCGGTGTCTCGACCGCAGCGGTGATGGAGGCCGGAACATCGACCCGCGATATATCGAACTGGAAGAACCAGGCGATGAGCGTCGCAGCCATCACGCCGAGCAGCGCGCCCGGAACCAGCTTCATGCTGGCGGGGCGGAGCTTCTCCCACGCGAGCATCACGCCGATGGTGACGATGCCGATGAACAGCGCATATTCAGCCGCTGCGAGATTGCTGAACGAAATGCCGAGCACCTTGCCGGGCATGGCCGCAATATTCTCAAGTCCGCTCGGCAAAGGCCGGTCGTCAAAAAGAATGTGGAACTGGCCGATCACGATCAACGCGCCGATACCAGCCAGCATGCCATGCACCACGGCTGGCGAGATGGAGCGGAAGAAGCCGCCCATCTTCGCCGTTCCGGCTGCAAATTGCAGGATACCCGCGAGAACGAGCACCGGCGCGAGCGCGGCAAGGCCATGTTCGCGCACAAACTCGAAGACGATGACCGCAAGGCCCGCCGCAGGGCCACTCACCTGAAGCGGAGAGCCCGCGAGGAAGCCGACGACGAGACCGCCGATGATGCCGGTTATAAGGCCCTTCTCAGGCGGCACGCCCGAGGCAATCGCGATGCCCATGCAGAGCGGCATGGCCACGAGGAAAACGACGATGGACGCGGTGAAATCCCGCACCCAGTGGCCGCCCTCCCCGTCTGATTTGCCAGCGCCGATTAATTTGCCGGCCCCAATTGACTTGAGAGCCCCAATCATTCGGCCGCAACCACTTCAGCGGCGACAGCACTCAGGAAATCGGTCGCCATGCGTGGACCGGACGCGACCGCGACAGGCAAAGGCTGATCCTCACGCAGCGCAGTGAAGCGACCCGTGACACCATCAAGACCGAGAATCTGGCCGCCATGAATATCCACGAACCAACCGTGAAGCGACATTTCGCCGCGCACGATTGCGCCTGCAACGGAAGGATGCGTGCGCAGATGTGCGAGCTGGGCGACAACATTCTCAAGGCTGATCGCATGCACCCGATCACGATCTTCCAACTCGGGATAGCAGGTGTCGACAATATGCTGCGCCGCAGCGCCGTGACGCAGCCAGGCCGCGACATTGGGCATGCCTTCGAGCGTTTCCGGTCTGCTCAGGGCCTTCATCGCACCGCAATCGCTATGCCCGCACACGATGATGTCCCGCACGCCGAGCGCGGCAACGGCATATTCCACGGTGGAAGAAACGCCGCCATTCTGGTTGGCATAGGGGGGCACAATGTTGCCAGCGTTGCGGCAGACGAACAGGTCGCCCGGCTCCGCCTGCATGATAAGTTCCGGCACGATGCGCGAGTCTGCGCAGGAGATCATCAGCGCCTTGGGGCTTTGGCCATGATTAGCAAGCTGTCCATAAAGGTCGCTGCTGTTAGGGAATACGCTCTTCTCAAAACTGAAAACGCGGCCGATTAATTCATTCATGAGTTAAATCTCCGTCAGGCAAGCGCGTTGCTCGCATGCCAGAGAAGTTAAGCGGTCAGTTTTGCTGCAACCGCACAATGATGTAAGAAAATGTTGCTGTGGCCGGTCAGTGTTTGGGATGCGGCAAACGGAGCGTGGCCCGCAGGCCGCCCTCCGGAGGGTTTTCGAGAATCAGCTGGCCGCCTTCTTGCCGCATCGCATTATCCACAATCGGCAAGCCAAGCCCCATGCCCCGCGTATTGCGCGCACGCCCCTGGTCCAGCCGCACGAATGGCTGCAGCACCGCATCCAGTTGATCGGGGTCGATGCCCGGGCCGTCATCCTCCACGATGACGAGCGTCGCATCCTCGTCCTGCCGGATGGTCAGCCGCGCCGTGCTGCCATATTGCACGGCATTCTCGACGAGATTGGAGATGGCGCGGCGGATCGAAACCGGGCGCACCAAAATCTCGAGGCTCGATGGCCCCTGATAATGGGCATCCTTCCCGGTATCGCGCGCGCCCTCGATGATGGTGAGCGCCATGGCAGCGAGATCGACTTTCTCAGGCAACATGCGCTCGCTATCGCCGGAGAGATAGACTTGCAGCGAGCGGAGGAGATCGTCCATCTCGCCAACATCACCCAATAGGGCTTGCCGTTCTTGCTCCTCCAGATCGGCGCCATGCAAGCGCAACTCCATCCGGGCCAGTGGCGTGCGCAGATCATGCCCAATGGCCGCCAGCGCCTGCGTGCGGGAGGCGACAAGGCGGTGAATGCGCAATTGCATCGCATTGAAATCACGAATGAAGGCGCGCACTTCGCTTGGGCCATGCTCCGGCAGCGCGCGCGGCTCCTGTTCGCCAACCTTGTTCGTCGCTTTCATGAGCACACGCAGGGGCCGGAGCGTCGAGCGGATCATGACGCCACCAATCAGTGCAAGCGCCAGCATGGGCAACGCCAAAGCTGCGATGCGACCAAGGGTCAGCGGCCACACCACCTCCTGCCGCTTCGTGCGAAAAACCAGGGTTGAGTGATCGCTCAGTTCCAGGCTGCCGCCAATCTCACCACCCTGATGCAGCGGCCTGAGGTGAAGGCGCAGGTTTTTCTGTGACAGGTACGGCTCGAAGGCGAGCATCTTCGTCCCAAGCTCGTGGAGACGGAAAGTCGTCGGCTGCGGCTCGATGCCGCGGCG
>CBIHKY010000194.1:0-3457 GCA_966205705.1 uncultured Alphaproteobacteria bacterium
CCACATGCTCGATCGCGCGCACAAGGCGCCGTTGATCGCCGTGGATCATGCCGATCTCAGGCTGCAAGGCGAGAGCGAGGGTCACGTCGCGCGAGGCCGCCTTCTCCTGCATTCGGGCAGCCAGGTCGCGGATCATCGCCTCGATATCGACCGGGTGACGCTCCATCGGCATGCCGCCTGCCGCGCCCTGTGTGAGGTCCAGCACATTGTCGATCAGACGCGCCAGACGTGTTGTGCTGCTAATGATCGCATCGATATATTCTCGGCCCTGCGCGGAAAGCTCGCCCGCATAGCCAGCCTGCATCATCTCGGCAAAGCCCACGATGGAGGTGAGCGGCGTGCGAAGCTCATAGCTCATGTTGGAGACAAACGCCGTCTTGACGCGATCGGCATCCTCCAGCGCTTCATTTTTGTCCCGCAGCGCCTGCTCGATGCGGCGGCTATCGGTAATGTCCAGCATCACGAACAGCGCATTGCCATCGGGCAGCGGAATTGCGGCGAACTCGAAGAAGCGCCCATCGGCAAAGGCGATGCGCCCGGCGCGCTGGCGGCGCTCCATCGTGGCGGCGCGGATGAGCTGCTGCACGAGGCTGGCCTGTTGTGGGCGCGCGAGCCTGTCCCCCAGCACAGCCATCAGTTCATCCACACGAGGATGCGCTGCAAGGATCACCTCTTGCACGCCCCAAATCTCGCGGAAACGGCTGTTCCACAAATGCAGCCGACCATCGGCAGCGAACACCGCAATGGCCTCGAACAGATTATCCTGCGTTGCCGTGCGCACGCGCAGCAGCGTGTCGCGCGCGCTGGCGAGTTGCACATGCTCGGTGCGATCCTCGAAGATCAGCAGCAGGCCGCCATCGGGCAAGGGCTGCGCATAGACCCGCAGATGGACGCCTTCCTTCAGCCGCCATTGCTCCTCTTGCGCGGTCGGCGAGAGGAACCATTCATGCTTGCTCTTGCGCCACGCCGGGAAATCCGGCGTCTCGGGCACCAGCCCTGCATCGCGCATAGCATCCAGCACACGATCGAAATGGGTATCCGCAATCGCCATCTCCGGGTTGAGGCCGAAGATGCTGAGGAACGGCTGATTGCAAAATTGGAGGAGCTGGTTGGCGCCAAACTGCACCACGCCTGCCGACAGCCGATCCAGCATATCGCGATTGGCTTGCCCCAGATGGCGCAATTCCGCACGCACCTCTTCAAGCTCCTGCATGTCGATGGCATAGCCAGCGACACCGGCCTGCCCGAGCGGCACATCGACCACGCGCATGAGCCTGCGCTCGCCATCCACCGTGACGGGTAACATGCGGGTCGTCGTCACGCGATCCTTGGCTGCGCGAGCCGCCGAAGCGCCGGGCGAAAGGCCATCGACGGCTTCGACCAGCTCGATGCCCTGCTCGATCACTTGCTCGGCAGACTGACCATCCACCGCTGTCACATAGGCACTGTTGACGAGGCTCAGGCGCTGGTCTGGTGTGCGGTGCCATACCGGCATGGGCGCTGCCTCGATCACGCCGGAGAGCGCCTGTAGCGCCTGCCGATAGCGACCCACCTGCCCGCGCAAATCCTGAATTTGCGATTGGCTTTCCGTCGCATCGAACAGCCACAGCACGATCGTGCCCGGGCTGGCGATATCCGGCCCCGCCGGGCCACCGCGCACCAGCAGCATCCTGCTCGATCCCTGCGCCCGCACCGGCAGGGCGAAGGAGCGGCTGCCACGTTGCGCCGCATTGATTTCCGCCGCCAGCATCCGCGCATGCTCCGGCTCAAGGCCCCCATCATCCGCAATCAACTCGGAGAGGTAGCCCGGCACCGTGTCGCGCCCAAGCCAGCCCGCCAGTCGCTCCGGCGCATCGATCCTCCCGTCTGCGCGCACCAGCATCGGAATCGCAGGCGCGGCATGCAGCAGATCAGCCAGCCGATCCGCCTGCTTCTCCGCCAGCCGCGCCGCACGCCGCAGCGCAATGCCCGATGAAAGCGCCCATACGGAAAGCGCGAGCCACAAAGCCAGCACAGCACCGATGGAGAACAGAATGAGGGGCGGCAAAGAAGTCACCCGGCTGGATTACGTGGCAATATGAACGGACACAAGGCTGCTGGCAGAAAAGGAGCGAGGCGTGGCCTGAGCATGGCCTGTTCTACCCTCTGAAAACAGAAAAGCCGCCGATCAACCGGATCATCTCCGGCCAATCGAGCGGCAATTCCGCGCAGTGAAGTGGCGCGACTCTCGCCGCGCCGCCTCATCTTAGTAGCGGTAGTGATCAGGCTTGAACGGGCCTTCCTGCGGCACGCCGATATAAGCGGCCTGCTTGGGGGTCAGCGTCGTCAGCTTCACGCCCAGCTTGTCGAGGTGGAGCGCGGCCACCTTCTCGTCGAGATGCTTGGGCAGCACATAGACTTCATTCTGATACTGCTCGCCGTTCGTCCACAGCTCAAGCTGCGCCAGCACCTGATTGGTGAAGCTGGACGACATCACGAAGCTTGGGTGGCCGGTTGCGCAACCCAGGTTCACCAGACGGCCCTGCGCGAGCAGGATGATCTTCTTGCCATCGGGGAACTCGATCTCATCAACCTGCGGCTTAATCTCGCTCCACTTCATGTTGCTCAATGCAGCAACCTGAATTTCGCTATCAAAGTGCCCGATGTTGCAGACAATCGCCATATTCTTCATCGCGCGCATATGGTCGATGGTGATGATGTCTTCATTGCCCGTCGCGGTCACGAAGATGTCGGCGCGGCTGGCGGCCTCTTCCATCGTGACGACTTCATAGCCTTCCATCGCCGCCTGCAGAGCGCAGATCGGGTCAACTTCGGTCACGATCACGCGTGCGCCGCCATTGCGGAGCGATGCAGCCGAACCCTTGCCCACGTCGCCGAAACCAGCAACCACGGCAACCTTGCCAGCTAGCATCACGTCCGTCGCGCGACGGATGGCGTCGACCAGCGACTCCTTGCAGCCATAGAGATTGTCAAACTTGCTCTTGGTCACGCTGTCATTCACGTTGATGGCAGCGAAAGGCAGCTTGCCCTTCTTGGCCAGCTCATACAGGCGATGAACGCCCGTGGTCGTCTCTTCCGACACGCCCTTGATCGCGGCGACCGTCTTGGTGAGGTAGCCCGGACGCTCGGCGAGGAACTTCTTGAGCGTGGCGACGAAGATCGTCTCTTCCTCGTTGGAAGGCTCAAACAGTGCTTCGCCTGCCTCGACGCGCGCGCCCCAAAGCGCGAACATCGTGGCGTCGCCGCCATCGTCCAGGATCAGGTTGCAAGGCTCATTGCCCCAATCGAAGATGCGGATCACATAATCCCAATATTCCTCAAGCGTCTCACCCTTGATGGCGAATACGGGCACGCCGGTCGCGGCAATCGCGGCGGCGGCGTGATCCTGCGTCGAGAAAATATTGCACGATGCCCAACGCACCTCTGCGCCAAGATTGGTCAGCGTCTCGATGAGCAC
>CBIHKY010000195.1:0-3375 GCA_966205705.1 uncultured Alphaproteobacteria bacterium
CGACATAGGCGTCCGCCCCGACGAACACGGCACGGCGATCGTCGCCTGGCACGTTGCTGGCGGTCATGTCGCGCCGGATGATCCACGGCTCGCGGTTGTGGTGCAGGTTCTCGAACACCTGCTCCTGACGGGCATGGTCCTCGGAAATCCCGAAGGCCATAAGCTGGTCCAGCGTAAGGCCGTCCTCGCGATAGACCTGCAACAGCTTCGGGCTGACCGCGCCCAAGCGCAGCCGCTGCTTCACCACATGGGCGGAAACCCCGAACCGAGCGCCGATCTCTTCCGCGCCCCAACCCTTGTCACGGGAAAGCTCCGCAAACCGCTCGAACTGGTCGGCGGGGTGCATCGGAGTCCGGGTGACATTCTCGTCAAGGCTGACCTCGGCGGGGACGTTCTGCGTATCCAGCCAGCAGCGCACGGCTTCCGTTTTCCTGATCTGCTTGCGTTTGGCGCGCAGCAGCATCGCCAGCCTGCGGCCCTCGCCAGCGGTGACGAGGAAATAGCCGGTCGGCGTCCCGTCCTCCTTGGTTTCTGGCTCCACGACAAGGTTCTGGATCAGCCCCTTGTGCTGGATCGAAGCGGCCAGCGCCTCGATAGCGGCTTCCCCATGCGGCACCTTGCGGGCATTGCGCGGGGACTTCTTGAGCTTGGCGAGCGGCACGAAAATCTCGACGCCCGACACAGGCTCGGCGGCTACGGTTTCGGTAACAGCGTTCATCACACTTCTCCTGAAAACCGCACTCACCCCGGAATGGGGTGGGCGGCGAAGAAGCGGACCGGCAGGCCCGCCGGCGGAGCCGGGCAGCACCCGCAGGGCCGGAACGAAGAGGAGGTAAGCGCGGCTTGCCGCGCGTTGCGGCCCGGCGCGGCGGGCCTAAAGGGAAGCGTCGCCCACCCCACCGACGGGGAGAGAAACAAACCATGCGATCGGGCCGGCGCAGCCCTGGCCCGATCTCCACAGCATTGGAACAGCTGAAATCCGCCTCAGCGGATTTATCAATCGGCGCGGATGCGCCTGCGGGGCGTTGCGGGGCAGGCTGTGCAAAAACTCATTCGTCTAATCCGCCGCCGCCAGCACCGCGACGCGCGTCTCACCCCGCTGGCGTCAGTCGCTCGGCACCGAAGGCATTTACTGCATGGAGGATGTTGAAGGCGACAATCGAGAGAGCCGCTTCGGCCTTTACCGCTCTGAGACCTCGCGTGAGGAACCTTCCGCCGCCGGACATCCGTTTAATCGTGCCGAAGGGGTGCTCTACAGTACATCGGCGGGTCACCATCAAGCTCGGATCCGCGTAGATTCTGGCCTCCATACGATCCAGCGCCGCCTGATCGAACAACCGATGGATGGTCCGTTGGGCGCCGGACGTGCATCGGCTCTTCAGCCGACAGTCTTTGCATGCGGGCGTTCTATATCGGATCGCACGGTTGCGGGTATGTTTGCCGGATGGTCTCAACGTCTTGCCGGCGGGGCACCGGATTGTGTCGGTCTCCTCATCATACACGAACTGCGCTGGCCGGAAAAAGTCGGTGCTCATGGCGCCGCGTTTGATCGGCGCCGCGACCTCAATATGGTCGCGCTCGCATTGCGCGACCGCCTGGGCGTTGGAGTAACCGCCGTCGGCCAGGACTTTGAGCTCGTCAACCTCAAGCACCTCCATCGTCGCCATCGACATTGGATGCAGGAGCTGGCTGTCGTTTGCCTCGTTGGTCACGTCGTGATGTATGATCAGGCCGCTATCTACATCGACCACGCTTTGCATGTTGTAGCAGGGTGTCTTGGGAGAACGTCCATAGCCCATCGGCCGCGCGTCGGACTCGCCAAAGACCAAAGCCGTCTCGTCGCGATCCTTCAGGATGTCCTGCCGGCGCACGAGCCTGTCCTTGCGGCGCCCGAGGGTCTCCATCGCAGTGGTGAACGCCTCCCGATGTTTGGGCTGATCGTCGAACCCCTGGGCCACTGCCTCATCTATGATGTCGAGCCGTTCAAGGTAGTAGGCGATCTCCTTTTCGGTGTGCGCAACGTCACGGGCCAGCCGGTCGGCGCCAGCGATGTTCTTTGGGCTCGCGACCGCGCGCATCTTCGTCCCGTCCAGCGCGACCAATCGACCGCTGATCAAGCCGGTTTCGCGGCAGAACTGGATGAATGCAGCGCTGGCGCCGACAATGGCTTCCGGATTGTCATGACGAAAGGAGGCGATCGTTCGGTAATCCGGGGCGAGCCGGCGCATTAGCCAAAGCGCTTCGAGGTCGCGGACACACGCTCGTTCCAATTGGCGTGAGGACCGTACCTGGTTGAGGTAGCCCCAGATGTACAGCCGGAGCATATCGCCTGGATGGTATCCAGGGCGGCCGGTGACCGCAGCGATAGCGCGACCGAAGCCAAGCTCAGCCAAGTTCAAGCTGGTAACAAAAGCATCGACGACTCGGACCAATGCGTCCGGGGAAACATAGTCATCAACACAAGGAGGAAGCAGGTTGACCTGATCTCGCGCGAGTCCCTCAATAAAACTCATGCACACCCCGGCGCGGAAGATGGGAAGATAATTGGATTCTACACTGACAGGTTCATTAGTAAAAGCTTGTTCTTGGCTTTGAACATCTGCGCTAGGTGGCGTAATAACTCATTACAGATGTTGCGGGCTTCCGAGAAGGATGAGGTCAGAATCGCCGGGTTCTCCGTTACGTCGAAGCAGTGGCCGCTTGCGCGTCGAGCTGCCACCCGTAGCTTTTGGAATCCGGTACGAGATCGGCGATGGTGAACTGATCGAGGTGTCGCGCGAAAGCTTCCAGCGCGCCTGCCAAGGCATGGCGCAAGCCGCATGCGGGCGTCACGACGCAGCTGTTGGTCGCCGCGTCGAAGCATTCGACGAATGTCCCGGTGTCTTCCATGATGCGCATGATCGAACCGACGTTCAGGGCATTGGCGGGCCGCGCCAGCTTGAGGCCCCCGCTCCGGCCCCGCACACCCTCGACAAATCCCTCCGCGGCCAGTCGCTGCGCCACTTTCATCAGATGGTTCTTCGAGATGCCATAAGCGTGTGCGATCTCGGCGATCGAATGATGGCCGTCCTTCACGGCCAGGAACATCAATGTGCGAAGGGCATAGTCGGTCTGGACGGACAATCTCATAAAAGATGCATATCATATATTGGTTTTATCCGCCAAGGCGCGTAAACCATGCACACATCTTAATCGAGTCGAGGCAGGCAATGACGTCGAACCATGCCGAGCAAGCGCGGGCACGCAAGATGGCGGATGCGCTCGCCTGCGGGATCGATGATGCGTTTATTTCGCAGCTTGTGGAGAGTTTCTACGACACCGTCCGCCAGGACGACACGCTCGGCCCGATCTTTGCGGAGCGCATCGGCGACTGGC
>CBIHKY010000196.1:0-3325 GCA_966205705.1 uncultured Alphaproteobacteria bacterium
ATGCAATAGGTTTGATTAATCAAGGAACAGAAATGACGGAGGGGTGGTGGATCAGCGATCCAATGAGGATGAAACTGCCGTGGCGGCGATATTTGTGAAGAAGGAGCCCAAGCCACGGCTTTCTCCCGGTCCGCCGCATATCAGAGGATTAGAGCCGGGGTCGGACGAGGATCTGCATGTGCAGATGTCCTGGTGGCTCGTTGGCACGGGCCGAGCCTGGCATAATCTGCTGGATGAGCGGCTGCGCTTTTCAGGGCAGACGCAGCCACGCTGGCGTGTGCTCGCATGGGCGCAGATTCAGCCCGGCATTAGCCAGACCGAGCTGGCCGAGCGCATGTCGGTTACCAGCGCAACGCTGGTCGGCATCATCGATGGATTGGTGCGGATGGGGCTGGTCGAGCGACGTGAGAGCGGCGATGATCGGCGGATCAAGGAGCTGCATTTAACGCCTGCAGCCCACCCCATCATCGAGCAGATTTCGCGCGAGGTGACGGCGATCCGCAAGGCGCTGCTCAAAAATGTGTCCCGTGAGGAGATGGAGATATGCCTCTCCGTCCTCGCGCGCGTGCGGCACGAGATTACCCATTTTACGGGGCCGGATCAGTAAGCAGGTTACCGCAATGAAAGAGCGCCGATGATGCACTTTGGCTCATCGGCGCTGCTTTCAGTTTTATAACATCATCGCATTGCAAATATCAGGGATAGCGGGAAAAATCCTGCTCCTGCGATGTCATGAACTCCAGCAGCACAGGCTTGCCCGCCTGCGTCGCTGCGATGCCGCGTTTGATGGCGGGGATGATCTCCTCGACCGTGGTGATCCGCTCGCCATGACCGCCCAAAGCACGGGCGAACTCTGCATAATTGCCGCCAATGTCGGTTGAGCGAAACTTTTCGGTGGCTTGCGGCATGACCTTCAATTCCATCGCCATCGATGAATTGTTGAGCAGAATGGACATGATCGGCAGTCTCTCGCGCACCGCCGTCTCAAAATCCATGCCGGTGAAGCCGATCGCGGCATCGCCCCACACATTGATGCAGAGCTTGTCCGGGCAGGCGAGCTTGGCACCCAGCGCCAGCCCCAGACCATAACCAAGCTGCGTCGTCTTGCCCCAGCCAATGAACGTATGCGGCGCAGTGGTTTTCCAGAAGGGCGTCAACTGATCGCGCGGGCTGCCGGCATCATGGGTGATGATGGTGTTGGCGACATCGACCGTGTGCTGCAGATCCCACAGCACGCGATAGGGCGTGATCGGCACCTCGTTGCTGGTCAGCTTGTACATCCATTTGCCGAGCCATTCATCCGCAACCGATTTGATCTGGTCTGCCACTGCACTCATGTCGCGCGGCGTGCCGCCTATGATGGCATTGCACGCATCGATGAGCGCCCGCAGCGAAAGCTTCGCATCGCCGATCAGCGCCACATCGGTAGCGAGCGTGCGGTTTAGCTCGACCGGGTCCAGCGTTGCATGGATGATCGTCTTGCCCGCTGGCATACGGATGCCGAACGCGGTGCTGGTAAAGCTGCAGCCGACACCGAGGATCACATCAGATTCGTCGAGGAAGTGCCGGACAGCAAACGGCATCGCCGCGCCGCCCGAGCCGAGCGAGAGCGGGTGCGTCTCATCAAAGCTGCTTTTGCCGGGAAGGCTGGTGCAGACGGGGATCGCCAGCAGTTCGGCCAGTTCCTTGAGTTCAGCATAAGCATTCGACCAGTGAATGCCTTGCCCTGCATAAAGCACGGGGCGTTTGGCCTCGCAGAGCAGCTTTGCCGCCTGAGCGACGCTTTCGCCATCGGGGCCAAAGCGGCTGCGCAATACCGGTGTATAATCCACCTCAGGCGCGTCCTGCTCCAGCACGTCAAAGGGCATTTCGACCAGTGCCGGGCCGCCACGGCCATTGCGCAAGGCGGTGAAGGCGCGGCGCATCACGGCGTTCACATGGCTGGGATAATTGAGCGGCTCAGCGGATTTGGTGATCTGCGCCATGTTGCGCACGCTGTTGAAATTGCGGCCGACATGCGCGTTCGCGACGGCATAGCCAGCGGGGAGGAAGAGCAAAGGCACGGACTCGCCATAGGCCTGCGCGACACCGGCATAAGCCACTTCAGCGCCCGGCCCATGCTGGCAGCAGAACACACCCAGTTTCTCGCCACGCGTCAGCCGCGAATAGGCGTCTGCCATGTGCAGTCCGACACGCTCCTGGCGGGGGATGATGGTGCGGATATTGGCTTCCGCCGCCGCTTCCAGCAGCGCATTGCGGGGGTAGCCGAACAGCACATCAACGCCCTCGCGCTTCAATATCTCGATGACGGCTTCGCTGGCTTTCATGCTCTCTCTCCCTCGCATAAACTCGGCGCGCAAGAGCCAAAAGCCCCGGCACGCGGTCGCTGCTTAGAAGGGTGGCAAGCGCTATTCCAGCTAAAATGGTTGGCGCGGACGACTATTCCGTTCCGCAAAAATCATTGCGCGCTGACGGGCTATTTACTCGCCTTCCGCCACGCCCAATCCACCTTCGATCCGGGTCAGAAGCTCTGTGAGAAAGCCAAGGCCCGCCCCGATTTCCTTCTCGGACATGCCGTCCAGCAATCGGCTGCGATATTTGGCGCACAGGTCCAGCATCGCGCCCAATTCCTCATAGCCTGCGGGCGTGATCTTCATATGCTTGTTGCGGCGATCGGACGGGTCGGCCACGCGCTCGACAAGGCCGTCCGCCTCCAGCATGTCCAGCGTGCGGGTGAGCGTCGGGCCTTCGATGCCGATGCGCTTGGCGATCTGGATTTGCGTTGCCTGCTTGGGTGCATAAGCGATGGCCGACATGACTTCCATGCGGGAAGCACTTTGCCCACGCTCGCGCAATTGCTCGTCGATGAGGGCGCGCCAGCGACGCCCAGCCAGCACGATCGCGATGGTGAGGCCCAGCTTTGGCTCTGGAAATCCCTCCCTCTCGGGCAGGATGCTGCCAAATATTCTCTCGTCGTCGCCCGCCATCGCCGTCACGTCACTATCCACCATTTCCGCACCCCATCGCGCATCAAGCGACGTTAGATGCGCAATGGAGTAGGCGCAACCAAAGGCTGGTGGACGCTGTTAACAGAAATCTGCGTGCATGATTTGCAAAACCAGCGGTGGCGGAGCAGGTTGAGAGTTGATATCCATGCCAAATGCCGCACTGCGGTATCAATCAATAAGGGGCGGCAAATGGCGAGCATCAAAACCGTGTCAGGCAAGGCGTTGAAAGAGCGCATTGAGGACGCGCTTGTTCATCGGATCGGCAAGGATACCCAAGCCGCGCTGCCGCATGACTGGCTCTCCGCAACCATCTACAC
>CBIHKY010000197.1:0-3300 GCA_966205705.1 uncultured Alphaproteobacteria bacterium
AAGCTGGCGAACAGCTGCATGCCCTCCGTAAAGCCGCCGAACATGGCGAGCGTGCGGGCGATATCCTCATCATTATCCACGCCGAACTGCTGCATATAATCATGCTTGGCGCGCATCTCGTCATATTCGAGGAACATCGAATATTCGCTCTCGGGCATGCCGATGGTATCGAGCAGGTGCGAGTAAGCTGCGATGCGGATCGTCTCCATGTTGCTGAACGCGGTCAGCATCATCTTGACTTCGGTCGGCTTGAACACGCGGCCATATTTATCGTGGTAGCAATCCTGCACTTCCACATCCGCCTGGGTGAAGAAGCGGAAGATCTGCGTGAGCAGGTTGCGCTCATGATCGGAAAGCTTCTGCGCCCAATCGCGGCAATCCTCGCCCAGAGGCACTTCCTCCGGCATCCAGTGGACCTGCTGCTGGCGCTTCCAGAAATCATAGGCCCAGGGATATTCGAAGGGCTTGTAAACCTTGGATGCGTGAAGAAGAGACATTTTCCGCGAACTCCGCAAGTGCCCATCAAACTGGCACTAAAAACTACATGAGGGGGATGCTACGCCATATTGGCACAAAGTCTAGCGGCTATATGGGGTCATCCACAGCTAAATTTCTGCTGCGGTGGCTTGACTTTGGGGACGTGGCGGAAGGCCGCGGCTTTGGACAAATTGGGGCCGAAAATGCGCGCGCCCGCTTAGCCACCCATCCGGTGCAGCCCGCCTGCGAACAGCGCGAGGATGAGCGCGAAAGCGAGCAGCATCGTCGCGCCGATGCGCTTGAGATACACGCCTTGCTCGCTGCGCACCGGCCGCCACAGCGCCACCGCGCCGCCCACTGCGGAGAGCGCCGCGACAAAGGCCATGATGAAGGCGGGGGTGAGGAAGCTGGGCATAGCCTGCCTTAGAGGCTCGGGCGCAAGTGAGCAATCAGGCTGGTGGCCGCTGCCGATCGATCCGCGCACCGCGCTCCAAACGCTTCATGGCCATTCCGTTATATTGCCGGGCCAGCCTGATTGGCGCGGCTGGAACATGTGCGCCGTCGGGCCGTTAACCCTGCATATCCCAAGCGAAAATGGAGAGCAGACATGTTCGAGAAATGGCGCATTAAGGAGCATATGGAAGTCCTCGACGCGAGCGGTCGCCACCTAGGCACCGTCGATGAGATTGAGGGCGACACCATCAAGCTGACCCGCACGGATTCGTCTGATGGCCAGCATCATTATGTCGCGATCGACCATGTGGATAGCATCAGTGGCGATCAGGTCACATTGAAGGCGGATGCCGACGTCTCGGGCGCAGGCCAAGTTGCAGGCACGGAATTTGGCGGCACGACGGCCACTGCGAGCGATGGCGCTCACCCCGGCACCGGCGCATCGGCCAGCGGCTATGCCGGATCGACATCGACCAGCGAGCCCGCAACGCGCGAGGATGCGCCGCTGTTCGGCACAAGCGGTCGCGGCACGGGAATGGGCGGCTCTGGCCTAGCATAACATTGGGCCTGAACTTTTAGATGGCGCGCTGCTTTTCCCCTTGGCGGCGCGTCATCGCTGGCTCGTTCATCTCATGCGATAATGTGCTTGAACGAGCCTTGTTTCCCACAGTCGAATACCCACATCGAGACTAACAGCGACACCGCGCAACAGCGTTGAAAAGGGGGAAAGGCCGCTTCGGCAGTGCCCTCCCACACATCGTCAGGCGGTCCAAAGGGTCCGGTCTCTCATTCCCCCCGAGAGGCCGGGCTTTTTTGTGGGCGCCGGGCGTGGCGCGCGGCTTAACCCTTGAGGAAGGCCTGCAACGCCGCCAGTGTCTCGGCGGGGTCGCTCTCCTGCAGATTATGCGTGGCGTTGGCGAGGGCGCGGCCGCTCACATCGCTGCCTTCGGCTTGCCAGATGCCCAGCACATCATCGAACAGGCGGGGGTAAAGCCCCTTGGCGGCCCAGAGCGAGAGCAGGGGGCAGGCGATCTTGCGCCCCGCCGCGATATCCGCCGCATCGAGCTTCAGGTCCACGGAGGCGGAGGCGCGATAATCCTCGCACATGGCGTGGATCATCTCCGGGTCGGTGCGGTGGCGCGCATACTCCCGCTCAATCTCGCTCGTCGCCTTTGCAGCGGCCTGCGTGTAGCGGGCCAGCGTCTCCTCCTCCGGGATCGGCGCGGGGCGCAAAAAGCTGAACCAGTGATAATAGCCCTGCACAAAGCCGAGCGTGACATGGCTGTAGAGATAATGCTCCGGCACGATATCCAGCACGGCGACCTTGCGCACTTTGGTTGGATGATCGAGCGCCATGCGCCGCGCGACCCGCCCGCCGCGATCATGCCCCACCACGCAGAAGCGCTCATGGCCAAGCTGCGCCATCACCTCCACCCCATCGAGCGCCATCGCCCGCTTGGAATAGCCCGCATGATCCGCGCCGCCATCCGGCTTGCTGCTATCGCCATAGCCGCGCAGATCCATGAGGATGAGCGTGTAATCCTTCGCCAGCTCCGGCGCGATGAGGTGCCAGGTGACGAGCGAATCCGGCGCGCCGTGGAGCAGCAGCAAAGGCGGGCCAGAGCCACCGGTGACGACATTGATCTGCGCGCCGCTCGTGGTGATGCGCAGGTTGCGGAAGCCAGGGTAGAGCTTTTGCCAGAGCGGCTGGGGGTTGGCTGCGGGGGCGGCTGCGGCGGGGGGTGTGAAGCTGGGGGATTGGGCGGACGCGATGGTGCCGGTGAGGGAGGCGGCGCTAACAGCGGCGGTTTGCTTGAGGAAATCGCGTCGGCTGTTCATTTGGTTCGTTCCTCGTTGGGTTATCGCCGTGCTTGAGTCATGTCGCACCAACGATTTTACGCAAGCTAGTCGGCTGGATATCTACCCGGACTGGAAAAAGGGGCAGCTGTTCAGATCAATTTTAACTGAACCGATCCTCCAAGCTGTCCAATTTCTAGGGCTTCGACGTCGAAATAAGCCGGTGCGCTTATATCGAGCATCGGTTGAGGCCGCCCACCCTGCCAAAGCAGAGCTTTCCCGTGTTTTTTGCGAGAGCGTTTTTCAAAAATGTCGCGATATCTATATGGAGAAATGCCTAAGAAAGGAGCGAAGCTGACACGAGTTTCGCTAGGTCTTTCTATTTCAATCTCGTGATTATGGAGCTGTTTAGCGCGGCTCTTAGGATATGGCTCCATAAACACCACCCTTTTGATTCCGGCCGCCAGAATGTGTTTAGTGCAGTTGTGGCAAGGAAAAGTTGTGCAGAATAATGTAGCACCTTGAACGGAGTTACCGGCACGCGCTGCGCTACAAATGGCGTTCATCTCAGCG
>CBIHKY010000198.1:0-3215 GCA_966205705.1 uncultured Alphaproteobacteria bacterium
TTCCAGGGTCATCGGACACATGGGAGGCCGTTCGCCTCCTCGAAATCGAGAGGCGGATCAGAAGTCGATATAGTACAGCGATACGCCGGCATTTGCCGTCGCGTTCAGCGCTGCCTTGTTCCGCCCCATGATCATCATGCTCTTCCGTTTGAAACGCGGCGGGCACCTAGCAGTGGCGGTTCTCGATTGCAAGCGTCCGCCGCTGCTCGAGCGGTAGCTTTTGGGGTCGCCAGCACTCGAGTTGAATGACCGCGATTAGGGCGCGTAGCAGCCAGGTCGAAAGCGGCCCAATCCGATTGTGGACGGGCCGCTCCGCTTCAGATTTCGGTTCGCTCGGCAAGGATAAGGGCATCGCCGGCGAGGATTCCTTCGATTTGCGCGCGCGTCCTCGGAATGAATTCAAGATTGGGCAAGAGCTCGGCCCGATGCGCCCAGAGATCGGCGCCATTATGGATCGGCGGCCGCAGATCGTCGCGCAGACCGGCTTCGTGCGCTGCGACGTCGTCGGCGGCACTCGCATTGCGTGCGACAACCTAGGATTCGGCAATGTCGCCATTGGCATCGAGTTCGAGCAGATCGAGCGCCAGTTCGCGAGACTGCCAGAGCGCGTCGGAGGCAAGGCTGACGCCGAGACCTTTGAGCAGATGGGCAAGGCCAAGCGCCTTGGCTGGACTACCGACCGAGATTGGAGCCGCGGCCGGCATCCTGTATTCGAGGCCCCCAGGGTCCAGGCCATCGGCCTCCGCCAGCACCCGACTGAGCGGCGCGCGCTTGTTGAGCGTCTTCGCTATCGTGACGGCGAAAGGAACCGATGCCGTCTCCCTGGACGAGATCAGCGCCGTCGTCGCCTACAAACTCGATGAGATCACGACCGATCTGGTCTGCTGCGACATCGTGACGGGCGTAGGCGATGGCGAGCAGATACGCACCATCCACGAAGAGTTGCCCGGCTTCGACTTGGCAATGGCGCGTCTCGAAGCCCTGCCGGCCTTCAACCAGATGTGGCGCGATGACGTGATCCTTCCGTCCTTCGCCACCAACCGCAAGACCGTCTACAGTCGCACCGTCGCCTAAGCCATTCTCAAACGGACTCTAAGCCGTCTCGATGTGCGAATTCATCCATTGCAGCTCGAACTTCTGCGCCCATTCGCGCAGCACCGCATAGTAGTGCGCGCGCTCCGTCGTCACGTCGGCCAGGCTGCTTTCCAGCTCGCCTTGGGTGTCAGCGTTCACGAAGGCAATGATCCGCACCTTGTCTCCGTCGTCGATTTGCAGGACGTGACTTCCGTCATCGAAGGCGGCATCCCCGTCCGGCGCCCAGATCAGCGCATTGGCATAGAGTAGCGCATCGATTTCCTGCTTCCACTCGGGGGGGAGCACCGGCTCGGAAAACCCCCGGTCGTAAATGTGATTCACGACGTGGATGGCAAGATCCCTCGCATCGATGCGTGAGGCGAAGGTGAGCACATGCTCGCCTTCGCGGCGCAACCGCGACAGCACTTCGCTATAGGAGCTACCCATGGCGCAAGCCCGGGGGTCTTCGACGCCATATCGTTTTCCGCCGGCATGGATCAGAAAATAGCCGATGCCCATCTGGCTGCGCGACGCGATAAATTCGTCGACATAGGATTCTATCGCCAACGCGGTGCGGTCACCCGTAAGAATTCTAGTCGTCATAGGTTGGCAAAATGCTTGATAACTTCATTGGGAACATTCCTCATCTGGATGGGGTTCGCGCCTCCCGTCGAGCCATTCCAATGGGTCTGCCCGTTGCTCGGCCGCGAGAACCGATGGTACACGCCATCGGCATCCTTGGTCCACCGCACGCCGCTTTTGTCCTCGTAGGACCGGGCATACAGTTCCCGCACATTCTTGGGCTCGGGGCTGGAGGAATTGGGATGATGCTTCGGGTTGGTGGTGCGCTCCGGCCTGCCGTCGTCATCATCGGGCGGCGGCGCAGCGGCCGCAGTGGCGCTGTGCTTAGGCGTGACCTTCTTTTCGTGAGTGAAGGACGGCGGCTTCATCTGCGACGCAAGCCATAGGCCGCCGACCAGATTGATCGTGGCGGCCAGGGCCAATTCCCCGCAAACCACGATCTCCACCGGTTCGCCCACGACCGCGCCGACGCACTCGCCCGATGGATCGCGGCCATTCAGCGGATCGTTTCCGACATAGGCATACAGGTTTATCTGGTCGCCATAGCCAATGGGATCCGTCTGCATGAACCGGCCAAGGGTCGGCGAATACATGCGCGCCTTGTAGTAATAGAGGCCCAGCTCGGGCAGCCAGGCCTGGCCGGTATATTGGAACCGGCCGAGATTGGCCGCGCCGGGGATGCCATATTCGTCATAGGTGTTGATGCTCACCGAGGTGCCGCTCATGTCGATGACGGCGTCGATCGAGCCTTCATGGTCGCTGTACAGATAGCGCGGGCTCGACAAGCCCGACCCCTCGAACCAGAGTTGAGGATCGTCCTCGCCTTCGCCATGGGCGTAGCGGCGGAGCATCGTCCCGGCCCCGTCATATTCGGCTACCAGCTGGTCACCGTCATACAGGAACTGCGTGACCGCGCCGCCCCTGGCCACCTGCCACAGCCGCCCGAGCGGATCGTAGCTCAACACTGCGCCGTTGGAGGACGAGGTCAGGTGGTTTTCGGCATCATAGCCATAGGCATAGATGCTGTCCGAGGTGAGATTGCCGTTCGGATCATAGCCAAACGTCACGGCCCCCGCCTGGCCATATTGGTTGAGGCCATTCACGGTGTAGGCGCGGCTCAGCGGCGTGTATCCGGTCCAGGCGTAGGCGTCGTTGTTCCGCAGATTTCCGACGATCTGGCTGGCGGGATTATAGGCGAGACTGGTGGCGACGTTATAGCCGGGTGCGCCGAAGCTGTGGGTCTGGGATGAAAGCCTGGACGCCCCATCATACCCATAGGTGGTGGGCGCACTCCATGCGGAGCCGCTGTAACGATAAAGGCGTGACATCTGCCCGGCGGCGTTGAACTGCGGGCGGAGCAGCAGCGTGGAATTGTTGAGTGCGACATGATCGAGCCGCCCCAGGCCGTCACGGACATAATCGACCTGATTGCCGTCGGGCCAGGTCATCCTGGTCCAGTCCC
Source organism: uncultured Alphaproteobacteria bacterium (assembly GCA_966205705.1). Taxonomy (GTDB): domain Bacteria; phylum Pseudomonadota; class Alphaproteobacteria; order Sphingomonadales; family Sphingomonadaceae; genus Sphingobium. Next base: position 3,119 of record CBIHKY010000198.1, read on the forward strand.
CGCCAGCGTCGTAGCCATGGCCGATGGTGCGGCTATAGCCCCCCATGGTCGATGTCGTAAGGGTGACCTGGCCGAGGCCGTCATAGCTGTTGTAGAT
>CBIHKY010000199.1:0-3094 GCA_966205705.1 uncultured Alphaproteobacteria bacterium
GTGCTGGACGCCATCCCCAAGGATGACATGGCCTCGATGGAGCATCCGGTGTTTTCGCTCTCGACAAAGCCGGACAACCGGACGCGGCGCTACGAGCATAACGGCAACGTCATCGAGATTATCCCTTCAGGCAAGGGGCTGGCGACGATCCACGACAAGGACATATTGATCTACTGCATCTCGCAGCTCGTCGCGAAGATGAACCAGGGCGAGCAACCTAGCCGCACGGTGCGCCTGCAGGCCTATGACATGCTCGTCGCCACCAACCGGCAAACCAGCGGCGAAGGCTATCGACTGATGGCCGACGCCCTCACCCGCCTGCGCGGGACAACGGTGCGAACCAATATTCAAACGGGCGGTATCGAGGAAACACGGATTTTTGGCCTGATCGAAGAAGCCAGGATCACACGCAAAACGTTCGACGGCCGGATGCTCGATCTTGAAATTACCCTGTCGGATTGGGTTTATCGCTCGGTTATCAGCAAGAACGTCCTGACGCTCCACCGCGACTATTTCCGGCTCCGCAAGCCGTTCGAGCGGCGCATGTATGAGTTGGCGCGCAAGCATTGCGGCGTGAAGGACGAATGGAAGATCGGCCTGGAGCTGCTACAGAAGAAATGCGGCTCGAACAGCCCGCTGCGCGTGTTTCGCTCCTTGGTCAAGAAGGTCTGCGAGCATGACGCCGATCACGGCCATTTCCCCGACTATGCGGTGACGATAGATGATGACGTGATCCTGTTCCGCAACCGCTCGGGCCTAAAGTCCAAGCCCGATCCGGTCGCCAGCGCCGGCGACGATGCGCCCTATATCGACCCGGAAACCATGCACGACGCCAAGGGCGCTGCGCCAGGCTATGACGTGTATGCGCTCTATGACGAATGGGTGTCGTGGTGGCACGACATGGGCAAACCCGAACTCAAAAGCCCCCGCGCCGCCTTTCTCGGCTTCTGCAAGAAACGGCACGAGCGCAAACCGCTGCGTTGATTTCATGCATGCAAGTGAGCATGTTCACATGCAAACATCTCTCTCATCCACCCCTCGACTGATAACCCCACCTATTCCACTGGGATAAAGCGAAGAGTTCCTGCTCGGTGCGCTGACCCGTCATTGTCATTTGGATGGTTCACGCCGTCCAAGACTGGCACCTCAGAGAAGTCAAATGGGCTTATCCCGTCGAGGCAAGCGACATTGACGCCATATTGATTTTGGTTCGACCGGCGTTGATGGTGCGTATAAATTCCACATCGCGAACAGAAGAAATGATGTGCCGATCCGCTGTTGAAGCGGTAGCTTGTCAGCATGTCCTCACCCTCCAGGAATGTGATGCCGCCCAGCTTGGCGGAGACGGCTATAGCGCCTCGCATCCGGCAGTAAGAACACGTGCAACGGCGGATCGTATTGAAGCCGTCACTAAGCATCACCTCGAAACGCACTGCTCCGCAATGGCATTGGCCGTTCCGAGTTTCTACGTCGCTTGTCATATCGCTTCGGCTCCTAACGGCGGAAACTATGCAAATGTTTGCATGTTTACATGCCCACTTGTGGGCCATTAGCGTATCAAGGTTCTTTCGATCAGCCAAAGGTGGAAAATATGGGCCGCGACAAACATGCTTCCCATGAATATCAAAATTGGTATCGCCATCCATTCCTGGCCTGGCCTCGGCGTTAGAGTCACCGCTGCAATATTGAACAACGCCAGCACGCCGATCGCGAGGCAGGGGGTGAAGCTAAGAGCGACAACGCGGGGCGCGGACCAGTTCACTGAACGGGAAAGCGGCTCCGATCGGGAAAGCCACCATTGCATCGGCAATGTCTTTTCCTGCCGGAAGCGGGCATTGGCCCGGATGGACAGCCCGATCATCACCAATACGAAAATGGCGGACACGATCAGTACAGCCATAAGCGTCTCCCAATGTCAATGTTTGCATGTGAACATGCTCACTTGCCTACAGGGCTTTCCCCCATCTTGCGAAGCCAGTCGTTGAACGCCTCGGCCATCGCATCCTGTAAGCTCATGCCATGCTTGCGAGCGGTCATGTGCATGGCGAAGGACATTTCCGGGCTGAAATAGCCGGTCATGGCCTTCTTGCCCTGACGGCTCGGCGCAACCGGGCTGCTGCTCGATCCGCTGCCGGTGCCTGCGCCAGAACTGGCGATCGGCGCGGCCGCCCTTCCCTCCGGCTCTGCCGTCGCTGGCGCTGCATCGCGATCCCGCAATGCAAGCAATGATCCTTTCCGGCTGCTCATGCGCTGGCCCTCCGTTTTTTTGATGCTTGCATGTTTACATGTTGGCATGCCCACTTGTAAAGCTGGCGCACCTCATCGGCCGCCTTGCCGTTCGGCTCGATCTCCATCGCCGTCTTGCCTTCGGCCGCTGCATGGCGGAAGGCGGCGCGATCGGCGATATGGTGGGGGCAGGCGTCCAGCCCATAATCCTGCACGAGTTGCGCGGCTTCGTCATACATGCGCGGCGCGGTCGGGCTTCCCGCCGTGAAGATCACGAACGCGGACTTGCCGCGCATCTTCACAAGGCTGGCGGTCGTCTTGATCGCAGCCAGGTCGAACGCGCTGGGGCGGCAAGGGATCAGCACCAGGTCGGCCGCTTCGACGGCGGCGCTCGCCGCGCTGTCGGCATGGGGCGGGGTGTCGATCACGATGAATGCCGCGCCCTGGCCCGTCGCCTGCTCGATCTTGGCGGCAAGGCGAGGGGGGGCGCTGTCGATCACGACCGGGGGCGCATCCTGTCGCCATGCCGCCCACTGGCTCGCCGTCGCCTGTGGGTCGAGGTCGATCACAAGGGCGGTATGCCCGGAATCCTCGGCGGCTGCGGCCAGATGCAGGGCGAGGGTGGTCTTGCCCGCGCCGCCCTTCTGGCTGATGATCGCGATTGTTGGCATGTGAATATCCTTACATGACCGCATGTTTGCATGTGGTCATACTGGCTCGGTTCGGCTGCGTCAACGAAACCCCGAATTGCCGGGAGGGGAGGGCGGTCTAGCCGTCCTCGCCGCCCTCATCCTCGCTGTCATCGTCCAGCGCTTCATGCTGCATCTGGCCGTGATCCTCGATCGGGCAAAGCGGCGCTCCGGCCTGC
>CBIHKY010000200.1:0-3090 GCA_966205705.1 uncultured Alphaproteobacteria bacterium
CCCTCGACCACGGGCACCGTCCCGCTCGGCGTGCCCGAGTGGCAGGCATCGGGTTTCCTGTCGTACGATTTCGGCCGCGGCGGGGCGGGCGAAGGCCCGCTTGGCGGCCTGAGTCTCGGCGCGGGCTTCCGCTATGTCGGCGGCTCTTTCGGCTCGACGAGCTACAAGGTCGTGAACAGCGTGACGACCTTCGAGCTGTTCAAGACGAAGAGCTTCACTTTGTTCGACGCGATGCTCGCCTACGACCTTGGCCATGCCAGCCCGGCGCTGGGCGGCCTCAGCGTCGCGGTGAACGCACAGAATCTGTTCGACAAGCAGCACGTCTCGTCCTGCTTCTTCTCGAACAGCTGCTATTTCGGCGCGTCGCGGACCGTCGTGGGGTCTCCGCGCTACACATGGTGAGGTTTCGCCCGGTTCAGCCGGGCGGATAGTCGAAAGGCCGGCTTGCGGGCAAAGCGTCCCGAAGGCTGGCCTTTTGGGTGCCATGCCGGCACCGAACTGCCATTATATCGATGGAATGATGGTGGCCCTGCGCGGCGCGCTTGAAAGCGCGTGCCCAGCGAGCGGAAAATATACACGCATCGGTGTTTTGCTCCGTGCAAATTGCGCCTGCAGGCTCCAACTGATGAAAGCTGCCATTGGCTCAGATCGCTGGCCGACATCGCACGGTGCGCGGTCGCCAAGCTGTTGTAACTGAAAACGCTAAGATATTCTGGAGCGCCTACTCGGTAATGATCAAAGGGTGATACAAGGGGGATGGATGAACGTAAGCCGCTTGGCGCAGTAAGAAGGAATACCAAATGGTCGATAATTTGCCGAACCGCCGCGAGCTCATCCAGCTTGCAAGTGGCGGTCTTTGTGGAGCTTCCGTCGAAGATATCGCCCGTCGTGCCGGCTTGATTGCCGGCGTTCCCGTGCCTGCAAATGCCACCAGTTCTGAGATGATTGAACTCCTGAACCAGGCGGTCAATGAAGTCGCCGCTGCAGCAGGTTACTCGATCATAGACCCCGTAGTCGCCGCTACCCCTACACACATTTTGCTCGCCGGTGCGCAGACAATCGATGATGTAGCAGTGGTTCCCACCGACCGCGTGCTGGTGAAGAACCAGAACAGCGGTAGTGAGAACGGCGTTTATGTCGCCGCTAGCGGCGCTTGGTCGCGCGCAGCGGACTTCAATAGCAGCGGTGCGGCAGTTACCGGGGCGCTCGTTCAGGTCGACGGGGGCGATCAGGCCGGTGCTTGGGCTTTGGCCACCAAGGGTATGATCACCGTCGGCACGACGGAGCAGACTTGGCAGCCCCACTCTTATCGCAGTTCGGCCAAGGTGCCCTTCAAACGATCCGGCGACGGAATGGTAGTCCGCAGCGTGCATGAAACGCTGCTCGACAATGCGGTTAGTGTCGAGGACGGAGGAGCTCTCGCTACAGCCGCCGACAACGCCGCCGTAATCGGTAGATTGCTCGATGCGCAGAAGCAGGTGAACTCCGTCACCTATTCCGATGGTGGCGCCGTCGCGGCGGATGCGGTCAAGAGCGTCACCCTGCCGAGGCAGTACACCGTTAAGGCCCCCTCGACGCTATGGGCCAAGACAGCGGTACGGGGATTGAATGGCTTGGCCAGCGGACTCACGCTCGCGAAAGATGCCACCGGAGACGAGATTTTCCGTGTGGGTGGCTCGAAATTGCAAACGGGCTGGGCGAACGAATGGAGGATCGAGGGCGGCGCCTACAGCGTTCTCAAGGCGGGCGGAGCATTTGTGCGCAAGCACCCTGATATCGCCCATGTTCACGACACATCGGGTGGGTCCTTTTTGACCAACTATCGCATCGCCGACGTCGACATTGCCGCCCCCTATGGGATCGCGTTGGGAGACTGCTACAGCCAATGCGCCACCTTCGAGCGCATCCGTTTCGTCGGCCGGGCGGAGCAGCTCATCAACGTCCAGGGGCACCATCTGATGTTTCGGGACATCGACAAGACGGGATTCACGGGTACCAACAGTGCCCCCCTGATTCGCGTTGGCGATCCCACCAACAAGAACCCCACCACCCACGTTACATTCCAGAATCTGGTCCTCGACCTCAATGGCAACGCCAGGAAAGACAGTCTCCACGTCGTTAACGCCAAGAACACGCTGATCGACGGATACCATCACGAACTGAGCGCCTTTAAGACCATGCTGCTGGTGGAGCAGAGCTATGGCACCGAGTTGCGCCGACCTATCTTCGTATCCTCGCGGACCGATGGCCTAATAACGCTGGTCAATAGCGATCTTCGAAGGGACGTCCACGAGGCGGCCGCGAATAGGTGGTGGGATGAATATGATCGGTCTGGCAAGTGCCCCATCCGCATCAGCCGCTTGCGGTCCTATTACTCGGCGGTGCTACCGATCCTTGAGGATATCACCGTCAAGGAAATTCAGAACGTCTCTGCCTCGGAGCCGATGATCGATGTTGTCGCGATGAACGTGATGGGTAATCTATTGAAGAACCCTGCGTTTGTTGACGGCACGGCTGGCTGGACCATCCCCGCTGGTGCGACCGCCACTCTGATAGCAGGCAATAAGGCAATATCTGACGGTCAAATCCTGCGCCTAACGTGGGCTTCCGACACTGATGGCATATTTTATGTCATGCAGACCATTGCTGGCAACTTCGCCGATCGGGCGATCACTTATGCCATGACCGCCGAAATCGGCAGCAATGGACGGGTTACCGACAAATCGTTCATGGCCCCGGGCGAAACCGGCTTCGGCGTCAACCAGGGGCGCATCTACGCGAACCAAGGCTTTGTAAAATCGGCGGCGGTGAGCACCAACAGCAAGGGCCACGCCGCCTATGCTATCGTCAACCCCCGCGCCGGCTGGCATTATGATATCCATCTGCTCGAGGCTGGCTATGGCCGGCAGATCGCGTCGATTTTGCCGCTCCCGATGCTGCCGAAAGTCGCTGATCCCGTCGACCTTGCCACGGCTCTCAAGTCGATTGCATCGATCATCGATACCCTGCAGGCGGCGGGAATTATGCGAACCACATGATTGGGGCTGCCATCAAATCGGCGGGATTTTACCTCTTTTGGCAGGCGACAAT
>CBIHKY010000201.1:0-3064 GCA_966205705.1 uncultured Alphaproteobacteria bacterium
CCTTGCGGGTTGCGGCGGCCTTCCCTTACCGCCGCAAAAGCCTCGAGCCCGGACGCGACGTCCGAGCCGGTAATTCCCCTTCCCGGCTTCGTCGCTTCGCTCGATCCACCGTGGGCTGGGCGTGACTCCCGGCGCCCGGCTCGAGGTGGACATTGAAGGAAAGGCTGGCGCGAGCCGCGCCAGCCTTTCCCCTCCCCAATTTTCGATGCAGAAGAGTCGAATGAACTTCCGAACGGACATGAGCATGATCGAGCAAGCCTATTTCCAGGCAGCCGGCGACGAGGGGAGGGTGGCAATCGCCGAAGGCGATCGGCAGATCCTGGCCATGGGCATCGAGGTCTCGGCTGTCCAGGCCGGAGATGTCGCGCCGGAGTTCCTGCTGGAAAACGCCCTCGGCGGCACAGTCTCGCTGCGTGGCCGATTGATTGGCGGACCAGTGGTCCTGAGTTTCTTTCGCGGCGGATGGTGCCCCTTCTGCCGCGCCGAACTTCGGGCGATGTCGAAGGCGGCGCAAGCGGTCGAGGATAGAGGAGCGAGCCTGCTCGCGATCTCCCCGCAGCCGCTCGCCGACAGCATCGCAATGGCGCGGGCCGAGGAAATGACGCTTCCGTTACTCGCCGATCGCGGAATGACGGTCGCGAGCGATTATGGCCTCGCCTTCGAACTGCCCGAGAGTATGCGCCGGGCGGCGCTTGCGGACGGGATGGTCGCAGGCGACGACGGCGCCGACTGGCGCATTCCGATGCCGGCAACCTATGTGATCAGTACCGACGGGATCATCAGATATAGTTTTCTCGATCCCAATTATCGCAACCGGCTCGACCCGGCGGTTCTCATGAGCATCCTCGACCGCCTCTGAGCCAAATTTCGAATTTCGGGACTGTCTCCACCGGCGCGCATGCGGCGCACCGGGGTGGAAAGACGTGCCGCAACTGTCAGACAAAGGAGATATCGAATGACCTACCTCAAGCCCAGCGAAGCCATTGCGAAGCTGACGCCCCAACAGCGCCATGTCACCCAGGAAGGCGGCACCGAGCGTGCCGGCAGTGGGGAACTGCTGCACAATAAGGAGCCCGGCATCTACGTCGATATCGTCAGCGGCGAGCCCTTGTTCGCCTCGACCGACAAATTCGATTCCGGCAGTGGATGGCCGAGCTTCACCAAGCCCATCGTCCCCGCCAATGTCGATGAAATACGCGACGACAGCTACGGGATGATCCGCACCGAGGTGCGCTCGGCTCATGGCGACAGCCACTTGGGACATGTGTTTCCCGACGGTCCGCGCGACCGTGGCGGCCAGCGCTACTGCATCAACTCGGCTTCACTCCGCTTCGTCCACCGCGATGACATGGAAGCCGAGGGCTATTCCGAATTTCTGAACCAGATCGAGGAGAATTGATCATGACCGAACGTTCCATCCTTGCCGGCGGCTGCTTCTGGGGCATGCAGGACCTGATCCGCAAACTCCCCGGCGTCGTCAGCACCCGTGTCGGTTACAGCGGCGGCGATGTGCCGAACGCGACCTATCGCAACCACGGCACGCACGCCGAGGCGATCGAGATCAATTTCGATCCCGATCAGATCAGCTACCGCCGGATCCTCGAATTTTTCTTCCAGATCCACGATCCGACCACGCGCAATCGCCAGGGCAACGACCGCGGCGGGAGCTATCGCTCGGCGATCTATTATGCCGACGAAGCGCAGCGTGAAACCGCGTTGCAGACGATCGCGGACGTCAACGCATCCGGCCTCTGGCCGGGAAAGGTAGCGAGCGAGTTGGAGCCGATTGGCCCCTTCTGGGAGGCGGAGCCGGAGCACCAGGATTATCTGGAGCGCCGTCCCAATGGTTACACCTGCCACTTTCCGCGCGCCGCCTGGGTCCTTCCATCGGCCGGCGAGCGGTCTGAGGCAGCTTGATCGGAGACATGAAATGAAACCGAGCATAACCCTCTATACCAAGGACTATTGCCCCTTTTGTCACCGGGCCAAGGCGCATCTTCGCGCCAAGGGGGTGACCGACTGGATCGAAATCGACGTCGAAGATGATCCGGTGCAGTTCCGTGCAATGCAGACAGCGTCTGGTGGACGCAGGACGGTTCCGCAGATCTTCATCAACGGTACGCATGTGGGCGGGTCGGATGATCTGGTGGCGCTCGATGCCGACGGCGGCCTCGATTTGCTGCTGCGCGAAAAGATGCTCGTCTGAAACTAACGGGCGTCCGCCGAACAGCGGGCGCCCGTTTGCGCGTTACCGTGAGCCGCCCCGGAGTTGCTCGCGCTTAGAGCCAACGGCGATCGGCCGTGAAGTCGATCGTGAGCCAATATCCGGGGCGCAGCCCGCCCATCGCGTCCGCAAATTCCTGACGAATGGCGTCCTGCTCGCCAAGCGTCATCGTGGTCGATGCCGCGGCACCGACAAAGCCGATCTCGATAAACCCTGCGCGGCCGACCTGGGTCACATAGGATTGATGCTCGACGAAGCCGTGCCGTGCCGCGACTTCGCGTGCGATGCTGCTGACCTGCGCATCGAGATCGGCTGGCGCGATCTGCAGTATCTCGCGACCGGCCGCTGCCAAGGCCCGAAGGGGAAGCGGAGCCAGGAAGATTGCAAGGAGGATGAGGATTGCCGGATCGAAATAGGCCGAGAGCTTCTCCGCCTGCGTTCCCTCGAGCACGACCGCGGTGACAAATGCGGCGCTCAGCCCGGCGTTGAGAAGTGCGCCGAAAAGCCACGCGGCCGCGTCGATATTCAGAAGCGAGGACCCGAGGCCGCGAGCGCGGCGCCGGATATAAATATACATCCCGAAGCCGATGAGCGCGCTCGCGCCGGCATATCCGATACCGGGCCCGAAACTCACGTTCCGTCCTCCCATCATCACGGTGTCTACTCCGTCAATCAATGCATAGGCGCAGGCGAGGAGCAGAACGCTGCCGTTGACGAACCCAAGCATCGGCTCGATGTGCCAGTAGCCATATTGGAACCGGCGGTCTGCGCCACGCGCGATCAGCCGCGCGGCGAAAAAGGCGGCCAGCGTAAGCCCTGCGTCGGCAAGGCTGTACACAC
>CBIHKY010000202.1:0-3064 GCA_966205705.1 uncultured Alphaproteobacteria bacterium
AGCCTGACCATGCTCCAGCGCACGTCGCCGCCAGCGGATCGCGCTCGACACGCTGACCCCGAAACGGGCCGCCGCCGCCCGGCAGCTCAGCCCGCCATCAATCGCTGCGACAACCCGGTCCCGAAGATCCTGTGAAAGCGTTCGTGCCATCCATGCTGGCCTCCTGCCACCAGCAGGAAGTCTGAATCACAACGCCGCCGCAAAGGGAATCCCCGTCGATTCAGTTCGTGTGGAAACCGCTCTAATGCAAAATACGGCTCCGCGCCCGCATAGGCAGAATATTTTTTGTCAGACATTTCCGTTGCCTCATAGCATTCGATAATTGTGCAAGGCTTCCACGCCGTGCCGGCTGCGCGTCCAATCAGCCGACGGGCTGAAGAGCCCAGGCCACAGCGTTTCGTTCAGCGAAGTCGCGGAAGCTGGTCGCAGACCGACCCGTGACCCTTTCGACATCATCATTCGGGCGCGCGCCGTTGCCAGAGATGATCGTTCCGGTCAGCTACCGGAGCATCACGGCGTAATCGGCGGGCACGAACCCTGCTTCAACCGCGCCATTGATCCATGCATTCGGGTCAATGTCATTATGGGCGACAGGGCGACCGATGACGCTGCCAACGATGCCGGCGACCTCAGCCACCGTGAGCGCTTGAGGGCCGGTCGGAGCATATTGCGCCCCGGCATGGGCTTGAGGATCGACCAGCGTCTCGACGGCGACAGCGGCGATGTCTTGGGCATCGACAAACGCTTCCTTCCCGCCGCCGGTCGGCACCGTGAATGCATCGCCAATGAGCGGCAGATGCTGGTCACTGAAGTTCTGCATGACCCATGCCGGGCGCAAGATGGAGTGGCTGAAGGCGCTCCGTCGTTCGAGTTCGAGTTCAACGGCGCGGATATCGACTTCCGCTGGTGCCCGATCACCACCGTAGGCGCTCAGATAAGTCACATGGCGGACGCCGGACGCTGCAGCGAGATCGAGGAACTTCGCGACCTGATGGACGAACTTTGTCCGCATGACGGGCGTGACAAGGTACACGCGACCAGCCCCGTCCAATGCCGGAGCGTAGGTTGCTGTATCGTCCCAATCGAACTTCACATCCGCACCGCTGCGCGCCGCTGTCCGGGCACGTAGCCCGCGCTTGGTGAGTTCTCGCGCAATAAGCGCGCCGCTTCGCCCCGTACCACCCATCACAAGGACCGCCGGCAACAGCGGGGCGGCAATTTTGGCCTTATGGATAGCGCCGTTCTGGTTCGACATATCGAGCCTCCTTGCTCTCGCATATTTGCTTACTGAATGAGAGCAGCATATATTTGGGACGCTGATATCAAAGAAGAAGGCACTTTCACTTCAGTCACTAACATCGAGGTAAGCTATGAAGAAAACCGCCAGGCCGGTCCTCCTCGATCCCGCAGCTATCTGCAGAAGTTCGGACCCAATGGCGGTGCGAGAACTGCTTACCAAGGTAGGAGACAAGTGGACGATCTTCGTGATCCTCTCGCTGGACCTCCTTGGTGGTCGCGCGCGATTTTCCGAACTCGAGCGATCAGTCCCCGGTATTTCACAGCGAATGCTATCGACCACCTTGAAGAATCTCGAACGCGATGGGTTGGTTATCCGGGAGCTGTTTCCCGAAGTGCCGCCGCGCGTTGAATACGAGATCACCGATCTGGGAAAGAGCCTGCTACGTCCAACGCAAGGCCTGGTCGATTGGGCAAAAGACAATTGGATGCAGGTTAGAGAGGCTCAATCCAGATACGACGCTAGATAACGGCTCGCGACGAAGAGATCTGGGCGGCGACGGGAAACGAAGATCCCTGACAGTTTCTGTCAGCCCGCAGCGGATAAGACTCTTGTACGAGGATCATTCATGAGTCGCTCTACTCGCCTTCTAGCCCTGTTGCAGGCATTGCGAGGTCGCCGCCAGCCGGTGGCCGCCTCGGTCCTCGCATATGAACTGGGTGTCCACGAGCGAACGATCTATCGCGACATCGCGAGCCTCACAGCCGAAGGCGCTCCCATTCGGGGAGAAGGAGGGGTTGGATATGTCCTCGAAGCCGGGCTTTTCCTGCCGCCGTTGATGCTCAGCGAGGATGAAATCGACGCGGTTCTGTTGGGCCTTCGCTACGTCGATCAGCGCGGCGATATGGTCTTGCGGGCGGCCGCGGAAGCAGCGCGCGCCAAGATCGGCGCGGTGCTGCCCCCGGATGTCGCCGCGACCACCATGGCCCCGCTGTCGGCCGCTGGTCCTCACGACGGTCATTTCCCGGATACTTTGGTTTCGCTGGACCTGCTGCGCACGGCGATCCGCGAACAGAAGCGGCTCGCTATTCAATATGTCGATGAGGAGAAGGCACCCAGCGAGCGCGTGATCTGGCCGATCCAGCTCGGCTTCATGGAAAACGCCCGCGTCGTGACAGCGTGGTGCGAACTGCGCCAAGCATTCCGCTTCTTCAGGACAGACCGCATTTTGTCGGCGACGCTCGGTGAGCGCTATCCGAAACGGCGAGCCATGCAGCTGCGTGATTTCCAGCGCGGGATCGAGACCCATCCCGGATGACATCACCCTGACGGAAACTGTCAGGGTGCTACGGTAAGGTTCTCCATCCCAATCGAGTGGGAAGGAGAACCTCATGCCCAATTCGCACTATGCCGCATTTGCAGCACTCGATCCGTTCTTCGATGTCGTCATGCGGGGCATGGCCGACGACGTGGATGGCGATCATTATTTCGAAGCCATTGCCGATGATGCGATATTCGAATTTCGATATGAGTTCCCGAACTTCCCGACGAAGATCGTCGGTCGCGACGCCCTGATGGCGCTCTATTCCGGGTATGGGGACGGCACCATCCTGCACAGCGGCGACGGTCTTGTCGTCCACCGCTCGCAGGAGCCGGGCGTTCTAATCCTCGAATACGAGGTGCACGGGAAGAAGCTCCGCACCGGCAAAGCCTATGACAACCGCTTCGTCTCGGTGGTGACGATCAAGGATCGCAAGATCGTCCATTGGCGCGACTACATGTATTCGGTGGCGGCCTATGCCGCCGAGACCGACGCGGCCTTGTGAG
>CBIHKY010000203.1:0-3046 GCA_966205705.1 uncultured Alphaproteobacteria bacterium
CAATAAGGCGATGCGATAGTAAGCGAGCGCGCGCCGCCGAGGGCTTTGGCCGCGGACGCAAGCTGCTCTGCGATCGGGGTTTCCATGCTGCTGAGGACACGGACGCTCCCCTCATCGCGTCCCGCCGCTGCTGACGCGGACAGCCGTGCGCCGAGCTCCCCGCAAAGGGCGCGCGCGTCGTGCTCGCAGGTCTGTGCCGTGGCAAGCGCGGTGAAAAACTTCCCAAGATCGCCCATGGCCAGCGCCATCCCATTGGCGTGCACATGAACGAGGCATTCGAGATTGGCCGACCAGCCGCCGAAGGTGAGGTTGCCCGATCCCACGGTCGCGTGCGTCGCGTCATCGGCCTCCAGGACCATCAGCTTGGGATGAAAGCAGCCGGCGCGGGCCGCTACGGGGTGGACGGCATACTCGCGGCCAATGCGAACGGCACCGCGTTCCTTGAGCGCCATGCGGTAGCCGAGGGGATCGGTGAGGATCGTGATGTCTGACACGCCCTGCCGAAGCAGCGCCTCGACGAGCACCGCCTCGGTAAATGACGCGCTGAACGAATAGGTCGTGAAGGTGGCACGGCGCCATTTATGCGCAGCGATCAAATCGAGCTGTGAGAAGATTTTCACAGGCGGTCGGACCCCAAGGCGGCTGTGCCAGCCGCGTGGACGATATTTTCTCGATCGATCATGCGCCTCTGTCCCCCATGGCTAGTTCGCACAGCTATCGGTGACGGGCAACCTGGCGGCGAGGGCGTTTACTTCCGGTTTGGTGCAACCGGCCTTTTTATCGGCCTCGATTTTGGCCGATGCGGCTTGTCGTGCGTCTGCCGGACAGAGCGCTGTCCTGCGAATGACGTCAGGATCGCGCGGCGGGTGCCCGGTGCGGCGAGGATGGAAAGTCCGCCCACTCGAGGCACAGCATATCGCGCTTTGTCCTGGGCAGCGCTTTGCGATCGATAAGCTTGCCTTCGACCTCGAAATTGGCGTCGATCTTCACGATCAGCACCTTGCTGAAATTGCCCTTGAGGTTGAGCGTTACGGACTCGGTCGTCTTGAACGGTGTGATCGTCTTCACCTCCACAAAGTCATTCCCGAGTTTGCCGTCGGAGCCCTGCGCGTAAATCCGGTGCGGTTTGATGCCATAGGTGATCGCGCCATAAAGTTCGCCAAGGTCGCCATAGACCTGCAGATGGCGCCCGGTGAGTTCATGATAATCCGCAGCAGCATCGAGCAGGCGTTGGAAGATCGGCACCAGATCGACGTCGAGGTTCGGGAAGCGCGCTTGGAACTCGAGCCGTTCAAGATGCGAATTGATTTCGGCCCATGTGATCCACTCGCCATCGTCGTAGATGGCGTTGTCGTCATTCCACATATCTGTCGGGCCGTGCATCATGATCCCGACGTTAGACGCTAATCCGTAAATGCCCAGTTTCTTCGCGCTGTGTATGTCGGCCAGACCGCGTAAACGTGACTCCCGTGTCGAGCTCTCCCAGCGGCTCCTTAGCAATTCGACAGACCGTAGGAGCTGACGGTCCGCCATCGGCCAATCAAAGGGCTGGGGCTGTTGACGGGATCGCTCTTCGCTTTCTCCGGCGGAAACTGGGACGGTTAGCTGCAGAGCAACGCGGTTAGACACAACGCGTCAAACATTGACATTAGAACAAAGTAAGAACATATTCGCCTTTCAACCGATTTGTAGTGCAGCCCGCGGAGGAGTGAGACGTTTCTCTTGCTATGAATACGCTTCGGTTGCACATCGACATTCACCCGGGCGGGCACCGAGGCGGGGAAGGAGACGCCCAGATGGCGCAGATATGGCAGGCAGCGGCATGATCATGCGGCTCGCGTTGAGCGACGCCGGTCCCGCGATTTCGCCGATTTCGCCGCGCAGGGAGCTGGGTGCCTATGAGGCGCTCTGGCTGGAAAAGGGCGCGACGTTCAAGACGCTTGCCGAACGCTTTGCGAATGACCCGAGCGCCTTGCCGTCCGACTTCGTGTCGGCGCAGCTCGCCGATCAATGTGCCGCCGATGTGCTCGCCCGCCTCAAGAAGGCCGGAGTTCACCAGTTCGGCGTGCGAATTCATCACGCCGGCGACTATCCGCCGAAGCTTCGCGACGCCAAGCATCCGGTCGAGCTCCTCTATTATCGCGGCGCCTGGGAGTTGTCCGAGACGCGCTGCATGGCCGTCGTGGGCAGCCGCGAGCCGTCGGAGGACGGCATCAAGCGCGCTGCGCGCCTGGCGCGGGAACTGGTCGAGCGCGATTTCACGGTCGTGTCGGGTCTTGCGCGAGGGATCGACGTCGCGGCGCATTCGGCGGCAATCGCACGCGGCGGCCGGACCATCGCGGTCGTCGGGACACCGCTCGGCACCTGTTACCCGAAAGAACATCTGGAGCTTCAGGAGACGATCGCGCGCGATCATCTGCTCATCTCGCAAGTGCCGGTGCTACGGTACAGCAAGCAGGCGCCGCAGCATAACCGGCTCTTCTTTCCCGAACGCAACGCGACGATGAGCGCACTGACCGAAGGGACGATCATCGTCGAGGCGGGCGAGACATCGGGAACGCTGACGCAGGCGCGTGCGGCGCTGCATCAGGGGCGCAAGCTGTTCATTCTCGACTCTTGCTTCAATCGCACCGACATTAGCTGGCCCGCACGATTCGAGGCCGAAGGGGCCATCAGGGTGCGGACGCCCGAGGATATCTGGAACGCGCTTGGCCAACCCCCGTCTATCCCTGATCGATGACAGCAGCCGCGGTGACCATCATCACCTGACACCGGCGGACACTTGCTATTATCTCTACGAATATACGTCGGGCCGAAATTACAGTTTCAGCGTGACGAATAATCTCATCAGCAATCTGAAGAAGAAGCCCAGCCAATCGGGGCAGCCCGGCTATAACTATAAGGCGCGGGCGATCAGAAGCAGCGCCGCGGCGCTTGCGCAGGCGCTCAACGCCGGATGGCTGGCATCCGCGACCCTCGTGCCCGTCCCGGGATCGAAAGCCGCCGGCCATCCCGACGCCGATGACCGGATGGTCCGGATTTGCCG
>CBIHKY010000204.1:0-2980 GCA_966205705.1 uncultured Alphaproteobacteria bacterium
CCTTTACGCATCTGAGCGAGCGTCAGGCCACCGTCGAGCACTTCGAGATAAGCCTGTGCGCGACCCTGGTCGGCGGCGCCTGCAACATCGGTCTTGAGCCGATCGTGCGCCCGGAATTTGCGGCTCTGCGTCGCGACCGTCTTTCTTGGGTCGGTCAGAATTTCATTCGGCCCGAGACCATCGCCGCGGCCAACGCCGCGATCGTTTCCGCTCACAGTCGTCTGGATATCGTCCAACATTGGGGCGCAGGCGAGGTGGCCAGCGCCGACGGCATGCGTTTTGTCGCTCCGTCGAGCGCCATACACGCCGGGCCCAACCCCAAATATTACGGCCAGGAGCGCGGCGTCACTTGGTACAACATGATTTCCAATCAGTTCAGCGGTCTGACCGGAGCGGTCATCCCCGGCACGTTGCGCGACAGCCTGGTCGTCCTGGCTCTCCTGCTGGAGCAGGAAACCGAGCTCGATCCTCTGGAGATCATGACCGACACCGCCGCCTATTCCGACGCCATTTTCGGTCTGTTCTGGCTCTTGGGCTACCGGTTCAGCCCCCGTCTGGCGGACATCGGCGACGCCAAACTCTGGCGTATCGACCGCCAGGCGAGCTATGGGCCGTTCGATCAGACCGCCTGGGGCAGGGTTAAAATCAATCTGATCCGGGAAAACTGGTCCGACCTTATCCGCTTGGCCGGATCGCTCAAGCTCGGCCACCTCAAGGCCGCAGGCGTCATGCGAATGCTGCAGGTCAAAGACCGCCCAACAACGCTGGCCAAGGCCCTGTCTGAACTCGGCCGCATCATCAAGACGCTGCATATCCTGCGATACATCGATGACCGGCCGTTCCGGCGACGAATATTGTTTCAGCTCAACCGGCAGGAATTGCGCCACAAGCTCGGTCGGCGCGTCCATCACGGCGATCGGGGCGAAATCAGAAGCCCTCTGCGTCAGGGCCAAGAGGAGCAGCTTGGGGTCCTCGGTCTGGCCCTCAACTCCATCGTCCACTGGAACGCTGTCTACATGCAGGAAACCGTGCGCCAACTCAGCGAGGCCGGGACGCCGCCGCTGCCCGCCGATATCGCTCGGCTCTCGCCGATATCTTGGCGTCACATCAATTTCCTCGGCCGCTACGACTTCTCCGTGCCTGACGCCGTCGCAAACGGCGGCCTCAGACCGCTACGCCACCCTAATTCCGAATGGGACTTTTGAAAGGAAATAATGCCCCTTACGACACTTTCCTGTTCCGCTCAGCCGCACGACCCTCTATAGGCTGTACCGCCCTAAAAACGTACCTATCGTGACCGAGGACAACGGAAAACCGCTACCTATTTGGGCAAACAGGGGAGGGGATGGTTGCTCAGTGCGCGCCCCTTCGCATGGGAAGCCCTTCCCTTGACTGGAGTACGGTAATACGCAATTATAGTTAGATAACTAAGGATATGGCCATGGAGAGAGGATTGCCGACAAAGGCGCTATGGGATCGCCTTCCCGAAATCGTTCGCTTCCGCGATCAACCGGGGATGACGGAGACCTACAGTTTTGCGGGCGCCGAGGGCACGACCGAGCTGGAAGGCCAGCTGTTCCGGCAGAGAGCGCGGCCATCTAAGGCGGTCTATTTGTTCATGCACCCCACAGCCACGGCCCAGCTGCTCCCAATGCCTGAGGCGCTTGCCGATGCGGGGTTGCACGTACTTTGCGCGTCGAGTCGCTACCCGAGAAACGATAGTGCGCTGATTATGGAAAAGGTCGCCTACGACATGGGCCAGTGGGTGCGCCACGCGCGCGAGTCGCTGGGTTATGAAAAGGTGATCCTGGTGGGATGGTCGGGCGGCGGCTCGCTATCGCTGTTTTATGCGGCCCAGTCTGAACATCCGACAATCACCCACACGCCCGCCGGCGACCTTTATGACCTGACAGCAGCGCGGCTGCAGCGGGTTGACGGAATAGTCTTAATCGCCGCCCACCTCAGCCGGGCGGAAGTGCTGACCGAATGGCTTGACCCCTCCGTCATCGACGAATTCGACCCGGACACGCGCGATCTCGAATTCGATATCTATAGTCCGGACTGCCCGAACAAACCACCATTCACCGCTGACTTCATCGCCGCCTTCCGCGAGAGGCAGCGGGCCCGCAATCGCAGAATTACCGCCTGGGCCGAGGAAATGCTTGCCACGCTCCGTCGTCGCAACGACGGCGAAACCGAACGCGCCTTCGTCACGCACCGCACGATGTGCGACGTGCGCTGGATTGATCCGACGATCGACCCCAATGGACGCGCGCCGGGGGCATCCTATCTTGGCAATCCACGCACGGTGAACGTGGGACCCGCTGGTTTGGCGCGATTCTCAACCCTGCGCTCGTGGCTGTCGCAATGGTCCTACGACCTATCCAACTCCAAGGCTGCCGTTAACGCGACAAAGATCCATCGGACCCCTGTGCTGCAGATCGAGAATGAAGCGGACGACGCGGTTCCCGCGAGCCATAATCCGATCATTCACAACGCGCTCACCGTTGCGAACAAGGAATTTGTGAGCATCAAGGGCGCGACCCATTTCTACCAGGGCCAGCCCGAACATCTCAGCGCTTGTATCGACGGGATCATCGACTGGAGCCACCGCAACGATTTGTGATCTGGCCGCCGCGATCGACGCGGCGCCTCCGCATTTTCGCTGCGGCGCGGCCGGCTTACGCCGGCCGGTCGCGGATTCCTTGCGGGGATCAGTTGTAGACGGCGTCCCGGATGTCGGACACGAACTTCCCCGACATACCCTCAAAGGCCGTGTTGGTCATGGCCACGACCGTCAGCGCGTTTGCACGATCGATGAACCAGCTATTGCCGTATCCGCCGGCCCAGTGAAGCGTTCCGGGAGACTGCGGCGACGGGACGGCGTGCGGATCTGCAAGCACTGCCCAGCCGAAGCCGAAGCCCCAACCCGGCCCGCAGGCCGCAGCCTGAGGTCCGAGCTGATCGGTCGCCATCATCT
>CBIHKY010000205.1:0-2916 GCA_966205705.1 uncultured Alphaproteobacteria bacterium
CAGCGCCAGCACGGCGCGCCCAGAAGGCGACCGCTAGCCCGATTGGACCCGCGCCCAGCACCAGGATACGCGCGCCGGGCTTGATGCCCGCAAGCGTTACGCCGTGCAGCGCAACGGCCAGCGGCTCCACGATGGCGCCATCGGCAAGGCTGAGCGCTGCGGGTAGCCTCACGCATTGGTTAGGCCGGGTCAGCGCATATTCGGCATAGCCACCCATTTGCAGGCCGAAGCCGTTACACCATGCGACATCGCCAGCAAGGCAGGCCGGGCAATGGCCGCAGCTCTTCAATGGGCTGACCGACACCAGCTCGCCCGTGCGATAGCCTTCAACGCCCTTGCCGATCGCAACGACTTCGCCCGCAAACTCATGGCCCAGCACGTCACCCGCGCCGCGGCCATAGCCGGCATCCTCGGTCATGTGCAGGTCCGATCCGCAGATACCGCAGCGGCCCACCTTGATGACCAGTTCGCCGTCCGCCGGGGTCGGGTCAGGCAATGTCTCGACGGCGAGGGGCTTGTGCAGCCCCTGCATGGCGACAGCGCGCATTGTTATGCGACGTCCATTGTCAGCACAGGCTTCACGACAGCGCCGCTCTCACCCGCATGGAATGCCTCGTTGATCTCATCAAACCGGAAGGTCTGGATCAGCCGGTCATGCGGGAAACGCCCCGCCAGATGATGCTCGATCAACTCGGGCAAAAAGGTGACCAGATCGGAATCGCCGCCAAGAACGCCGATCACCCGCTTACCGCCGCCCATGAAGCGCGATTCATTCAGCACCAGATCGTCAGCCGGTGAAGACGCCCCCACCATCGCGACAATGCCCATCGGCGCGATCAGGTCGAACGCCTGCTCGATGATGCTTTTGAGGCCCGTCGTCTCGAAGGCATAGCCAAGCCCGCTCGGGCAAATGCTGCGGATTTCCTCTGCAGCATTTTGCGTCTTGCCGTTGATGGCGTGCGTCGCGCCCAACTCACGCGCGAGCGCCAGCCGGTTATCATGCACATCCACGGCGATAATCGGGTTGGCCCCTGCGATCTTCGCGGCCATTACCGCAGCAAGGCCCACAGCGCCGGTGCCGAAGATGGCGATTGGCATGCCTGCACGCACCTCCATAGCTCGCAGCACCGCACCTGCGCCGGTCATCATGCCGCAGCCAAGCGGCGCGAGGGTGGAGAAGGGGACGTCCGCAGCGCTCTGCGGCACCTTTACGACATTGCGCGCATGAGCAATCGCATGCGTCGCGAAGGAAGATTGACCGAAGAAGTTCGCGTTCACGCCATGATCGTGCTGGTGCGTTGTGTGGCTGCCATCGGGGCGGGTGCCAAGCCAGTTTTCCGGCACGAAATTATAGCAATAGGTCGGCTTGTCGATATCGCAATTGGGGCAGTGGCCGCAGCTGTTGAAGCTCATGATCACCCGATCACCGGGCTTCACATGGCTGATGTCCGCGCCCACTTTTTCCACCACGCCCGCGCCTTCATGACCAAGCACAGCAGGCAGGGGAGTCGGCAATTGCCCATCGCGCACGGCCATATCGGTATGGCAGATACCGCAAGCATGAATGCGCACCAGCACTTCATCCGCGCGGGGCTCATCGCGCGTCACCGGCTCGATCGCGAATGGCTTGTCCGATCCATAGCAGATGGCAGCATTTGCAGATGTGGTCATTGCAACACTTCCTTTAGTCTCTTCAAGGTGCCTGTGCGCGGCTATTCAAACTTACCCAATGCCATGCCGCCATCAATCATCATTTGCGCGCCTGTCACATAGCTGGATGCGTCGGACGCCAGATAGAGCGCGAGCGGCTTGATCTGATGGGGCTCAGCGATGCGGCCCATGAGCGTCGCATCATCCCAGGCCTTGCGCACGACCGGATCTTTCAGCGATCCATCCGCAATATTGGTCACAAAAGGGCCGGGGAGGATGGCGTTCACGCGGATCTGAAACTGACCAAGCTCAAAGGCCAGATGTCGCACCATATGGGAGACGGCCGCCTTGGAGGGCATATAGGGCATCGGCACGATCGGCTCGCAGATCACCGCAGCATTGGAGGAGGTCGCGATGATCGAGCCGCCCTTGCCACGAGCCTTCATCAGCCGCGCTGCATCGCGCATCGTGTTGTATGCGCCGGTCAGGTTGATTGCGATGATCCGGTCCCAATTGGCCGGATCATAGGTGTCGATCTGCCCGTCCGGGTCGCGATAGCCATTGGGGTTCCAGAAGCCCGGGCCAATCCCAAGCCCGGCATTGGCAAAGCAGATGTCCAGGCCATCATAAGCCGCGACATGCGCATCGAACACGGCAGTCGTGCGCGCCCGGTCCGTCACATCGAGCTGATCTGCCCGCACCTCATAGCCTTCGCCGCGCAGGCGGGCTGCCTCACGCTCGGCGGCATCGCCATCCACATCGGTTAGCGTCACGCGGGCGCCAGCTTCGGCCATCGTCTCGGCATAAGCGAGGCCAATGCCGGATGCCGCGCCCGTCACCAGCGCGCTGCGCCCGCTAATGTCGAACTGCTCAAGCGCCTTGGGCGGGCGGCTCAAAGATACAGCTCCTTGTTGATGGGCAGGCCATTCTCGCGGCAATAGCTCTCATAATGGTCCATGAACCACCAAACATCGGCGGTCATGGCCAGGTTGCCATCGCTATCGTAAAATTCGTTGGGCCCCTGCATCCAGCCGAATAATTTGCAGCCGTCAGGATGATCGGTGACGAGTGTGTGCGCTTCACCCGGCGTCTCGTAAATGAAGCAGCCCGGCGTCGCGAGCCAATCATATTCCAGATAATGGGCGCTGCCTTCCAGGCACATCATCGTGACATAGCCACGATGCTTATGGGTGCCGATGACTGCCGGACCCTTCATCCATAATATGTTGGAATAGATGTTGTGCCGCGTATCGAACAGCAGATGCT
>CBIHKY010000206.1:0-2765 GCA_966205705.1 uncultured Alphaproteobacteria bacterium
CCGGCGCCGTCCGCCGCACCGATTACAGCACCAGCGGCGCGGTCACGACATGGAAGGCGGGCGGCGTTTACGAGCCCTTCTCGATGCTGCGCCTGCGCACCACCTACTCGCGCGATATCCGGGCGCCTAACGTGAACGAGCTGTTCGGATCGGTTACGCGCAGCTTCTCATCCTTCACCGATCCCGCGAGCGGGCGTCAGGATCTGATCGAGATCGTCTCGGGCGCGAACAATGCGCTACGCCCGGAAGTCGCCGACACCTTTACGGCAGGCGTCGTCCTGAGCAGCCTGCCGTTCCTGACCGGCTTCAATCTCTCCGTGGATTATTATAATATCCGCGTGCAGGATGCGATCGGTCAGGTCGGCGCGGCCACGATTGCCAATCGTTGCGCTCAAGGGGCGACGGAATTCTGCCCACTCATCACGCGCAACGGCGCCGGTGTCGTTACGCTCATCAATGACCGCTTGCAGAATGTGAATGGCTTCAAGACACGCGGCCTGGACATTGAGGCAAGCTACCGCACCCGTCTGGGCGGCACCTCCTCACTCGATCTGCGATTCCTCGCTACCAAAGTGTTCGATCTGCTGACCACCGACAGCGCTGGCTCTACGGATCGCGCTGGCCAGACCGGCTTCCGCGCCAGCACGACGCCGGGCGTCCCAGACTGGATCCTGGACGGTGTTGCCACGGTGAAGAGCGGTCCGTTCAGCATCAGCGCGCATGGGCGCTACATTCCGGAGGGCAAGTTCAACGTCGACTTCGTCGGCCCGGAAGATGCCGGCTACGATGTAAACAAGGCCAACAGCATCAATACGAACCGTGTGGCAGGCCGCTTCTATGCCGACCTGACGCTCGGCTTCAATGTGAAGGCAGGCGAGACAGACCTTGAATATTTCTTCGCCGTGAAGAACCTGTTCGACAAGGATCCACCGATTGCACCAAGCGCAGTGGGCATCACCAATCAGGTATTGTTCGACCAGATTGGCCGCGCGTTCCGCGTCGGTGTTCGCGTCAAGCGATGAGCGAGGCAAAAAAGGGGGCGCAGATGGCTGAAACTGCTGCGCCTCCAGCCGAGCCAGCCTGGCCCTCACCGGGCCGGGCTTGGTATTCCATCGGCTTGATCGCCTTTGTGACGATGCTCTCGACCATCGATCGCAGCATCATCACTTTGCTCGTCGAGCCGATCAAGCGTGACCTGTCGCTCAGCGACACACAGATCAGCCTCATCATCGGCTTTGCCTTCTCCTCAGCCTATATGATGGTAGGCCTGCCGATGGCGCGGGTGGCGGATTCGCGCAGCCGCAAGATCATCCTCATCTGCGGCCTCACCATCTGGAGTTTCGCCACGGCCCTGTGCGGTCTGGCCAAAAGCTTTGTCGGCCTGTTTGCGGCGCGTGCCGTGGTGGGCGGTGCGGAGTCGGTCGCTGGCCCCTCCTCAATGTCGATGATTTCCGATCTCGTACCCCGCGACAAGCTGCCGCGTGCCTTTGCCATCTATCAATTGGGCATCAGTGCGGGACAGGCGACTGCCATGCTCGCGGGTGGACTGCTGGTCGCCTTCTTCTCCGGACTGGCGCCAATCCATCTGCCGATCCTGGGGGAAGCGCGTGAGTGGCAGCTTGTGTTTCTCGTCTGCGCGGTGCCGGGGCTGCTGACTGCCCTGCTGTTCCTGATGACCGTCCGCGAGCCCGAGCGGCGAAACCGCCGCACCAAAGGCAGCGTGCCCTTGCGCGAAGTCTTCGCCTTTCTGGTTACGAACAAGATATTGTTCCTGCCGCTGTTCCTGAGCATCGGCATCGGCGCCATTGAGACGACCGGGCTGATGACATGGCGCGCGGCTTTTTATGAGCGCACTTATGGCTGGGGACCGGCGCAGATCGGCCCGCTGCTAGCACTCTCGCTGATCATCGCCACGCCGATCGGGCTAGCGCTTGGAACATGGTTTGCGGAGTTTATGAGCAAGAGGGTCAATCCCGATGCGATGGTGCGCGTGTGCTTCATCTCGCAAGCGATCTCTGCACCCTTCGCTATTGCGTCACCGCTCATGCCGACACCTTGGCTAGCTTTTGGATTTGGTGTGATCAGCACAATCTTCGGCTTGGCGGGCGCGCCAGCCCAGAATGCGGCGATCCAGATGGTGACGCCCAATGAGATGCGCGCGCAGATCAGCGCGGTCTATCTGTTTACGATAAGCGTGATTGGAAATGGGCTGGGGCCGCTTGTCGTGGCGCTCGTCACGGATTTTCTGCTGAAAGACGAGGCCATGTTGCGCTATTCGATGGCATCATTCGCGCTCATCATGGCGCCGGGCGGGGCGTTCCTCATGTATCTGGCAATCAAGCCATTTGGTCGTGAGGTCAGGCGCGGACTCGCAGCCTGACCATCTTAAGAAAATGGAGGTGCGGCCAAAACCGCACCTCCTGATGATTACTTCTCGCCATTATCCTTGACGGCGACAACAGGAACTTCGACTTCTTCAGTCTTGGTGCCGACAACGACTTCCTTGGAATCAACATCCACCTTCGGAAGCGCGCCGCCCTGCACGGTCACCTCGGGCATATCGCCGCCGGTTACGTCTGCTTTCCAGAACCCGGTCGCAAACAATATCCCAACGACGGCGAGGATGAGGACAATGATGATACCGATATTGCGACCAGTGTTGCTCTTTCGAACGACGACACGGTATTCTCGAACAACTGTCCAATCATCACGAACGACTGTGCGATCATCATAAGGATCTCTGCGTACTTCAACCATTGGTCCAC
>CBIHKY010000207.1:0-2688 GCA_966205705.1 uncultured Alphaproteobacteria bacterium
CCGCGTTAGCAGACATCCAGTTTTCAACGCTTATTATGTCCGCTTTGTTGGACATTCTGCACTGTCTGCTTACAGGCGGTGACCAAGGCAAAGCGGACGCTCGATCGCGACGAATACAATGACCGCTCCGACCAACTCACGACATTTCGCAGAACTTTAGTATCCGCTCACGCCGGGACCCGTCGTTGGCATGTCTCTGGTCGTAAGGGCGGGAGCGCCCTCATCTTGGTTGTTCGATGCCGTGCACGCCTCAGATCGACACTTTGTGATAGCGTCCGCCGCGCACGAAGCCCTGCTCCAGACACCAGCGACGGGTCAGGCCAGCGCCGGTATTGTTTGAATATTCCACAGTCAGCATGGGTCAAGGTGGCGGACGCGCCGAATATGCGACAGTGCTAGGTCCTCGTCCTTCAAGCATCTGCCGTTCCGATGAAAATGATAGTATCCTCAGGCGATCACGATAGACGGGCGAGATCGAGCGTGGAATATAACGCTGATAGCTCGAAGCAAGGATGCGGGAGCTAACGTCGGGGGACTACAAGTTGACTGTCAGTGTTCACAATCCTGATCAATACATGGCGGCGCTACGGACGATCATCGCGCAAGGCCGCAAACGGATCGGACTGTTGGTTGGCGCCGGAGCTTCTGCCGGTATGGCCAAGCCTGATGGTACTTATCCGCTTATCCCGGCGGTTGCGGGCCTCACTGAGCGGGTTCTCACGACGCTTGCACCGACCTATCAACAACAGATCGACGGCCTGAAAGCCGAACTCGCGCAGCACGACATCGAGACGATCCTTTCTCGGATTCGCTCTCTGAGCAAAGTGATCGGATCGGCAAAAGTCCACGACCTGGATGGTCCCGGCTTTACCACTTTCGGCGAAGCAATTTGCACCGAGATCGGCAAAATCGTGGACGTCCGATTGCCGGAGACCGGATCGGCCTATGCCGATCTCGTGAACTGGATCACGGGCACAATGCGTGACTATCCGGTCGAGATTTTCACCACGAACTACGACCTGTTGTTCGAAGAAGCGTTCGAGTCGGTGCGAGCACCGTATTTCGATGGCTTCACGGGTGGTCGAGAACCGTTCTTCGACCCCGTGTCAGTATTTCGCAGCGACCTTCCCGCGCGATGGACGCGGCTCTGGAAGCTCCATGGCTCACTCGGCTGGCGTGCGAGCTCGAAGGGAGAAGTAATCCGAACGGGCCAAAGCTCGGCAAGTCATCTCGTCTTCCCCGAACATCTGAAATACGATCAGACGCAGAAGGCCCCATACGCCGCGTTGCTCGATCGCCTTCGTGCGTTCTTGCTCACCCCCGACACGCTGCTGGTCTCTATCGGCTTCTCCTTTGCCGACGCACATATTGCATCCCGGTTGGATGAAGCGCTCGCAGCGAATCCATCCTCCAGCGTCTTCGCGTTCCAGTACAAGCTCCTCGAGGAAGAGGGGCCGGCCTGCGATCTTGCGCGCCGCCTGCCAAACTTCAGCGTCTATGCGCGTGACCAGGCCAAGGTGAATGGCATTCGCGGCGCATGGAAGGCGCCGGGCGAACTTCCGAACAGGGATTGGGGGCCGATAAGGTCGACCTATCTCGACAAGGACGGCAACTTCACGCTCGGAGCAATCGAACCCTTTGCCCGGTTCTTCGCGGCATCGCGCTCGGTTCAAGCATTTTCCACACCACCGGTGCCGACAGCAACAGCGGCGGTAGCGCCACCGCCGACAGCCACCGTGTCGGTGGCCTGATGAACGCTCCGACCCTTCTCGGTCATGTCGGCTCTGTCGCGGGTGCGACCGTAAGCGTGCGCCAGTTCGAGGGTGTGGCCTCGGGCATCGCGATCATCGGAGGACGGAGCTACCGGGTCGGTCAGGTCGGTAGCTTCGTGCGGATACCTCAAGGGTATCATGACCTCTACGCGATCATATCCGAGGTCGGGGCAAGTGCGACACCAGCGACGCTGACCGATGCGCTCGACCGCGGCGAACGATGGCTGACCGTTCAACTCGTTGGCGAGATTGTCGAGGCATCGTTCGAGCGGGGCATCAGTCAATATCCGAACGTGAACGATGAGGTGCATCTCGTTACCGAGGAGGATCTTGCCAAGATCTACGGCGCGGAGTTTGCCGGACAGGTGGTGGTGGGGCGACTTGCAAACGCCGAGAGCATCCCGGTCCGCCTGGACCTCGACAAGCTGGTCACACGCCACAGCGCGGTGCTCGGCTCGACTGGTTCAGGCAAATCAACGACCGTCGCCAGTTTGTTGCGATCGATCTCGGCGCCGGGCGGAGCGGGCTTTCCGAGCGCGCGCATCCTCCTGCTCGATATCCACGGTGAATATGCACGCGCGCTCGGCGACAACGCCGAGGTTTTCCGGATCGCGCCCGGAGACGGTGAGAAGCAGCTGGTCATTCCGTACTGGGCACTGCGGCCCACCGAAATCCTCAACTTCCTGTGCGGGAAAATGGATGATCGTGCGACCACCGCAATCCTCGACAAGATCTTCGCGGCTAAAAGCACGATAGCGCAGACAAACAATTTGCCAGGCGTCGACCTGAATTCGATGACCGTCGACAGCCCGATTCCTTACAGCTTGAGAAGCCTGTGGCTCGAGTTGATCTATCCAGAGGTCAAAACCTGGCTCTATCATGCAAAGACCCAACCGTCGATCGGTCTCCCAGGGGA
>CBIHKY010000208.1:0-2633 GCA_966205705.1 uncultured Alphaproteobacteria bacterium
GGATGAGATTGATCCGCTGGCCGATCTGCTCGGCGCCATGTCTCGCGAGGCCGAGTGGCTGGCGCGGGGGGATGATGTGCGGTTCATGAGCCAGGTTGCGCTGCGTTTGCAGGAGGATTGATCGGGGTTGACGCTCCGGTTGGACAGATTCTCAAGAAAGCGGGATCCCGGGTCAAGCCCGGGATGACGGGGCTGGTAGTCTGCGGGACGCGGGGGGAAAGAGCATTGCGAGCCCAACTACGTCACCCCGGACCTGATCCGGGGTCCCGCTTTTCCCTGAAGTGCTACGCAGACGATTGATCCACTTGGCCTATCGTGGCCGGGCAATCCTTGCCCGCAATGGCGCCAGCTCCGCTGCAGGCATGGGCGGCCTAGCCTCCGCCTCCTTGCCAGCACGCAAACGCGCCCGGTCCCGTTCAGGCGGCTCCACCCTGCGCACCCGCACCGCCGTCACGCCCTGCTGGTGCATCCCCAGCAATTGCGCCGCACCACGCGAAAGATCGATCAGCCGCCCGCCCGAAAATGGCCCGCGATCATTCACCCGCACCAATATCGTGCGACCCGTCTCCAGCGACGTGACCTCCACATAACTTGGCAGCGGCAAGCTCGTGTGCGCGGCGGAAATGCCATCCTTGCGGAACCGCTCGCCATTGGCGGTCTGGTTGCCGGATTCGCTGCCATACCAGCTGGCATAGCCGATCATGTCGAAACTGCGGTTCTCGGCGGGCGTATAAGTGACGCCGCGCACCACATAGGGCTTGCCGATCCGCACCGGCGTATCGCTCACCGGGCGATATTTGGTCGTGGCGCACCCTGCGAGCAACGGCAGCAGGACCAAGGCCAACTGCGCGAACCGGAGGCGCGGGCGAAATAAGGGCAGGACATGAGACGACATCATGCCGTTCTTAAAGTGCGTTCCGCGAAGATGGAAGAGCAGCCCAATCGCGCCAGATTCGCGCCATGACTTTGAACTGTAACCAGACTTTAATCGAAATGTCGCGGTAAAGCAGTTGTGCCGTCATGCTTGGCTGCAATGAGGCCCCCGCCACAGGGAGCAAGGAGCTGCTTCCCTGTACCACCTAAAAAGGGGAACTCATGTCCTATATCACTGACAATGCACGCGCGCCGTTTCGCACCGAGGGAAGCATCGAGGGTAATCCAGACAGTCTGGAAGCCATCGTCGACGCCAACCCCAGCCGCCGCACGGTCTTGCGCAACAGCCTGTTTGGCCTCTCACTCCTGCCGATCACGGGCCTGCTCGCGGCTTGCGGTGAAGATGATAATGGCATGGTCACGATCCCTACGCCGACACCAACACCAACCCCAACGCCAACGCCGACCCCAACCCCGGCGGTCAGCTATGCAGTGAGCTTCACGTCCATCGCGGCGAACATGGATGACAAGGTGACCGTGCCCGCCGGTTACAAGGCGCAGGTGATGCTGAAGGCTGGTGACTCCATCGAGCCCGGCACGGCTTATGCTGGCAGCTATCCCACCCCGGATCAGGCCGAGAAATGGTGCGGCGGCCAACATGACGGCATGGAATATTACACGCTCGACAAAATTGACCCAAATACAGGTGGCCTGCTGGCGATCAATTTCGAAGCACCGGACGCTAACATCCTGATGTCAACCGTGCCCACCGAAGCAGCTGCGACGGCAGATCAGCGCAAGATCCTGCTTTCCTCAGTCGGCGTCGGCGTGGTCGAAGTTGCCAAGGGCAGTGATGGCATCTGGGCCGTCAAAGCCGGGTCGCCATATAACAAGCGCTACACCGGCAACTCCAGCTATCGCGCGGGTGGCCCGGCTGCTGGTCAGCTCTCGACCAACATCAAGGGCACGCTCAACAATTGCGCGAGCGGTCGCACGCCGTGGGGCACCTACCTCACCTGCGAGGAGACCACGAACAATTATTACGACCTCTCGCAGCCCGAACAAAATTATGGCTGGGTCGTCGAGATCGATCCTTATCTCGAACTGGCTGGCCCGACAAAGCGCACCGCAATGGGCCGTTTCGACCATGAGAATGTGGCGTTCATGGCCAATAGCGCCAATCGCACGGCCTTCTATATGGGCGATGATTCGACCCCGGGCTGCATCTATAAATTCGTGCCGGATCGCGCCTTCAGCCCAACCAACCGCGCTGCAAATGCGGGCCTGCTCGATTATGGCACGCTCTATGTCGCGCGCTTCAACGGCAATGGCACGGGCGAATGGCGCGCTCTGGAGCAGGGCCAGAACGGCCTTCTCGTGGGCGCATCGGACCCCGGCGATGGCAGCCAGAGCACGACACCGCTCACGCCCACCATCGTGAACTTTGCCAGCCAAGCCGATGTGCTCATTAACACCAAATCTGCTGCCCGCGTCGCAGGCGGCACGGTGATGGATCGTCCTGAGTGGATCACGGTTGCGCCGGATAACAAGGCTGTGTTCGTGACGCTCACCAACAATAGCGGTCGTCGCGTGACGGACAATATGAACCCGCGCGTCACCAACCGTCATGGCCACATCATCAAGTTCCGTGAGACCGACGATTCGCCGCTCGCAACCGCCTTCACATGGGAAATCTTCCTGCTCGCAGGCGATGCAGCATGGTCCTCGGGCGGCACCAATCTGGTTGGTGACATCAAGGG
>CBIHKY010000209.1:0-2599 GCA_966205705.1 uncultured Alphaproteobacteria bacterium
ACCTCATGCAATGCGCCGGTTGCAAGACCATTTCCGGGCAGATGATCGTCGATATCGTCAAGGCCGAAAGGATGGACGCCATGACGGCGCCCATCGCCCGTCACATGGGCGATCGACGAACGCAAATCCTCGAGGATGGCATTGCGGGGCATTCCTTGGTCTCATCGGTCTAACAGTGTGTTCCCTTCCTGTTCTCCATGACTCCCCGGACTGTCAAGTTAGTCGAGCGCATGTTTCGGGGTGAACGAGGTCCTGCTTGGGGCATCCGACGGATCCAACGTCATGGATTCCCTGAATCGTTTCGCGACGCGATCGTGAGTTCACAAAATATCGAGCGCGAGAGAAAATCGAGGGGCGATGCCCGAATCGAAATCGCCAAATCATTCGGTCGCTGTTCGCCGTGTTCGCATTCCGAATCGGGGACCATCAAAGAGAAGCAGATGTCTGTTTACCAGCACTCGAAACAGGAGAGATCAGGCTGGTGACGTTCATCCGGCGTTCCGAAGCTAGGAACCAGGCGGGTTCACCCGGCAGTTTCGAAAATAGATATCGTTATCGAGTACCACAGCGACCATCTCGCCATCTATGATCAGGGCAGCGCCTGTTGCTTCAAACCGTCGCCCAAGCGATGAGTCCCGTGGCCTGAGCGCGACCGTCCGTCTCCCGATCGTTACGAGCGCGCCATCCCGGCTGATCTTGGCAAGGAAGGTTCGACCGCCGTCGCAATATATGGTCAGCTGCTCGCTGTCCGATGCGCAGGCTGCGGTCGGAACAGCGGCGACAAGCAGGGCAGGGAGGAGAAGGCGTCCCATCGAAACAGATGCTCCATGGGAGGGTCCCACGCGAAGCTTAACCTTCCGGCTCCAGCGGCGTTCCGTGCGACAGCGCATCGACGATCATGGCGGCGAGTGTTTCTTCGGCCCGTCCACGGGCGTTGAGGTCCTTTGACGACAGGTCGTGGCGAAGCCATTGCGGCGCGCGCGCGATGACACGCATGATGAGCTCGGAAGTCTCTTGGTCCATTTGGACCCTATGGGTGGTCGCGTACAGACAAGCAATCATCAAGGTGACACCCAAAAGGCGATCGTGATGAAAGCAGGGGACGCATAAAAAAAGCCCCGCCAGAGCAAGGCTCGCGGCGGGACCGAAGTTCAGGGAGGTGCCGCTCCAAAGGGGGGAAGAAGCGACAGAACATGAAATAGCATGTTGCGATGAATGACGGGTGAAGCTGCTGTTCATGAGCGCTGCAGCTCGGCTTTTTCCAGCAAGGCTTGTGGCTGCCACGGCATCGGAACGCAAAGGCCAGGCCACATTCGTCAGCAGACAGCTCTAGCGGAACCGCGCCATTGTCCATCTGTTCGATCTATCGACCGGCTCTGCGAAAATCGCCGATGCATATGACCCGAAAGAAAGAGGAACCGACTATGGCTGAGACGAGGACGTCCGCGATAATGAAGGCGAGAGCCGCTATGAACTCAAGGTCGATGGTAGCACGGCTATTGCGGCCTATGAACGGCGCGATGGCGCATTGATCTTCACGCACACGCAGGTTCCTGAGGCGCTGGAAGGGCAAGGCATTGCCAGTAAGCTGATCGCCGGCGCGTTGGCGGACGTGCGGGAGAAGAGATTGAAGGTCGTGCCGCTATGCGAATTCGTCGCCGGCTATTTTGATCGCCATCCAGAGGAGCAGGATTTGTTGGCGCTCGACGCGCCAGGCTGATCGCAGGGATGTGTGGATCATCCATGGCTTATAACCATTCCCATGCCTCTCCCGCGCCAGCTAGGTCAACGCAACGATGAAGATCGCCACCTATAATGTGAACGGGATTAACGGGCGCCTGCCTGTCCTGCTAAGATGGCTGGGCGAAGCCGAGCCCGACATCGTCTGTCTGCAGGAACTGAAGGCGCCGCAGGGCAAATTTCCCGAAACAGCGATCCGCGACGCAGGCTATGACGCGATATGGCATGGGCAAAGCCAATGGAACGGCGTTGCGATCCTGAGCCGTGTCGGTGATATCCATGAGACGCGCCGCGGCCTGCCCGGCGATCCGGACGATACGCAAAGCCGCTACATCGAAGCGGCGGTTGCCGGGGTCCTGGTTGCTGGTCTTTATCTACCCAACGGCAATCCACGCCCTGGACCCAAGTTCGACTTCAAATTGCGCTGGTTCGAGCGGCTTCATGATCACCTTGCCTTGCTCGTCGATCTCGATGCGCCGGTTGTGGTCGCCGGGGACTTCAACGTCATGCCAACCGATCTGGATGTTTATGCGCCCGAGCGGTGGCGGGACGATGCGCTCTTCGCGCCGGAGGTGAGGGACGCCTATCGCCATCTGCTGGAGCAGGGATGGAGCGACGCTCTGCGCGAATTGCATCCTGATGAGACCATCTACACCTTCTGGAAATATTGGCGCGGGGCGTTCGAGCGCAACGCGGGCCTTCGGATCGACCATATTCTGCTCAACGCAAAGGCACGCAGCAAGCTTGAATGGGCGCAGGTCGATACAGCGCCGCGCGGATGGGAAAAGACGAGCGACCATGCTCCAGTTTGGATTGAGCTGGCCAACAAGCCGGTGCGCAAGGCGCGTCAGTCGAGGGC
>CBIHKY010000210.1:0-2580 GCA_966205705.1 uncultured Alphaproteobacteria bacterium
GGAAGGGCTCGATTTCTTCGAATGGCACCGGAGAAACCTGATCGTGGAGCGTCGCGAAGGCAGCAATCCAGGACCTGGAAAACAGATCGCTGCGCGTCGCCAGCAGCTGTCCAAGCTTTATTCCGACCGGACCAATGTCGCGCAGGAGTGCGACGACCGCCGCCGGCCGCAATTCACCTGGATCGATTGAATTGGCAGGATGCGGAATGACGCCGAGCGCGCCCGCCAGGCTTTTGGCGCCGTGCCGGACAAGAATCTGTCCTATCTCGGCGGCGCGTGCGATGTCTCCTATCGGTTTATCTCGGAACCCAGGCATATGTCCTATTCCGCATCGGTCCGGCTCTGATCGAGATTCGACGCAATCCGCACAAGAATGTCCAGCAACGTCCGTTTTTCGTCGCGCGTGGCGTTCCGCCATAAGACCCTATGCAGCCCGTCCGCGGATTCTCTCAGTTGGGGCAACAACCTGTCGAGCTCCTGGGTCAGGATGAGCTGCCATGCCCGGCCGTCCGTTTTGGCTCGTCGCCTTTCCATCAATCCTTTCTCACAAAGGCCAGCGACGGCTTGACCGATCGTGGCGGATTCCAACTCTAGTCGCTTGGCAATTCCGGCCTGCGTCAACGATGGTTCGCGGAGAAGTTGTCCGATGATGCGCCACTGCGTCTGATTGAGGCCGCTCTTGGCAATCCGTGCGTCATAAGCGCGCCTCGCCCCCCGACTAATCTCGTCCATCAAATATAGCATACGGTCGTCGTCGGTGAGGGCGCCTTCGCGAAGCCGTGGCGGCATTGTGTCGAGATTTGCGTTCATACCGCTGCCTAGTCCGTTTCGTGGGAATGCCAAAACGCAAATTACTAAACGATTTTACTAACTGGATGGAACGGTCTACGCCACGCCATGAAGCGACTTAGCACATGTCCAAAATCCTTCGAAAGAGGCAGATGACCGACGAACCAAATGAGCGGGAACAGGATCGCGCGCCCGCATCCAGCCTGAAATCGCAACCCAAATTTCGCCTCATCCTCATCATAGCCATCACTGCTGCGCTGATTGCAGGTGGTTGGTGGTATTACAGGCATGTCACCTATGGGCAGTACATGCAGTCGACCGACAACGCCTATGTCGCGGCCGACAGCGTTGTGGTTTCATCAAAAGTGGCCGGATACGTGGACGCGGTGCTCGTCTCTGAGAACGGGTGGGTCAGTCCCGGCGAGGCGCTCGTGCAACTGGATGTGCGAGATTATAGAGCCCAGGCGCAACAGGCGCGTGCGCAGATTGCGGCGACGCTGGCCGGCGCCGACACAATCCGCTCGCAAGTAACCGAACAGGACTCAGCGATTCGACAGGCGCGGGCCCAACTCGCCGCCAAGCGCGCGGCGCTCGACCTCGCCAATGAGCAGGTAGCGAGGTATCGCCCCCTCGCCGCGACCGGTGCGGAGCCGCGAGAAAAGCTTCAACAATATGAGACACAGGCGCAGCAAGCGCACGCCGACTTTGTTGCTGCCCAGGCAGCAGTCTCTGCCGCCAACGGTCGGAGGGCCACCTTGTTCAAACAGATCGACCAGACCGAAGCCCAAGCTGACGCGGCCCGCGCGCAGCTGGAAGCGGCCGACCTAGATGTCACATCGACCCTGCTGCGAGCCAGCAAGGGAGGTCGCGTTGGCGATCTAACAGTAAGGGTCGGCCAATTCGTTCAGCCCGGCCAGCGATTGATGACGGTGGTTCCGGTAAACGAAATCTACGTCATCGCTAATTTCAAGGAGACGCAGGTCGGCCTTTTGCGGGCGGGGCAACCGGTCAAGCTCGAGGTCGACGCACTTCCCGACTTTGAGATTGCCGGACGCGTTGAGAGCATCTCCCCCGGAACCGGAGCAGAATTTTCAATCCTGCCGCCCGAAAACGCCACAGGGAATTTCACCAAGATTGTTCAGCGGATAACGGTTCGTATCGCGATAATAGCCTCGCCCAAAGTGCGTCGTCTGCTCGTCCCGGGCATGTCGGTTGTGGCAGTTGTCGACACGCGAAATGCTGCCGGAGAGCTGAAAGAGATCTCGAGTACCGACAAATGACCGCCGAGTTGGCATCGAACAGCGCCTCTGGTACTCCGACTGCAGACAGGCGGAATGCCGATATCACCGCGTGGATAGCGGTCGCAGCGGGCGCACTTGGCGCCATGCTCGCAACACTCGATATCTCTATCGTCAATTCCGCGCTTCCGGTGATCCAGGGCGAAATCGGAGCCAGCGGCACCGAGGGAACCTGGATTGCCACCGCATTTCTCGTAGCCGAAATCGTGGTAATTCCGCTTAGCGCCTGGCTTGAACGCCTTTTTGGACTGCGAAATCTGCTCATCATTGCGGTTTCCGCGTTCACCGGCTTTTCAATTCTTTGCGGTATGGCGACCGACCTCACGACCATGATCATCGGTCGCACGGGTCAGGGTTTCATGGGTGGTGCGCTGATACCGACTGCGATGACCATCGTGGCGAAAAGATTGCCGCCCCATCAACAGCCGATCGGCATGGCGCTGTTCGGCATGACAGTGATTCTGGGTCCGGTCATGGGGCCGCTGATCGGTGG
>CBIHKY010000211.1:0-2548 GCA_966205705.1 uncultured Alphaproteobacteria bacterium
ATATGTATCGTGGGTTCGGATTTGTTTTTTAGAGACAGCGCCAGAACCGCACGATTTTCAACCGGTTTATGGCCTTTATCGTCGATCAGGTTAGCCTCTCCACCGCCAGCGACCGCAATCTCGCCAACCCGCGTAAAGCGCCGCTTCACACCGCCAAAATTGGCATAGCCAGATTGGATGGTCGCATCATCAATGCCCATCTGCAAGGCAACGCCAATGGCGGCCATCGCGTTGAGCACATTGTGACGCCCCGGCATCGGCATCATGATGTCGTTGATCTTGCGCAGCGATCCATCGCGCTCGCGGATCTGCACATCGAACATATTGCCACCCGGCACCGGGCGCACATTATCGCCGCGAATATCGGCCTGCGCGGAGAAGCCATAAGTCACGATCCGCCGATCCTGCACGCGCGGCAGGATCGCCTGCACTTCAGGATGATCAAGGCACAGGATCGCCGCGCCATAAAAGGGCACATTCTCGACGAACTCCACGAACGCATCCTTCACCGCATCGAAAGAGCCATAATGGTCGAGATGCTCGGGATCGATATTGGTGACGACAGCAATCGTGCCATCGAGCCGCAGGAAGCTGCCGTCGCTCTCATCGGCCTCAACCACCATCCACTCGCTTTTGCCGAGCCGGGCGTTGGAGCCATATTTGTTGATGATGCCGCCATTGATGACAGTTGGGTCGACCCCGCCCGCATCCAGCAGCGCCGCGACCATTGATGTCGTCGTCGTCTTGCCATGCGTGCCCGCCACCGCAACGGTGGATTTAAGCCGCATAAGTTCCGCCAGCATCTCGGCACGGCGGATCACCGGCACGCGCGTTTCCATCGCCAGCTCGACTTCGGGATTGCCGCGCTTGATTGCTGTGGAGGTCACCACCACCGCCGCATCGCCCAGATTCTCCGCCTTATGGCCGATCATCACATTGATGCCACGCTTGCGCAGACCCTCGATCACATAGCCCTCGGCCACGTCCGATCCCTGCACGCTATAGCCCATATTATGCATCACCTCGGCAATGCCGGACATGCCGATGCCGCCAATGCCGATGAAATGGATCGTCCCGATATCTGTCTCGACGCCCTTCATGCGCGCGCTCCTGCAAGGCCCGGCATCATCGGCACATCGGCCCGCACGGCATCTATGGTTTGTGGCGAGGGGCCAAAGCTTTCGATCAAGTCGCACATATCCTTCACCGCATCAGGCCGCCCACATGAGCGCGCGCGCTTGGCAGCATTCTGAAGCGCACCCGGCTCCATCGCCAGCTTCTGCATCTGCCGCGCCAGTTCAGGCGGCGTGAAATTCTTCTGATCGATGGCACGGGCACCGCCCGCTTTCACCATTTCGAGAACGTTAAAGGCTTGATGATTGTCCATAGCACTCGGCAAGGGAATGAGGATCGCCGGGCGCCCGGCTGCGGTGAGCTCGGCAATAGTCGATGCACCCGCCCGCGCAATCACCAGATGCGACCAGCCAAGTTTGGTCGGCATATCGTCGATATAGGTCGCGAGGTCAGCCGGAATTTCCATCTCGGCATACAGCGCGCGCACGGCCTCGATATCCTCAAGGCGGCACTGCTGCGTCACCTGCAAGCGACGGCGCAGGCTGATCGGCAGCATGGCGAGGCCCGCCGGGACAACGCTGGAAAGCACCGTCGCGCCCTGGCTCCCGCCGGTCACCAATATCCGCAGCACACTCTCGTCCGAAAACACCGGGAAAGGCTCATCGCGCAAATCCAGCACAGCCTCGCGCACCGGATTACCGACCAGATGCACCTTGGCGGCGTGGCGCTTGGCCAGTCGCTTCACGTCGGGATAAGCCGTCGCAATCGCCGCGACCTTGCCGGAGACGAGCCGGTTCACCCGGCCCAGCACAGCATTTTGCTCATGCACGATTGTCGGGATGCGCTCGGCAAACGCGCCTAGCAGCGCAGGCAGTGCCGGATAGCCGCCAAAGCCAATTACGGCGGAAGGCTCGAATGTCTCATACAGGCGGCGGGCCATTGCGCGGCCTTCCAGGATCGCCTTGAAGCCTTTGATCCAGCCGGAGATGCCGCCGCTCATCCGGCCAGCAGGCAGCACATGGGTCTGCACATCGTCGAAAAGCCCCGGGATTCTCGCACCGCGCTCGTCCGTCACCAAAGCCACGCGATGCCCGCGCGCCATCAGTTCCAGCGCAACGGCATGGGCCGGCATCATGTGCCCGCCCGTTCCGCCTGCCGCCAGCACATAGTGCCGGAAAATGCTCATCGACCACTCCACTTAACAACATAAGGCGAGCGGGACATATACGGGTTTCGCCGCGTGAAGGCCAATAGAAGACCAACGCTAGCGCACAAAGCCACCATCGACGAGCCGCCATAGCTAATGAACGGCAGCGTCATGCCCTTGGATGGGAAGATGTGGATGTTCACACCCATGTTGATGATTGCTTGCGCGCCCATCACAAAGGCAAGGCCCGCCGTGGCCATCACGACGAAAGGATCATCCTCTTCCAGCAGGCGCAGCATCACGCGCACCATGATCGCCAGATAGACA
>CBIHKY010000212.1:0-2460 GCA_966205705.1 uncultured Alphaproteobacteria bacterium
CTCGCCTGCAACCATCCGAAAGCCTGTGGAACCGAAAGGGAGCAGAAAACTAAAACATCGCGACGAGAGTGCGCGAACCGCTCGAAGGGCTTCCACGGCGGCCCCGCATAACGCGAGAGGCGGAGCACCTCGACTTCCGCCAGGGACATGCCGCGAGCCTCGCGAAATGCACGCCATTGTCGTTCAGTCTGGAGCTGCTCAATCAGCTCGAACTCGCCACGCCGGAGCTCTTCCTGGTGGACCATCGTAGCGAGCCAGCAATGGCCGGCCCCAGCCTCCGCGTGCGGGCCGGGGCCGGAGATCATAGGATCAAGGGCACTTGGTAAATTGTCCCTTCTTCGGTCCGGAGGCTACGTGGCACTTGCCGTTCTTGTCCTTGGTCACCCCACCGGTCGTAGTTGCCTTTGCGGCGGCCGTGGCGGCCGGCGTCGGGCATTTGATGAACTTGCCCTTGGCATCCTTGCACGGGCCCGCTGCGAATGCGGAGCTCGAAGCGGTGAGCAATGCGATCGACGCTACCGCGAAAGTGATCCTGCGCATGTCCTCTCCTTTCCGAACGAGTCGTCGGTTCGGGAAAGGTATCATCGATCGCCTTGAAACAAAGCGGCAATGTCACTCTGAGGGTGGCCGCCTCCAGGCGTATAGCTAACCCGGATTGCCTCCCGATCGCAGTTCCGAACCGTTGCCCTACGCAAATGGACGCCCAAAACCGGCAGCGATCGCGCTGAAAAATCGCGCGACATCGTTCGCCGTGAGGCATCACTGCCAGATCGCACACTCTATATGTGTTGCTATATTTTGATCATACAGCTATGGTGTGTGTCATGGCCGCCCAACCGAAATACTCTGCTCTTGCCCAGTTCATCACTGACGGTCGCACCAGAGCGAACCTCACCCAAGCTGCGCTCGCCCGCGTGCTCGGCCTCAAACAACAGTCGGTAAGCCGGTGGGAAGCGGGCACGCACCGGCCATCAATTGATCAGATGGCGCCCCTCGCCAATGTGCTCAAACTCGATGAATCGCGACTCATGCAACTCGGGCAGGCTGACGCAGCGCCCGTGCTGGCTGTAGCGCCGCTCTTGCCTTTGAGCATGCTTGCACCAGAGATGTTTGAACGCTTCATTGGGGATCTCACGAGCTACCTCTACCCCACTCGCAACACGCGCGTGCGCGGCGGTCGCGGTCACGATCAAGGCGGTTGGGACGTTCTCGCCATCGGCGACGGCGAAACGATCGGCATTCAGTGCAAGCAGGTCGAGCGCTTTGGTCCTGCCGAAGCCCGACGCGCGATTGCCGGCGTCGACCGTCCGGTCGATCGCTCTATTCTTGCCCTTAGCCGCGTCGCCAGCCCGGCCACAGCTGATGCGATGGAGGCAGCTGGCTGGGAAGTTTGGGACCAGGACGACATATCCCGCAAGGTTCGCGGGCTGCCGGGAGAACTTCAGGACAATCTTGTCGACATCTTCTTCCGGGGACAACGGCTCGTCCTGCTCGGACGCGACAATCCCGGTCCATGGGTCAAGGCCGATCGCTTTTTCGCCCCGTTCGACCAAGATGATAGCGCCTTCACGCATAACTGGGAGCTTGTCGGTCGCGAAAGCGACCTTGAGACCCTGAACGCTGGGCTGGAGGGCGAGCAGCCAGTAGTAATTGTCTCAGGCGCGGGTGGCATGGGCAAATCCCGCCTAATCAAGACTGGCGTTGAGCGTTACGCAGCGGCACATCCGGCAACGCTGGTGCGCTTCCTGTCGCCCGTAAGCGACCCAGACCACGAAGGCCTCGAAGCGCTTGGCACCTGCGAAAAGCTGTTGGTGGTCGATGACGCTCATGATCGCGACGGTCTCCCGCTCCTGATCGACTACGTCGCCGACCCCCGCAACAAGGCGCGGCTACTGCTCGCGACACGCCCTTATGCCGAGCAGCGCATTCGGAATGACCTTGCACGCTTCGCTATCTTCAAGCCTGTCGAAATCGCACTTGGCGTTCTGCCGAAGGCAGCGATGCGTGATCTCGCAGCCCATGCCCTGACCAAATTTGGGGGCGACGAAGGTTGGGCGGATTTGGTCCAGCGTATTGCCGCCGACAATCCGCTCGTTGCCGTCATGGCGGCGCGTGTCGTCACCGAACAGGAAGTGTCCGCCGAAATGGTGCGGAACGCCGACGATATGCGTGCTGTCGTGATCGAGCGATTTACCCAAGTGCTGACCGGGCGGATTGGTCTTCCGGAAGACACTCGCCTCCTCCGCGATATGCTTGGGCTGATCGCGCTCCTCCAGCCGGTTCGTATCGACGATCGCGAGATCGGTCAGCTGTTAGAGACGGTCACGGCACATGCGGCAGACGATGCAACGAGAGCGCTCAAGATGCTCGTTGATGGTGGCGTGCTCTACAAGCGGGGCCGCTTCTATCGGCTCATGCCGGACCTGCTGGGCGACTATCTGATCGATGATATCTGTATCC
>CBIHKY010000213.1:0-2257 GCA_966205705.1 uncultured Alphaproteobacteria bacterium
GCTGGTCTGGCCCAAAAGCCGCTGGCACGACGGGAACACGTAGAACGCGCCTTCCGGCGTCAGGCAGTCGAGCCCGGTGTTGGCATTGAACCCGGCCACCACCATGTCACGCCGCGCCTGGAACACGTCGCGCCACTCCTTGAGGAAGTCCTGTGGTCCGTTGAGCGCCTCGACCGCCGCCCATTGCGAGATCGAGGCGGGGTTTGAAATCGACTGCCCCTGCAGCTTTGTCATGGCCGCCAGCAGTGGCCGCGGTCCCGTGCAGTAGCCGATGCGCCAGCCGGTCATCGCGTGCGACTTGGAAACGCCGTTCATCGTGAGGGTCCTGGCCTGCAGCGCCGGCTCCACCTGCGCGATGGTGGCGAAGGTCAGCCCGTCATAAACGAGCACCTCGTAGATATCGTCGGTAAGGATATGCACCTGCGGATGCCGCAGCAGCACCTCCGCCAGCGCCTTGAGTTCGGCCGGCGAATAGGCCGCGCCGGTCGGGTTGGAGGGCGTATTGAGGATCAGCCACTTGGTGCGCGGCGTGATCGCTGCCTCCAGCGTCGCGGGCGACAGCTTGAACCCCGTCGACGCATCGGCCACCGCAAAAACCGGCTCGGCGCCGCACAGCCGCACGATTTCGGGATAGCTCACCCAATAGGGCACCGGCACGATGACCTCGTCGCCCGGATTGAGCGTCGCCATCAGGGCATTGAAGATGATGAGCTTGCCGCCCGAGCTGACGAAACAGTCTGCCGCCGTCACGTCCAGCCCGTTATCGCGGCGAAACTTGGCGGCGACCGCTTCCTTGAGCTCGGCGATGCCGTCGACATTGGTGTAGCGCGTCTTGCCTTCGTCCATGGCGCGTTTGGCGGCGTCGCGCACATTCTGCGGCGTGTTGAAGTCAGGCTCACCGGCCGAGAGGGCAATGATGTCCTTGCCCTGTGCTGCCATCTCGCGCGCCTTCTGGCTGATCGCCACGGTCGCGGACGGCGCCACGCCCCCCAATGCGTCGGAGAGAAAACCCATCAATGCCTCCCGGAATGTCGGAAGGGGTTTAGTGCAAGCCAACCGCCTGGAAAAGCCCAAACTGCATGCAGGAGCGGCCGCGCCTAAATGCCGATGCCGCTCGTGCTGCGCAGCACGACGCCCTGCACCCGCCAGCCTTCGTCGGGCTCGTCCGCCATCTGGTAGATCGCTTCCCAGACCTTGCCGTCGGAACCGACAATTTCGACCTCCTGCACCACGCTGCCATCGCCGAGCTCGCGGAACGTCCCGACACTGTGCGTGCGCGAGGTCGAGATCGGAGCATAGCCCGCCCTCTGGATATCGGCGAAGAACCGGTCCGGATCGCTGTAATTGGCCCGGAACGCGGCGCCGGCCAGCGACAGGGCCGTCTCGCCATCCTCGCTGCGCAGCGCCTCGATCTGCGCCGTCACCGTCACGCGCCAGGGCGTCTCCGTCGCCACATCCTGCGCCATGACCGGCGCTGCCATAAGAACACTCAGGAACACCGTCGGTACAATGCGCATTGGCCGTCTCCTCGGTTTGGGCACCTGTGCCGCCACAGTTCTGCCCTCAAATGGTCCCGTCCTGTCCGTCTTCGCTTCATCATCGAACCGCTTTTGCGTGGTGATCTGGCGGCATCGGAAACGAAGGACACGACGTCGATCCCATGCACAAATCTACGTCTCCCAGGCGCAAGAGTTTCAGGTTGATGGCGGTTCTGGGTTCGCTTGGCGCCACTGCGGTCGCGGCAAGCGCCCTTGTTGCCGGGGTTACCCCCGCCCAGGCAGCCAATTTCGCCAATCAGCCCGACACGCAGATTGCGGTCTTCATGGTTCCGCTGACCCTGCTTGTCCTGGTCCTGCTTTTCGAAGTCGCGCGCTTTGCCTGGCGCGGCACGCTTCCGGCTCAGGCCCCGACCCCGGCGCCGCGTCCGACCAATTGGGCGCAAAAGCGCAAGGCCTCCTGAGCCGAGGACAACCTCCCCTGACGACCACTCGAGGCCGGCCCCAGCGCCGGCCTCTTCTTTTGCCGTTCGGCCTATTGCACCGGAACCCCACCGGGTCCACACTCGATCGGCGCAAGACGGCCCTCATGGGCTGGCGCCGCCCTGCAGCCTGGCTACGCGATGAAACGAGCAAATCGAGCGTTTCAGCCCAGCATCGAAACGCTCCAGGAGGACACGCCATGCATGTCGATACCATCCTGCAATCCAAGGGTGCCGCTGTTTATACGCTCGCGCCGTCTGGCACGCTGGCCGACGCCG
>CBIHKY010000214.1:0-2238 GCA_966205705.1 uncultured Alphaproteobacteria bacterium
GAGATGATGGGCAGCCGGACCAAGGCGTTCAAGGCGCTCGACAAGGATGGCGACGGCAATCCGCTCAATGATCTGGGCGAACTGGCCAAGGGCTTTTTCGGCAAGAAGTGACTCTCGGGCGGCAGTCGAGCGTGTCGATTTGCCGCTTGAAAGTCGGGGCCTAAATCTGCGCTGTGCTTAGCTCAGCTCTTTAACCGGATAGGCCACGATTAACGTGGTGCCGTCCACGCCCGCAATCATCATATGCGTGCCAATCTCGGCGTCCGGACCAGTCGCTTGCCAGCTGCTGTCGTCAACACGAACGCGCCCTTGTCCGTGGATGATGGTCTCCGTGACGATCACTGAACGCCCCATCATGCGGGCCGTCTTGTCGTTCAGCATCGTGTCTGTCGGCTCGACTGGTCGTGCGAGATACCAAAGCCTGCCACCGCTCACGCTAAGCGCTGTGAAGATGGCGAAGGCGAGCACCTGAAACGCCTCGCCGATCGGCAGCAGGAGCGTCAAGCCCGCTGTCAGGGCTGCCGCTAGCGCCAGCCAGATGAGGAACACGCCGGGCGCAATGATCTCGCCAATCGCCAGCACGACCGCGACGATGCCCCAAAGGACCGAATGATGAAGTCCTTCGAACATTACGCCTCAGCTCGTCTTTGTGCGCGGCAGGCCGGAAGCTGGCGTCGTGCGAGCAGCAGGGGTGTCATCTCCAAAGGCTTCCTTTGCCAGCTGGCCGATGCCGCCTAATGTGCCGATCAGCTGCGTTGCCTCGACGGGAAACAGGATCGTCTTGGCATTGGGTGAGGTTGCGAACTTCTCGACTGCCTCGACATATTTTTGCGCGATGAAATAGTTGATGGCCTGCGGGTTGCCGTTGGAAATGGCGAGGCTGACCATCTCGGTTGCCTTGGCCTCAGCCTGCGCTTCCCGCTCGCGGCCTTCAGCGGCCCGGAACGCAGCTTCGCGCTGCCCCTCGGACTGGAGAATGCGCGCCTGCTTCTCACCCTCGGCCCGCAGAATCTCTGCGCTCTTGAAGCCCTCGGCATCCAGAATATTGGCCCGCTTTTCACGCTCGGCCTTCATCTGGCGGCCCATCGCGTTCACGATGTCCTGCGGCGGGCGGATATCCTTGATCTCGACGCGGGTGATCTTCACGCCCCAGGCATTGGTCGCGTGATCCACCACGCTCAACAGCCGGGCATTGATCTCGTCCCGTTTGGAGAGCGTCTCATCCAGATCCATCGAGCCCATGACGGTGCGCAAATTGGTGGTGCACAGCTGCATCAGGGCATTGTGGAGGTCGCTCACCTCATAAGCGGCCTTCGCAGCATCCAGAACCTGAAAGAAAACGACGCCATCCACAGCAACCATCGCATTGTCGCGGGTGATGATTTCCTGCGAGGGAACATCAATCACCTGCTCCATCATATTGATTTTGCGGCCAACACGATAAAAGAAGGCGGGGTAGAGATTGAACCCCGGCACGGCGACTTCGGTGAATTTGCCGAACCGCTCGATGGTGTAGCGATAGCCCTGCCGCACGATCTTGATGCTGGCGAACAGATAGAAGATCACCAGAACGGCGATGAACAGCGTGAATGTAATCAGGTCCATGCCGATAGCCTCCTGTGCTTTGGGTCGCTACTATGACCGCACAGGATGCTGCCGGAAAGCAGAATCGGCGGTTACACAGGGGATCGACATGGGAAATGGCGAATGAGGTCAGATAGGCGGATCGCGGATCAGGAGATGCCGCTGCGGTTGGTGCGGTCCATGCTGTTCGTTCCGGCATCGCGCCCACGGGCGATCGAGAAGGCCAGAACGCTTGATTGCGATTTCATCATTCTCGATCTTGAAGATTCGGTGCTGCCGGAAGATCGCAACAAGGCGCGGCAAGCCGCTGTCGATGCTGTGCGCGCCGGTTTCGATGGACGGCCCTGCGCCATCCGCATCAATGCTGAGGGGCGCACCGATCATGGGCTGGATATGGTTGCCGTGCGCGCCGCCGCGCCGCCCTATGTCATCCTCCCCAAGGTCATCGAGGCGCGGCAGGCGCATGACACGCATCTGGTGACGCAACGGCAGGTCATCGCCATGATCGAGAGCCCGGCGGGTCTGGTGA
Source organism: uncultured Alphaproteobacteria bacterium (assembly GCA_966205705.1). Classification (GTDB taxonomy): domain Bacteria; phylum Pseudomonadota; class Alphaproteobacteria; order Sphingomonadales; family Sphingomonadaceae; genus Sphingobium. The sequence goes on from CBIHKY010000214.1 coordinate 2,114, forward strand.
ATGCCCATAAGATCGCGAATGATCCTGGCGTCATGGCGCTCATCGCTGGCACAAATGATCTGCGCCGGGGCCTTGGCATTCCGCCCGATGCGCCGCGCAGCGCCTTTTCCTTCGCGCTCCAGTCC
>CBIHKY010000215.1:0-2233 GCA_966205705.1 uncultured Alphaproteobacteria bacterium
CGCTGAACCCTATCCGGTAGCGCAATTAGTGCTGTCTTGGCGTTATCACGACAAGCAGGCGCCGCTATCACTTTGCGCGCCCGCTAGCTTAGGCAGCCTCGGCCCAATTCCAAAAGAGGCAAGTATGTGAAAGGAGCCAACCCGCGCCGAACGAGGGGTGTTATAGCTCAAGACGCGCGCATATTGCTGATAGTTCATTTTGAACCAACGGGTGGTCAACTGCGGTCTCGAACATGCCGGCGACCGATGGTGCGTCCGGTCGGGCGTTAAGCCGAATATCCCCTGCAGACGACCGCGCGTACAGTTTCCGAATCTTATTGGGGCCGACCCGGAGCCACTCGACAAGTTTCTGGGCAACGACCGGATCTGTTCGAGGTGCTTCCCGACGTGGCGGCCACAGCTTTTCATTGTCTTGACCATTGCGGGTCGGCGGAGTGTCCATCTGCAGCGGCTCGGCAACGGCAGCCATCGGCTGGACGTCATTTTCAGGTTCCGGGTTGCTATGGTGCGCCTTGCTCTGCTCGGCGGTGAGCCAGCGGTTTACCTGCTCGATCTTGTTCGGATCGCGCAAATAACTACAGATGAGGTGCGTAGTGTCCGACGTCGCGTCGCCTCGGCGGATGATGGTCTCCAACTGCCTGATTGCATCCTCGCGATTACTGATCGCTTGACGAAGCGCTTCCTGCTCATCGGCAGAGAAAGCATCCATTTCGAACCCGATGACGCTTGTTGAGCGCTCCGCCTTCGGCCGCGCTTGGGGACGTGAAGCAGTAGGTAAAGACCGGATCATCTCATCATAGAAGAGTCGTGCGATCGCAAGCCGGAGCTCCGCCCAACGCAGGGCGTTCGCCCGATCGTCGGAATATTTGGCGATATATTCGTCGTGCGCTCGTATGAAGTAGCCTTCAGCCCTGCGCAATTCACTGATCGTCGCCTCAGGCTTCAGGCCAGGGTTGCGTAAGGTCTTGCGGAGGTCGGCGAAAGCCGGTCCATTCAGATCCTGGCCCGCGAACATGGTTTCGATCGTGACGGGTTTGCCACTCGCTTGGGCGGCTTGGATGATGGCGACTTCAAGCTCGCGCGTCAATTTTTCTATCCGAGCAGAATGCGCAGTCAGACCTTCGACGATTACGCGCGCCATGGCCTCAGCAAGCAAGTTTTTCATACTTATCTCCTTGCTTGGTTGGTAGGTTGGAGCCCCGATGGGCAACGAGCCATTCTGTCGCTGATAAGGCACGGTTCGTCGCCAAAACCTGACATTCAAGCTCGTTGTTCCACTGCAAATTGGTGCATGGATATTACAACGAGCATTTAAATATCCAAAGACCGGATATTGGAATGATTTCGCCGCCACCGAGATCGGGTATCGTTGCAAGTCAGATAGTATCTGAAGCCGATATTCGATCATGCTGAGAGATATCCGATTCGAGTTCAAAATCTCTTATCTAAATATCTTGCGAAATATCGGTAATGTATCCAGAATATCTCAATAAGATATCGAGAATATATCGGGAGTAACTGAATATTTTTTGCGCAATAGGTAGCCTCCACAATCTTTGATTGTGGAGGCTAACAGCAACATGATATCCTTCGGATTAGGAAGGTCGGTTTCGCTCGGGATTTCCCGAGCGGGCGCCTGCCGCGGGCTGGTGGGACGGGCACGACCCGCCTTGGAAGCGTGGACTGGAGATCATGGACCCGATCGGAACTTTTCGCAGGCGCGCAGCAAAGCGGATCATCCGCGACTTGCCGCTCGACCTGGCGGAGACCGAACTCGATGATCCGTTGGGGCTCCTGCGCGGCAAGGTCCGAGCGAGCCTCGATTCCGCGCAGCGCTGGGAGCGCGGGAAAGCAGCTCCCGCCCGGCGCGCCTGGTTCGGCATTCCGAGCGTGCCGGACATATCGCGGCTGACGAGCGGGGCGGGGGAGCGCAGCTTCCACCTGGCGCGCAACGTAACCCGCGAGCGAGCGGCGGCCGCCTTCGATGATTATGCGACCGGTAAGATCGGCGATGCGAATGCGGAGCCGGAAATAGCGGCAGAGGAGCGGCCCGCTGCGACGTTCGACCGCTACACGCAGGATCATGGCCATGACGATCGCCAGATCCTCGTCACGACGCTCGATCCGGATCCGGTCAAGCGATCCAGGCAGTGGGACGCGGTCGAAGCGCATGAGTTCGGTCGGCGCAAGAACAAATCGGCCGGGCCGCCGCGTCTCAACATCAGATATGAAC
>CBIHKY010000216.1:0-1885 GCA_966205705.1 uncultured Alphaproteobacteria bacterium
GGGGGTTTCTATTTGGCCAAGGCGTCGGTGGCTTCGCGCGATCCGTTGGATCCGGAAAATTTCGGCAAGCAGAATGTCGGCATCTACAGGCTTCAGATCCAGGGTCCCGATCGCTTCAGCCTGATGACGATCCCGTCGCATGACATGGGACGCCAGATCCTCGCAGCGGAACGCGAAGGCCTGCCGCTCAAGATCGCCGTCATGCTCGGCAACCATCCCGGCGTCGCGTTGTTCGCAGCAACACCAATCGGCTACGACGAGTCCGAATATGCTTATGCCTCGGCGATGATGGGAGCGCCGATCCGGCTGACGAATTCCGGCAACGGTATCGACATCCTCGCGGATAGCGAGATCGTCATCGAAGCCGAGCTCCAGCTTGGTGAGCGCGTCTTCGAAGGGCCGTTCGGTGAATTCCCAGGATCCTACAGCGGCGTGCGACGCGCCCCTGTCTTCAAGGTGACCGCCGTCTCGCACCGAAAGAACCCTATATTCGAGAATATCTACATCGGTCGTGGCTGGACGGAGCACGACACGTTGATCGGTCTTCATACGTCGGCGCCCATCTATGCACAGTTGCGCCAGACCTTTCCCGAAGTCACCGCGGTGAATGCGCTGTACCAGCACGGACTGACAGCGATCATCGCGGTCAAGAACCGGATGGCGGGCTTCGCAAAATCCGTGGCGCTCCGCGCGCTTGGTACGCCCCATGGCCTCATGTATCTGAAAAATCTGATCATGGTCGATGGCGATATCGATCCCTTCGATCTCAACCAGGTCATGTGGGCCCTGTCGACCCGGACGCGCGCGGAGGACATCATCGTCCTGCCGAACATGGCGATGGTCCCGATCGACCCCGCTGCCGTGACGCCGGGGAAGGGGCACCATCTGATTATCGACGCAACAAGCTATCTCCCGCCCGATCCGGTGGGCGAGGCACATCTGGTCACCCCGCCCACCGGCCAGACTATCGATGACCTCGGCAAACGGATCCAGGCGATGCAACGAGGCGAGACGCTATGACTGCACCCCATTGCCCGCGATGTGGCTCCGACGCTTCGATCCCTGATTTCCGCGGCGTCGATGGCGAGAAAACGATTTGGACAATCCATCGCTGCACGGCCTGCTGTTTCTCTTGGCGCGACAGCGAGCCGGCGAGTGCGATCGACCCGCGTGTGCGCGCCGAGGAGTTCGCGATCGATGTTTCGGAGCCGGATCTTTTTCCGATCGTCCTGCAACCTTCGACCATGCGGAAATAGGGGGTGATCAAGATGGACGCAAATCGCCAAGCCGCCGCGCTCGACGCGCTAGAAGCACTGGTCGGTGCCGATGGGGTAACGCGCGATCCGGCGGCGCTCGCACCCTTCCATTCCGGAGTCGCCCTGCCCCTGGGTATCATCGCGCCGCGCGACACCGAGCAACTTGCCAAGGTCCTCGCGGTGGCGAGCGAGGCCGGAGCGGCGCTTCAACCTGTGTGCCGCGCGGTCGCAGGTCAGGAGGTGGCGGCACGCGACAAGATCATATTGCTCGATCTTGGCCGCATGAATGAGATTCTCGAGATCAATGAGAACTTGGCTTACTGCCTCGTCGAGCCAGGCGTCACCTTTCGGCAACTCTCCGAACAGATAGGCGAGCGGGGGCTCAAGCTCTGGGTCGATTGCCCGGGTGAGCCCGACGAATCGGTGGCGAGCGCCTTTCTGAAGCGGCGCGTGGGCTATACCCCATATGCCGATCATTATCTTATGCAATGCGGGCTTGAGTTGATGCTGGCCGACGGCCGCAGTGTCCGGACAGGGATGGGTGCTATGCCCAAGAGTACCTGCTGGCAGCTCTTCAAATTTGGTTACGGGCCCTGGATCGACGGGCTCTTCACACAATCCGATCTTGG
>CBIHKY010000217.1:0-1868 GCA_966205705.1 uncultured Alphaproteobacteria bacterium
CCTTCAGCGCCCGTGCATCATGCAGCGCATTATGCGGGGTCTTGCTGTTCGCCGCCGCGCTAAAGCCAGCCCCGTTAATCAGCTCCAGACGCATCCCGTTAATGCCGATCATCTGCGCCGGCGCCGGCACAAGCAAATGGCAGAAATAGCCCAGATCATCCGGCCAATCCGCCACGATCAGCGGATCGCTATCATTGATCAGATAAGTCTCGATATGCTGCGCCGCCTGCACCGCATCTAGTTGCAAATCCACACCCTGCGGAACGAAGCGCAAATAGGGAATCACATTGAGCTGCACCCAAGGATGAATCACCTCGGGTAGCGGCAGCGACACATAAAATTCCTGATCGCCATATTCAGGAACGAGGGCGAGGCTGATCAGCTCGCCGCCATGGCCATTAAACTCGGTATCTAGAAAATATCGCAAAACGCGGCGCTTCTTTCAATCTGCGGGAATTTGTTCTGGCCGCTATGACGCTGCGCCCCCTCAGCTTCAACCCTCCATCGCGCATTCGCTTGGCGGCGAGCGCTAAGGTGCCTTAGGGGGAGGGCAGCCGGTGGATGATCGCCAGACGCCCTTGATGAGAGAAAAGTGCAATGCAGCCCCGCGAATTCATTGGATCGGCACAGGTACCCGGCGGCGAACTGCTCACGCTCTACAGGCGCGGCAAGGATTATATGATCGTGCTGGATCGCAATGAGCTGATGAGCAGCCGCATGAGCGGATCAGAAGAGGCGCTCGCCAATATGAGCTGCGATCGGCTCAAAGGGCGGTCCTCCCCGCATCTGCTCATTGGCGGCTACGGCATGGGCTTCACCCTGCGCGCGGCACTGGCAGCGTTGGATGGCAAGGCGCGGGTAACGGTGGCCGAGTTGGTGCCGGAGATTATCGACTGGGCGCGCGGGCCGATGGTGGAGCTGGCTGCCGGATGCCTCGATGATCCGCGCGTAACGCTGCTCAGCGCCGATGTCGCGGACGTTATCGCCCAAAATCCGGGCGCTTATGACGCGATCCTGCTCGATGTCGACAATGGCCCAGATGGGCTGGTGCGCGCCGAGAATGATCGGCTTTATTCAGCCCAAGGCCTGCGCGCCTCGATTGCTGCGCTCAAGCCCGGCGGCGTGTTGGCCATCTGGTCCGCAGGGGCGGACGCCGCGTTCACCAAGCGGCTGGGGCAGACTGGCCTTCCAGTCGATGAAGTGAAGGTGCGCGCCCGCAGCAATGGCAAGGGTCCGCAGCATGTCATCTGGTTCGTCACGAAATCCAGCCGCTGAGCCTATTTTTGGCCGCTCATCGCATTCGATGCCGTCATGAAAATGTCGCTCAGGTTGAGCCCGATCGAAAGAAACGCGATGATACAGGCCACCGCGATTAAGGCTGCGATCAGGCCATATTCGATGGCGGTCGCGCCGCTCTCATTATCGATCAATCTGCCCGGCACTGCAATCTCCCAACGAGCGGCCTGCGGGCTGCTCGTTGGCTCAGTTTAAAGCTAAGTCGTTTTTGAATTGCTGGCTGATGTGGTGAACAAAAGAACAATTGCGGTCAGGCAGCTAAGCGGGCGACGGCTCGGGTCGCGCCCGCTTGGGCGATCAGCAAATATTTGGGGTCAGCTAAGCCAGATCGAGAGGGCCGCGATGATGCCAGCCGCGCCAATAAGGGCCGATATGATAGCGATTTCAACAATTTGAGCGCCGCGTTCGCTGCTCAATATCCGCGATAACATGATGTCCTCCTTTGTTGGGAAGATCCTATCGCGAGCCCGATTTACGCTGCCTTAACATGCCCCTCACCCCCTTCATCGCAGTCACACCGCGCCGCAGCCGATTGACGCGAGCGCCAAGTCGCGGCAGGAGCAGGCATGGCC